>JAZPXM010000121.1:0-4366 GCA_045543675.1 Acutalibacteraceae bacterium
TCTTGCCTCCCCTTGTCAGGGGAGGTGGCAAAACCGTAGGTTTTGACGGAAGGGTAGTTCTTCTTTTTCTCTCCCTCCGTCTTTTTGCTTCGCAAAAATCCACCTCCCTCGTCAGAGGGAGGTTAATGTTGCCAATCCCTACCCGCAACTCCCGTACGGCGGGTGCTTTTTTGTCGTTATAAAGTGTTTACAAAGGCGGATGAAAGTGGTATTATTCACTTGAGTATTGCAATAGGAGAGATGTAAATGGGCGACAAGGCAATAGGCAACACGGTTGGTATTGTGCACGGCGCCGCCAACTATCTTGATACGTGGGACGAACGGTTTGCACACTTAAAAGCGCTCGGATACGATACGCTGGACGTCGGTCTCTCCAACATCAAAAGTGACATATACGCTGACGTCACCGCGATGGAAAAGCATTGTACAGAAATCCGTACTGCTGCTCAAAAAGCAGGGTTAACGATAGCACAGGTACACGGTCCGTGGCCAACCGACGACACCACCGCAGACGGGATAAAATGGGGCTGGGAATGTATGCATAAAGCCGTGTACGGCTGTCACTTGTTGGGCGCGCCGTATCTGGTGATACATCCACAGATGCCGTTTGGCTGGGATGCGGATACCGACCCTGATGCCGCGGAGCAACAAACGGTGGATTTGTTAAAAGAATTGGCGGCAGACGGCGAAACCTACGGGGTAACCATTTGTCTTGAAAATATGCCGTTCCGCAAACAGCGTATTTCGTCTATGCAATATATCGTACAAGCGGTTGAAAAGGTGCAGTCGCCCTTTGTAGGGATTTGTTTGGATACGGGACATTGTAACTATCTCAAAGAAGATATTGCCGAGAACGTCTATCTTGCAAAAGACCATTTAAAGACGTTGCATATTCACGACAACCGTACACTGTCCGACGCGCATTTGCTGCCGTTTATGGGTAACATCGATTGGACGGCTTTTGCAAAAGCGCTTGCCGATATTGGTTTTACAGGGTCGCTGTCGTTAGAAACGGGCAGCGTTAATCCGAAAAAAATGGATGCACCGCTCATAGAAGCATACGAAAAATACGTATATGCCACTATAGACCGCATACGGCGTATGGTGGCAGCGTACAGAGAATAAGGAGTATTCTATATGAAACTTGTAACTTCCGCGGGTGATTATTGGCAGTATACGGATAGCAATTTACCCGACACTATTCGCCATTTCAAAGGCGGTAAATTCAAAAATATCAACCTGGAATTGCCGACCGGAACGCCTGCATTTTTCAGTGATGATGATAATGCGTGGAAAACCTTTGCGGACGAGCTTGTAAAAGCGCGGGAAGAAGCAGGGGTTAACGTTGTTGTCGCGCACGCGCCGTGCTTGCATAATCCCATTTTTGAAGCGCTGGAAGACCACAATAACGCAGAATATACAGCCACTATCCGTGCCTTGCGCCGTTCTATTGAAGTGTGCCATTATATGGGCATTGACCGTGTGGTGGTGCACGCGTGTTGCTGTGACGGTATCACGAAAGAACAGTTTTATGCGTATAATAAGATGTTTTATAATGATTTGCTGGATTTGGCGGAAAAGTACAACATCATTTTGATGGCAGAAAACTGGGATGGCAAGCAGTATTATTTTTCCACCGGCGAAGTGATGCGTGAGTTTCTCGATTTTATGCATCATCCGTTGCTGTGCGCCTGTTGGGACACCGCACACGGGAATATTGATCTTGTCGCGCGTGAGATCGGTCAGTACGAGAATATTGTGGCGCTTGGCGACAAACTGAAAGGGTTACACATTTCAGATAATTTCGGTGACAGCCACCATCACACCTGGCCTTTTGCGGGTGTTATTAATTTTGATTCGATAATGCAAGGGTTGTTGGACGTCAACTATGACGGGTATTTCACCTTCGAAGCGTCGTATACTTTGTTCCACCAGAACAATCCGCCCTTTGGGCGCAAGGCGTGGGAGCATAACGGTGAGACGGTGTCCAAACTGCAAAGCCCGCCGTTGTTTTTGAAAAAGCAGGCGGTGGATCTGCTGTATGAGATCGGCAAATATCTTTTACAAACCTACGATTGCTTTGAGGAATGATATGACGGATTACGAAAAACTGTATCAGAAAATTTTTGATGTTTTGGGGGATTTGACCCCGCTTACCGCTGATTGCGGACGGCTGTGTAACGGTGCGTGTTGCAAGGGGGACGACAAAACGGGTATGCGGTTATTCCCTTTCGAGCAGACCGATCTTCCCGTTGTAAAAACGGCAGACGGCGGTTACCTTGCGGTGTGTGACGGTACGTGTGATCGCGAAAAGCGGCCGCTTTCCTGCCGTATTTTTCCGTTTTTTCCAACGGTAGACGAAAAAGGACGGGTGTTTGTGGAACTCGATTACCGCGCGGCACGGCTGTGTCCGATGGTGACCCATAGCGACGAAATCTTGTTTGATAAACGGTTTTTAAAAGCGGTAAAAAAGGTGGGCAAACTACTGGCAAAAGATCCTGCAAGCCGTAAGTTTCTGGAAGATACCACAGCGGAAATAGATACGTTTGCCGCTTTCTTGGGAGAGTGATGGTATGACAACGATTGAAATTCATAAACTGTTATCGTCGGTTTTGGAGATCGAAGCGATGATGATAGCGGCAGGTGCGGAAATTTACCGTGCGGAAGAAAGCGCTAAACGTATTTTGGAAGCGTACGGTATGAAACAGATTGACGTATACGCCACCACGTCTAACATTATTGTTTCGGTGGAAACAGCGGACGGTACGGTAAAAACCCATACCCGCCGCGTGCCGTCGATTGCCACCGATATTGAAAAGGTACACCGATTAAACGACTTGGTACGGCGATTGAGTGCGGCACCGCTTGCGGCGGAACAACTTGCCGCGGAAGTTGACGCGGTGCGGAACATACCGCAGTATCCTACGTGGGTGGTAACGCTGTTTTACGGCGTTATCGCGGCGGCGTTTTATCTCTTTTTCGGCGGGCGGCATCTTGTAGAATTGTTGGTATCCTTTGGGGCGGGTATTGTGACAGGATTGCTGACTTTTGGATTGGATAAAGCAAAGGCCAACAAGTTTTTGGTAAAATTTTTGTGTGCGTTTTCCGCGTGTGCTATCAGTTTTACGTTAAAACGGGTACACTGTATTGATAGTGTTGACCATATCATTATCGGCAACATTATGACCTTGATTCCCGGCATCGGTCTGACCAATTCGTTGCGCGATTTGTTTTCGGGAGACAGCATTTCGGGTGTTCTGCGGCTGATTGAAGCGGCACTTTTGGCGCTGGCTATTGCCTGCGGCTATATCGTAACCACCTTTTTGTTCGGGGGTGCGGCGTGATGAAGTGGAGTATGCTTATTGAAGTGTTGGCATCCTTTGTCGGCACCTTGGGTTTTGGATATCTGTTTAATATCCGCGGCAGAAAATTGGTGTATGCCGCTTTGGGCGGTATGGCGGCGTGGGCACTGTTTTTAGGGCTTGGCTTTTGGATAGAAAGTGAAGTGCTACGGTACTTTATCGTGTCCGTTTGCAGTACGGTGTACGCGGAAGTATTGGCAAGGCGCTTAAAAACGCCGGCCACCACTTTTTGTATCATTACGTTGATACCGTTGGTGCCGGGCGGTGCACTGTATTATACGACCACCACCGCTTTAAGCGGTAATCTCGATTTGTTTATCCCGCGTTTGAGCAACACGGTGCAGTTGGCGGTGGCGCTGTCTTTGGGTATTGTGATCGTGACAGCGGCGTGCAGATTGGTTTTAAAGAAAAAATGAGGTGACAGGTATGTTTTGTGCGGAAAAGGTAAAAAATGATTGTGTCGCGTGGATCCGCGATTTCTTCGAACAGAACGGTAAGGGGTGCAACGCCGTTGTCGGTATTTCAGGGGGCAAGGACAGTTCGGTGGCGGCGGCGCTGTGCGTGGAAGCATTGGGCGCTGACCGCGTTATCGGCGTGTTGATGCCGCAAGGGGAACAACACGACATTGATATGGCGCATCTGCTGGTAGAACATTTGGGTATCCGCCATTACGTGATCAACGTGAAAGACGCGGTGGATGCGGTGCTTGCCAATATGCCTGCCGAACTGGAAGTGAGCACATTGACCAAACAAAACCTGCCGCCGCGCGTGCGTATGGCGACCTTGTACGCGGTGTCCCAAAGCGTCAACGGCAGGGTGGCGAACACCTGCAATTTGTCTGAAGACTGGGTCGGGTATTCCACCCGTTACGGCGATTCGGTGGGTGATTTTTCGCCGATGTCATTCCTTACCGTAACCGAAGTCAAAGAGATCGGTCGGGTGTTGGGTCTGCCCGCTGTTTTGGTGGATAAGACCCCCATTGACGGCCTTTGCGGAAAAAGTGA
>JAZPXM010000122.1:0-20468 GCA_045543675.1 Acutalibacteraceae bacterium
TGCGTTAATCTGATGGACGAGGCCGTTAAAAAGCACATTCATATCCACTTGCAAGCGTTATCAAAACACTTACATTTACCCGTTGTAGGTATTACGGCGCATAAGAAAGACCAATTGCCAAAATTAGTCTCCGCCATAGAGAAAGCGACCCTCGTCTCCCCTAAGCCGCTGACCGTTTCCTACCCTGCCGCCGTTGAAACGGCTGTCAAAACAATAGAAAACGCATTAAAGGATTTAGAACCCAATAAAAAACGATGCCGTTTTATTGCATTGAAATTATTGGAAAACGACCCTGCTTTACAAGAAGAAATTACTTCACATTACGGAAAAGACAATATACAGCGCGCGGCCGACCAAGCCAAAAGCGCCAGAGACATTCTTGCAAAAAACGGCATTTCACAGCAGCAGTTAAAGGATCTGTTAGTATCCACCCTAATGGATACTGCTACCGCTGTTTGCAGACAGTGCGTGCGTTACAATAACGACCTATCCAACAACCGTGATGTAAGAATCGACCGTTTTTTGACAGGCAAGAAAACCGCTTACATTTCTATGATACTCCTATTGTTGGTGATTTTCTGGCTGACGATTGTAGGCGCCAATTACCCATCTGCTTTACTTTCAGCCGGCTTTTCGCGCCTGGAAACATATCTCACGCGGTTCTTTGCCTTACTGCAAGCACCTGATTGGCTGTATGGCGCACTTGTCTTGGGTGTGTATCGTGTTCTAACGAACGTTATCGCGGTTATGCTACCGCCAATGGCGATATTTTTCCCTTTGTTCACCCTTTTGGAAGACGTAGGATACCTGCCGCGGTTAGCGTATAACTTAGATAAACCTTTTCAAAAAAGTAATGCGTGCGGCAAGCAAGCGCTTACGATGTGTATGGGGTTTGGTTGTAACGCGGCAGGCGTTATCGGCGCACGCATTATCGATTCTCCACGCGAACGGTTATTGGCAATTCTAACCAACACTTTTGTACCGTGTAACGGGCGGTTTCCCACGCTTATCAGCATTCTCACTATGTTTTTCATTGGTAACGCGAGCGGTTTTTTCTCCTTTGGTTTATCCGCTTTGTTGCTGACT
Source organism: Acutalibacteraceae bacterium (assembly GCA_045543675.1). GTDB lineage: Bacteria > Bacillota > Clostridia > Oscillospirales > Acutalibacteraceae > URNF01. The sequence goes on from JAZPXM010000122.1 coordinate 1,087, forward strand.
ATTCTCATACTGCTGAGTGTTTTTGTTACCTTTGCCGTTACAAAGCTATTATCTGTTACCGTCTTAAAAGGTATGCCGTCTTCTTTCACTTTAGAATTACCGCCGTACCGCAAACCACAGATAGGTAAAGTCATCTGGCGTTCCATTGGGGATCGCACGATTTTTGTGCTTGGACGCGCGGCGGCGGTTGCCGCGCCCGCAGGGTTGCTACTCTGGTTGACCGCCAACATATCTGTCGGCAATACGACTGTTTTGCAACACGCAGCAAACTTTTTAGACCCCTTTGCACGTGCCTTAGGACTGGACGGGGTCATACTCATCGCGTTTATTTTGGGGTTTCCCGCCAATGAAATCGTCGTTCCGATTATTATTATGGCATATATGTCCACGGGAACGCTGACCGATATCACCGAATTAGCAACCCTTAAAACGCTGTTCATCAACAACGGGTGGACACCGCTTACCGCCCTAAACGTTATGTTGTTCTCATTGTTCCATTGGCCGTGTTCTACCACGCTCGCCACCATTCATAAAGAAACAGCATCTTTAAAGTGGACGTTAATCGCCGCTGTTCTCCCCACTATCATCGGCATACTGTTATGCTGTATCACCACAAGTCTTTGGCGGTTGTTCACACCTTGACAAGTGTGATATAATAGTTTAACAGAAAGGAGTGAGAACAATGTTGAAAAAGCGTACTGTATGGCATAAATGGCTGCTCGCTGTTTTACCGCTTATTGTTGCCGCTTTATTATACTTCTTGCTCCCCTGCTTTCCTGAATTTACAGAATACGTGATTGTACGCGGTATATTCCGTTTTGTCAGTATACCGATCACGTTTTTACTGTCGCTCATACCTATTTCGGTTACGGAATTGGTCGTTGTCTTGGCTGTTCCTGCGATCATAACACTAACAAGCGTGTTTATCTATCGTCTTGTTAAGCGTGCAGACCGCAAAGCCATCGCCGAAAAAGGCGCGCGGTTTCTCTGCTGGTGTGTATCTATTGCCGCCCTCACCTTTATGATTATGGACGGCGGCAATTTCTCGCGCTTATCGGTCGGAGACTTGATGAAACTTAACGACAACACATACGATGCTGTTTTTTTACAGCAGGTTACAACAGATATAGCAAAAAAAGCCTCTGCCGCCCGACAATCGGTGGCAGAGGACGAAAACGGTTGTATGCAATTATCCGACAGTTTGCAAACCGCCCTTTTACAGGCGGATAACTGTTACAACAATCTGAGAGATACATACCCTTTCTTTAAATCAGGGGTATGGCGGGTAAAACCCGTTATACTGTCCCGATATTGGTCATATACAGGGTATACGGGTGTTTATTGTCCCTGGCTTGGAGAGGTCAGCATCAACGTGGATATGCCGCAAAGCAGTCTATATTATACTGCAACTCACGAAATTGCGCATACAATGGGGTTTGCTCGAGAAGACGCGTGTAATTTTATTGCATTTCTCGCTTGTACGACCAGCGACATTCCCGACGCCGTATATTCCGGCTATCTTTCCGCCTTTGTGTACTGTTACAACGCTTTATACGCATACGACCCCACCTTATGCGTTTCTGTGCGCGAAGGGTGCTCTGACGGTGTTTTTCGCGATTTAAAGCAACGCAATACCTACTGGAAACAGTTTGAAGGCGACGTCATGACATCTTCCCAAGATTTTAATGATACATTCATTAAAGTGAACGGTGTAGAAAGCGGCGTTTTAAGTTATAATCAAGTGGTATCGCTGATTTTGCGGTATTACGACACGTACATTATACTATAAAAGAAGCGATACGGTCAGCAAACTGTTTAACAGCAGCTGTGTCGCCTTTTTTAACGGTCAGCTTCATCGGTTCGGTGAGATCCATACTCAGTACGCCGATGATAGACTTTGCATGTACCACCATATTTCCGGCGGACACCTCGATATTAAACGATTGTTCGCTGCAAATTTGTACAAACTGCTTAGCGTTTTCAAACGTGTTCAAAAGAATAGTTGCGGTATACATTTTTCCGCTCCTCTCGCCCTTTTTATTTCAGTATACCACAAGAAGTTGAAAATTCAAGATAACATCCAACAAAAAGGTGAAACAAAGTATGAAAATTGCATTTTATACACTCGGCTGTAAAGTAAATCAATATGAAACCGAAGCTATGCGCCGTTTAATGGAAAAAAATGGCTTTAAAACGGTTTCTATTGACGACGATTCCGATATCATAATTATAAATTCGTGTACCGTCACGGGCGAATCTGACCGCAAATTACGCCAGCTGTTGCGGCGGTGTCGCCGTGAACATCCGTCCGCTGTCATTGTTTTGACTGGATGTATGCCGCAGGCGTTTCCGGATGCAGCAGTAGCGCTGTTGGATGCTGATATCATACTGGGCAATGCCGCACGCCGTACGTTACCTATGTATGTTGAGCGTTTTTTCCAAACACATCAGCGTATCGTCGAGATTACACCACACGATGCCGTTTTTGAAGAAACGCCCATTAACAGTTTTGATGAACATACCCGCGCATTTGTAAAAATCGAGGACGGTTGTAACCGTTTTTGTTCCTATTGTATTATTCCGTATGCGCGCGGCAGAGTGCGTTCCCGTTCGTTAGAGAGTTTGCGAGAAGAAGTCACCGCGCTCAGTAAAAACGGATACAAAGAAATCGTGTTGGTCGGTATCAATCTCACTGCATTCGGGCAGGATACGGGATACACCATTGCCGATGCCGTAGACGCCGTATGCGCTGTAGACGGTATCAAGCGTGTGCGTCTCGGGTCCATTGAACCCGATCACATTACTGATGCTGTTGTTGAACGTCTTGCGAAGCAAGAAAAATTATGTCCACAATTCCATTTAGCCCTGCAAAGTGGTTGTGATGCTACACTAAAACGTATGCGTCGCCACTATACCAGCGAAGAATACGCCGCGGTTTGCACATCATTGCGGACACATTTCCCCGGCTGCGCCATTACCACCGACTTTATGGTTGGCTTCCCCGGCGAAACCGAAGAAGAATTTACCGCTTCTATCGGGTTTGTAGAAAAAATGCAACTGGCAAGGGTGCACATTTTTGCCTATTCTCCCCGTCCCGGTACCCCTGCCGCCAAAGCACCCGACCAAGTGTTAAACCGCGTGAAATCCGCACGCAGTAAAAAAGCGGCGGCTATCTGCGGTAACTTACAACAAAAATTCGCATCTTCCAAAATCGGAACAGAAACCGAAATACTGTTAGAAACTGCCATAAAAGACGGCACAGTGTTTGGTTACACGCCCGAATATGTCGGTGTATATGTAAAGACAAACTATGCAGCAGGCGACATTGTCCGCGTACGCATTACAGATGCCAAAGATGGCGAATGCTTTGGCGAAGAAATATAAAAAAAGACCGTGTTTCTACAAGAAACACGGTCTTTTTCAGGTCTTAATACATCCCGTCCATTGCGGGTGCGGGTGCCGCCGCTACGGGCTCTTTCTTATCAGAAACGAGGGATTCGGTGGTCAGCACCATTGCCGCCACGGAAGCCGCATTCTGCAACGCAGAACGGGTTACCTTAGTCGGGTCAACAATGCCGGCAGCGAACATATCCACATACTGCTCGGTTGCAAAGTCATATCCGTAGTTTACTTTGCCGGAATTGCGAATCTTATCGATAATAACGCTACCTTCCAAACCTGCATTCAGTGCTATCTGGCGAACGGGAGCTTCAATGCCTTTGAGCACGATCTTAATGCCCGTCTCTTCGTCACCTTCGTACTGTTCCACAAGTTGTGCCAATGCAGCAGAAGCATTGATAAGCGCTACACCGCCGCCTGCCACAAGGCCTTCTTCTACAGCCGCTTTGGTTGCCGCCAAAGCGTCTTCGATGCGCAGTTTCTTTTCTTTCATTTCTACTTCGGTAGCGGCGCCAACCTTGATAACAGCCACACCGCCTGCCAGTTTTGCAAGGCGTTCTTGCAGTTTCTCGCGGTCAAACTCGGATGTCACGGTTTCCAACTGGTTACGAATCTGTGCCACACGGGCTTTGATTGCTTCAGCATCACCTGCACCGTCAACGATAACGGTGTTTTCCTTTTGCACTTTAACCTGCCGTGCACGACCCAGCATATCAATGGTGGTTTCTTTAAGGTCGTAGCCAAGTTCATCGGATATCACCTGACCGCCGGTCAAAATAGCGATATCCTGTAACATTTCTTTGCGACGGTCACCAAAACCGGGCGCTTTTACACCAACGCAAGTGAAGGTGCCACGCAGTTTGTTGACAATCAAGGTAGACAGTGCTTCGCCTTCGATATCTTCAGCAACGATAACCAATTTTTTGCCCGCCTGCAAAATCTGTTCCAGCAACGGCAAAATGTCCTGAATATTGGAAATCTTCTTATCGGTAATCAGCAAAAATGCGTCATCAATAACCGCTTCCATTTTATCGGTATCGGTTACCATATAGGGTGTGATATACCCGCGGTCAAACTGCATACCTTCCACCACTTCGGTAAAGGTATCGGCAGTATTGGATTCTTCAACGGTAATAACACCGTCAGCGGAAACTTTTTCCATTGCTTCGGCAATCAATTTACCAATATATGCGTCGCCCGCAGAAATGGTAGCGGCAGAAGCAATATCTTCCGAGCCGTTCACCTTTTTAGAGTTGGCTTTCAATGTTTCTACAACCTTATCCACCGCCAACTGAATACCGCGTTTTACGCACATCGGGTTAGCACCCGCCGCAACGTTCTTCATACCCTCACGAATATGCGCCTGCGCCAGCAACGTAGCGGTGGTGGTACCGTCGCCCGCCACATCGTTGGTTTTGGTGGAAACTTCTTTTACAAGCTGTGCACCCATATTCTCAAAGGGATCATCCAGCTCAATTTCCTTAGCAATGGTCACACCGTCATTGGTAATCAACGGTGCGCCGAATTTTTTGTCTAACACCACGTTGCGACCGCGCGGACCCAACGTAATTTTAACGGTATCAGCAAGCTGGTCAACACCCGCCTGCAATGCTTTTCTGGCTTCTTCGCCAAACAAAATGATTTTAGACATAGCAAAGTTCCTCCTTATTCTACAACAGCAAGAATGTCATTCTGACGTACAATGATGTATTCTTCGCCATCCAATTTGATTTCGGTGCCGGAATACTTACTGGTAAGCACTTTGTCGCCCACCTTTACGTACATAATAATATCTTTGCCTTCTACGTTGCCACCGGGACCTACCGCCACTACCTGTGCAACCTGCGGTTTTTCTTTTGCGGCACCTGTTAAAATAATGCCGCTTTTCGTAGTCTCTTCAGCTTCTACCATCTTGATAACCACGCGATCGGCTAACGGTTTAATAGACATCATATATTCCTCCTTAAAAGTATGTCTCACGCGTTTTGGCACTCTAACTATAAGAGTGCTAAAACCTATTGTAACCATTTTTTCAAAAAAATCAATAGGAAAACAAGAAAAAGTTTCTATTTTCACATATTATTTACAAATCAACGAAAATACATATATAACTGGCATTTGAGCATACCGTTATATAGCTTTCTGCGCTTGTCGGCTTTTCTGCCAAATAATGTCTCAAAATCATCGTGCGGACTGATGACCGCGTAATTCCAGCCGACGCGCGGTAAAAACACGCGACCCATCTGTTTATAGATTTCTTCAGCCGCTTCCACATCTAAAAGTCGCTCTCCGTACGGCGGGTTGCACAGTACGACACCCGTATCGCCCTGCGGTTTAAAATCTTTTATCGCCGCAACTTTAGCGGTTATGCAATCTCCTACACCTGCTTTTGCGGCATTTTCCAGCGTAAGTTTTACCGCCGCAGGATCTATATCGCTACCAACAGCCACAAATTCCGTATCCTGCTTTTCGTAGCTGCGCGCACGTTCGCGTTCACGTGTCCAAATTTCTGCCGGCAGCTGTTCCCATTGCATCGCCGCAAAACGGCGGCGGATACCGGGCGCGATTCCTTTAGCGGCAAGCGCGGATTCAATCAGTAACGTACCCGAACCGCAACACGGATCGAGCACACGCTCTGCACGGCGTACACGCATCAAGTCTGCCATAGCAGCGGCTAAGGTTTCCTTAATGGGTGCGCCGCCTGCGTTCTGTCGGTAACCGCGTTTATGCAACCCTGCACCGCTGGTGTCCATCAGCATGGTCACTTCATCTTTCATAATAGTGAATTGAATTTGATGAATACTGCCGCTTTCCTGCAACCAACTGACACCGTATACCTGTCCCAAACGGTCAACCACCGCTTTTTTTATAATAGACTGACAATCGGGAATACTGTGCAAAGCAGAATTCAAGGACCACCCTTTTACGGGAAACGCGTCATTTTTTCCAATAAAGCGTTCCCACGGCAACGCTTTCACACCTTGAAACAACTCTTCAAAACTGCGTGCCGTAAAGCCGCCGATAAACAGTTGTATACGTTCCGCATAGCGGGAACCGATATTTGCGCGTGCCAGCATATCAAAACCACCCGAAAACAGCACTCTGCCGTTTTCCGCCGCAACGTCTACAGCTCCCATACGTTTTAATTCATCCGCTAAAATGCCTTCAATACCAAACATACAAGGCGCACACATCCGTAGCATTTCCATACACATCTACCTCAATCATAAAGAAAGGGAACAAAGCAACTGTTAAGCAGTAGCATTGTCCCCTATTTGTTTACATATCCAAAGCGTTATTGCTGTCCCCGATTGCCTTTTTTGGGAAAACCGCCGTGTTTACTGTCCAGCGAACGTTTTAAATCGGACATTTTCTCGTCACTGGTCTGTTTAAACTGCGACATCATATCTTCGAAACTGGAAGCACTGCTCTTTTGAGATTTCCATTCGAATTCACCGGGTCTACCGGGAGATACCGCAGGTTGACGCGGTGCACGCGGAGCGGGCGGTGCCGCTTTTTTAATCGAAAGACTGATCTTTCCGTCTTCTGCGATACCCAGCACTTTAACCTTTACCGTTTGTCCTTCCGTGATAAAATCACGCACTTCTTTAACGTAGGTCGATGCGACTTCGGAGATATGTACCATACCGGTCTTACCGTCTCCTAAATCTACAAAAGCACCAAATTTCGTAATACCTGTGACTTTCCCCTCAAGTATTGCTCCAACTTCCACCTGCATATACGCTTAATATCCTCCCAATCAGTTTTCCGGAACGACCTGATAAATTTGTTCGCCCGGCAAAGAATACCCCTGATCACGGGCTTCCTCTTCGAGATAAATTTCTGAGTTATCTGCTTTCTCTTGCAAGGATTCGTTAAGCAGTTCCTGCCGCTGAATTTCCGCCTCTAATGCGTTAAGAACTTCCCGCTTATCACGCAACTGCATACACAGAGAAAAAACAGTTGCAATAACATATATTGCCGCAGCAGCACACGCAATACGCAAAAGAATATTCTTTTTCTTTTCTTTACGTTTCGTCTGCATATGCACGAATCCTCCTTTCACAAGAAATCACAGTACTACACATAATTACTATACTATACTATATAGAGAAATTTCAAGACTTTTTCGAAAAAAATATTGACTTTTTTTGTGTTTTTTTGCTTTTGAGATGCTTTTTTGTCCATACCGTTTCCAAGTATTTCTTTTTTGCCCGAGCCAAGCCGAAAATCGGCATAAATATCTTCCGACCCACCCATTTAAGGAATCCTTCCATTATCGTGCAGATTCTCGCCATAACCTTATGTAATACATTGCCAAGGCTGCCACGAAAAATCCAAAAACCAATTACTTCCCCGAAAAACAGATAAGGATACAAGTTGCCGTCAGCCAGTCCCAAAAAAGCAAAAAACGTGACCAAAGCGGAGGACAAGCAAAAAAATACATCTTGAAAAATGCAAGTCATTTTTGACGGCGGCGACATAACGCGTACCGTCCGAAATAACTCATAATACAACCCCAGTAAGAAGCCCAACCCACAAGCGCAAACAAATTCTACCGCTTGTTTTCCTAACGACACCCCCGGCATCAACGGAACATTCTCCCCAATTTTCCGCGGCGGGTCAAGCGCTCGTGGTATTGTATACTATTCACTTTGCCCGTCAGATGCAAATCGCCGGTTTCCAACTGTAAAACCGCAATATGCAATGCCGTACCCATAACCGTTAAATCCCCCGCCGTTGTAACCAGTTCTACTGTCTCTTCATCGAAGCATTTTACGTCGGTAACACCCGTCAAATGTACCGTTTCTCGGTTTTCCATCGTCAAACGATGCGGCAATGTCGTTTCATTCCAATCTTCCATAGCATTCACTCCCTTTGGAAATTATATGCTAAAAATAAGATAAATATGAAAGACCTCTCCGCAAGGAAAGGTCTTAAAGAATTTCATACATATTTGCCGCATCGTTTTTGGCAACGGTTTCTTGCACCGTTACTACCTTGACACGTATTTCACGCGCGCCTAACGTCACCGTAATGATATCACCGATTTTTACGTCATACGATGCACGCGCAGGTTTATCATTCACCGCCACTTTACCTGCATCACACGCCTCGTTTGCAACCGTGCGACGCTTGATAATGCGGGATACTTTCAAAAACTTATCCAGTCTCATCGTTACACCCCTTATCTCAAGAAAAAAGCCGCCCGCGGGCGGCTTTTCCACTTGAAATCAACTTATTTCGCAACAGCGTCTTTGAAAGCTTTACCAGCTTTGAACACCGGCTGCTTGGAAGCAGCAATTTTGATTTCAGCGCCGGTCTGCGGGTTACGGCCGGTACGAGCAGCGCGTTCGCGCACTTCGAAAGTACCAAAGCCAACCAACTGAACCTTATCGCCGGCGGCAACAGCCGCTTCGATAGCGCCGAATACGGCAGCAACCGCTTTCTCTGCATCTTTTTTGGACAGCGCCGCTTTTTCAGCAACTGCCGCAACGAGTTCTACTTTGTTCATTTCTCTTTACCTCCAAATTTTTTATATAAAGCAGTAAACTGCTTTTTTACTAAGTTATTTACGGGTTTGTCTGCTCCCACAGCAACTGCCATTGTTCGGGTGAAACATTCGCAATATCGCCGCCCGTTTCTTGTATCAACCGTTCCATCGCTGAAAAATGGTCAATAAAACGATTTGCCGACAAAGACAACTGCTCTTCAGGATCCACGTGCACCGTACGCGAAAGCGCCACGGCAGAAAACAACATATCTCCAAGTGCGGCATCCACATCTTCGCCGTCGACTACACACTGTTTTAACAAAGCAACCTGCTCTTCTAACTTGCACACTGCATCCAAAGGAACTGATGCCGTTTCAAAACCAACGCGCCGCGCTCTGCCGAGCACCTTTCCTGCGCGCATCAAAGCGGGCAAAGAATGCGGCACACCGTCTAACAGTTGCGTCTGCGTCTTTCCCTTTTTTGTTTGCCGTTTAATGGCATCCCAGTTTTTAAGGGCTTGTCCCGCATCGGCGGCATCCACATTCCCGAACACATGGGGATGGCGCATCACTAATTTTTGACACAGTGTATCTACAACATCACGGAACGTAAAACCGTTTTTTTCTTCTTCGATACAAGCGTGAAAAACGACCTGCAATAAGACATCGCCGAGTTCTTCCTGCAAGCCGTCAAGGTCTTCACGATCAATCGCCTCGATTGCTTCGTGAGTTTCTTCCAAAAAATCCCCACGAATAGAACGGTGTGTCTGTTCCCTATCCCATGGACAGCCATCAGGCGAACGCAGTAACCGCATTATCTCTAACAAGTCCTGCATATCGTATCGATCTTTATGAACAAAATTTACTGCCATTTCCGTTTTCACTTCCTAGCATTACACTTATCATACAGCAATTTCCGGCGCATTGCAAGTGTTTTTTGTGGATAAAATCAAAAATTGTTACCTTTTTTCAACATTTTTAGGTACTTTTTAAAGTTTTTCTCCACAATTTTGACAAAAAGCGGCGTCAGAGCGGTTATTTTTTCCGCAAGAAACACATGTTTTCGTGCGGCGCAAATCATCCATTTTTTCTGCCAAAGCGTCCGCTTTCTCTTCCAATTCAGCGACATCTGCAAACAATGCTTCTAAAGTTGCGTCACAGTTTTCACCGCTTACATGCGATTCATACACAATACGACCGATCTTTTCCATCTTCATCGCAATTGTACGGGAAACTTCCGCCGCCTCAAATTTCAATTTTGTCAAGCTGACCAATTCGCCTGTCTTCTTTCCGGCTGCATCCGCCAGATCTTTTGCTTTACAAATGACTTCTTCTACCGTTGTCATACCCGTCACTCCTTAATCATTGTACATATAGTTTACACCATACTATGCAAAAATGCAACAGTTGCTCGATTGATTGATTTACGTAATAAGACACGACTCATAGAAGTCATCAACCTGTTTCTTTCTTTCCAACATATCATCAAAACGTGCAATATACTCATACGGGAATTTATAATTGAATATACGGGAAAGCTCGTCTTTGTGTGGGTGTTTCAATTTGGTAACAGCTCCCGCACCGCAACCTAAAATGGTGTGTGTTTCGTCCATAATATATACATTATAAAGTCCCTCTTTACCGCGCTTAGCCCATCCTGTATTCTCCTGGTTACTCACCGCACGGCTTTGACGATACAAATAGTACGGCACATAACCGTTTTGCGGTAATTTTTCACCCGTTAAAGCAATCATTTGTGCCGCTTCCACAGACGGCTTATAATCCGCACGATGTTGCAGCACCAAATTAGATGCTCTTTTCAGACACAGCGTATGCACCGTTACGCTTTCAGGATCTAACCGCAAAATTTGTTCAAGCGTATCCGTAAATCCCGTCACGGTATCTCCGGGCAATCCCGCTATAAGGTCCGTATTGATATTCTGTAATCCAGCGCGACGCGCAACATTATATGCATCATAGAATTCTTCGACGGTATGCCGACGGCCAATACCCGCTAAAATATCGTTATGTAACGTCTGCGGATTAATGCTGATACGGTCAATACCCGCCGCCGCAATGGCACGCATTTTTTCTGCGGTCACCGTATCGGGTCTCCCTGCTTCCACCGTATATTCGCGCAGATGGGACAAATCAAAGTGCTGTTCAATAATACGGAATAAGAAAGCAAGCTGTTCCGCTGAAAGGGTGGTCGGCGTACCGCCGCCAAAGTATATCGTTTCCACCCGCAAACCACGGGCCCGTGCCAAATCTCCGGTATACGCCAATTCTTCCGCTAATTTTTCCACGTAGGCGGGTATAAGTTTTGCCGCTTGTGTCACGGTTTGAGACACAAACGAACAATAATCACATCTCGTCGGACAAAACGGTATAGAGACATATACACTGCAAGAATCAGGACGGGATAAAGACAAAATTTCGTTTTCCGCATATAAAACTTCCTGCAAACGGGCAAGTTTCGGTTCACTTACCAACAATTTATCTCGGAAATGCGCCACCGCCGCATCTAAACCGTGTTCCTTTGTCAGCCGTCTCAGCAGTTTTACAGGTCGCACACCCGTCACTAGACCCCAATCTTGCTCAATGCCCAGTAAATCGGAAAGCAAGTGATATAACAAAGTGGTCATTTCCAATTCGCAGCTTGTATCATAATGCGGTACATCATTCAACAATTCGCTGTGTAAAACACGGTCCACATCATCCCAGCGTAAGCGTACCGAAATATGTGTTGTATCGTTGCGTTGTTCTCTTTCGGCGGTTACGACAAGTCCATTATACTCCCCCGTATCTGTTGTATCGTGCAGAGTAATAATTCTTTCTTGCGGTAAAAACAGACGGCAGATATTTTCCATTTCAAAATGAAAATCGTTGCCGTTTAAAAGTAAATACATACGATTTCTCCTATTGCATATAGGGATTTTGCTGTTTTTCGGTTTGCAAATCGGTAGCAGGGCCGTGACCGGGATAGACTGTAAAATTCCCCGACAAATGTGCCAATCTTTCCAGAGATGCCTGCATAGCGCGCATATCCCCTGTCGGGAAATCGGTGCGACCGATAGAACACTGAAAGAGTGTATCCCCCGAGAACAACATATCACCGACCAAATAACAACAACTGCCGGACGTATGACCCGGTGTATGCAATACCGTCACCGTTTCACTGCCAAATACAAACGTGTCCCTGTCATCATAATACACATCCGCCGTAAGAGACACCGCATGGTCGGTAAAATGACCGCTTAAATTGAGCATCGGGTCGGCAAGCAACGTCTGTTCACATCTGCAAGCAATAACAGGGCAAGAAAAGGTCTCTTTCAACGGTTTAACCGCTTCCACATGGTCAAAATGTCCATGTGTTAACCATATCGCCTTTACAGAAAGATTTTGGCTTTTTACAAACCGTACAATACGTTCCGCTTCGTCTCCGGGGTCGATAATCACCGCTGTGTTATCCGCCGCAGACAGAATATAACAATTGGTCTGCAACATACCCACGGGAAGAACGTTTACCTGCATAGTCAGCTCCCCTTTTTCCAAATATCCGTATCCATAATAATGGTTACAGGACCGTCATTGACGAGAGACACCTGCATATCTGCACCAAACTCTCCCGTTTCCACGGGGACGCCCGTTTTGCGTAAAGCATCACAGAAATAGTCAAACAGCGGAGAAGCGTGTTCCTTTTTCGCCGCGCCGAAAAAATCGGGGCGTCTGCCATGAGAAATATCTGCACACAACGTAAACTGTGATACCGCCAAAACGCTGCCACCGACATCTAACAAAGACAGATTCATCTTTTCGTTTTCGTCTTCAAACACGCGCATTTCGGACACTTTTTTTGCAAGTATATCCGCTTCACGTTGTGTATCTGTCGGGACAATGCCAACCAACAGCATACACCCTTTTTGTATCTCCCCTATGGTTTTTCCGTCAACGGTGACTGCCGCGCGGTTCACCCTTTGAAAAATTGCTTTCATATTGTGTTCCTTCACCAAATCACGTGGTAGAACGTTCCACGCGTTCTACGCCATTTATTTGTAAAAGTCTGTTAATAATAAACTGCAAATGATCCAAACTGTTAACGCCGATGGTAATATGCATCACAACATTATCCCGCTCAGGCTCACGCGCATTAATAGCGTGTATCATCACCCGCATTTGTGCCAATGCAGCGGCAACATCCGCCAACATACCTTGACGATTAGCGGCAAATATCTGCAATGATGCCTTGAAATCGCCCTCGGTGGTGATTTCCCAGTGCGCCTGTACCCATCTTTCGGGTTCTGCCGATTCCGACGGGACAGACGGTACATTAGAACAATCCCTCTTGTGTACCGAAACGCCGTACCCACGGGTGATAAAACCGATTATCGGATCACCCGGCACAGGATTACAGCAACGCGCAAATTTGACAAGGCAATTATCCATACCTTCAATAATCACACCGCCGTTATTGTTTCTCTTACGGACAGGTGAACGATTAAGCGCTGTAATGGCCGCATCTGCTTCCGCAGGCGTCTTCACCATTTTCAGATAATCGTCCCGCATTCTGGGCATCAAATTGGAAAGCTGGACACCACCATAACCGATTGCCGCTTTAAAATCTTCCACCGTCTCAAAATGCTGTTTTTGTGCTTGTGCCAATAAGAATGCTTCCAATTCCGTATCGGTTAAGCGGATCAAGTTACGGGACAATTCCCGCATTAATTCTGCATGCCCTTGTTCGATGTTTTCTTCACGGCGTTCTTTCTTGAACCAACTACGAATCTTGTTCCGTGCTTCGCTGGTCTTTACAATAGACAACCAATCGCGGCTCGGACCGTGACCGGGCGAAGACGTGGTCAGCACTTCGACAATTTCCCCGATTTTCACTTTATAGTCTATCGGCACGATCTTTCCGTCCACTTTCGCGCCTATCATACGGTTACCGACAGCAGAGTGAATCGCGTACGCGAAATCCACCACCGTGGCACCCAGCGGCAAAGCAATGACGTCACCTTTAGGCGTAAATACAAACACTTCTTCGCCGGAAAGGTCTGTTTTAATACTGCGAACGATATCTTCCGCATCATCAACATCTTTCTGGTTTTCAATAAACTGACGCATCCAAGCGAGTTTTTCATCCAGCTTTTGCTGTTTTTGCATACCGAGTTTATATTTCCAGTGTGCCGCAACACCGTATTCTGCGGTATAGTGCATTTCCCACGTACGGATCTGCACTTCAAACGGGATTTTTTCTCTGCCGATAACGGTGGTATGCAACGACTGGTACATATTCGGTTTCGGCGTGGAAATATAGTCCTTAAATCGATTCGGTATCGGGCGGAACATATCGTGCACAATGCCCAAAACGTTATAGCAATCGTTAACGTTATCCACGATCACGCGTACTGCAAAAATGTCGTAGATCTGCTCAATGGCTTTGCCCTGCACATACATCTTGCGGTAGATACCGGGGATGCTTTTGATACGTCCCGACAACTGTGCTTTGATCTCGTATTCGGCCAAATGTTCTTGAATACGCGCCTGTATTTCCTGCAAAAAGGCGTCTCTTTCATTTTTGCGCAACAGCAGCGCTTCTTCTATCTCGTGATATGCAACAGGGTCTAAAATACGCAAAGAAAGGTCTTCCAATTCTTCCTTTGCCGCGCGGATACCGAGACGGTGTGCCAGCGGCGCGTAAATATCCATCGTTTCGCGCGCTTTATCACGCCTTTTTTGTTCAGCCCAGCCATCGCTGGTACGCATATTGTGCAACCGGTCCGCCAATTTAATGATCATCACGCGAATGTCCTCGGACATTGCGAGCAACATTTTACGAACGTTTTCCGCTTGCTGTTCTTCTTTGGTAGAGAATGTCATTTTGGTAATCTTGGTAACACCGTCTACCAACGCCGCCACGTTCTCACCGAATTGTTGTTTTAACTCGGAAAGTTCCATTGCGGTATCTTCCACAACGTCGTGCAACAGCGCCGCCGCAATCGTTTCGCTATCCATTCCCATTTCCACCAGAATAGCGGCAACCGACAACGGATGACATACGTATTCTTCACCCGAAGCGCGACGCTGTCCTTCGTGGGCGGCATCTGCCACGGCAATCGCGCGGTCTATCAGCTCCACATCGTACGTGCGTTCACTTTTGGTTATAAGATCTTTCAAATGTTTGATTGCAGTTTCTTTACAACATGCACTGCTCATATACGTTACTCCTTAAGATATTGCCACAATGCGGTTACGGCAAGATCCCGCTTTTCCGCAGAAGGCAACAATGAGATATGTAAAGTGTCCCCAAAATCGTCCACCGTCACCAAAGCCGCTTCACGCCAAATCTCTAACAACAAGCGCATAGACAACGGTGAAAAGGTTGTGTCACCGACAAGGCGATGTAATTGTTCTAAGGTGCCGACAAAATTTTCACGCTTGGAAAGATAGCGGTACAATACCGCCATCTGCTCACGGGTCGGCAACAAGCGTTCGCCCATATCCCGTGTTTCGCGCCGCATAATTGCATCAAAACGGTGCGCAACAGAGATCAGTGCCGCTTCGTCTGCATCTGCATAGCGTATATCTTTCAGCAGTATTGTGGGAGAAATGACGCCTTTATACACGTTTTTCTCTAACGTTACCGCCAAATCGAATATATCGCCACAAACAAGCGGACAATCCGCATATGCCGTATTGAATTTCAAAACACTTAAGCGTGCATCCCCTTTGGAAAAAGACATACGCAAATGTTTGCCGTTGCCTATCGGGGTGATATTATCCAACCGCATACCGAAAAGACCGAAAACCGGAACGGGATTGCCTGCACCAAATGGTTCCAATGCTGATAACAGCATCAACTTTTCCACGTCGATAACGGAAGGGCGTAATTTTATGTCAATGCGCATTTCCGCGCACGGCATTTCTTCGTATTGCTGTGCAGCATACGCATTTATACGCTCTCTGAACACAGCGATATTCCCTTCTTCTAACGTAACGCCTGCCGCCAGCTCATGACCGCCAAAGGTGATCGCCGTATCTTCTACCGCCGACAAAGCGTCAAACAGAGAAAAGCCCGCAATACTGCGTCCCGATCCCTTAGCAATACCGTCTTTTACCGACAGCACAATAGACGGCTTGCCGTATCTTTCGGTAAGGCGCGCCGCCAAAATACCGATGACACCCACGGGCCAATTTACACCGTCTATCACCAGTACGCGTGCCGCCGCTTCTTGCGGGTTATTACGCAGACGTGTATCAATTTCTTTTAAAATAGCCGCTTCTGCCGCTTGTCGCTCAACGTTACAAGCTTGCACTTCTTCCGCCAACACGCGAGCGGTATCATAGTCTTGTTCCAACAGCAGTTTCACGGCAATCAACGGATCGTGCATACGACCTGCCGCATTCAAACGCGGTGCAAGCGTAAACACAACACGCGTTGCGGTCAGTTCTTTATCTAACATCCCCGCAATTTCTACCAGCGCCTTGATGCCGGGGCGGCGCAGATGATTCATAACCTGCAAGCCGTTGCGTACCAAACTGCGGGTAGTACCGACCAGCGGCATAACGTCCGCCAAAGTACCCAGCGCGACAAGATCTCCGTATTTTTCCATGACCGCATCAGGATCGCCTTCTAAGGCGCACACCAACATATACGCCACGCCGACACCAGCGTAATTAACACAACCGCTGGGGCAATCGGCACGGTGCGGATCTACCACCGCCACCGCAGCAGGCAACACATCCTGTGGTTGATGATGGTCGGTTACCACCACATCGATCCCTTTTTGGGCGGCATACGCCACTTCTTCCACAGCAGTAATACCGTTATCCACCGTAACAAGGAGAGAAATGTCTTTGGCGGCAAACTCATCAATTACCGCGTTATGAAGTCCGTAACCATCCCCCTCGCGGGTAGGCAGTCGGTACTGCACATTAGCACCTTGTTCCTGTAAATAGGAAAACAGCAATGTAGTAGCGGTAATACCGTCAACATCATAGTCGCCGTACA
This sequence comes from Acutalibacteraceae bacterium, assembly GCA_045543675.1. GTDB lineage: Bacteria > Bacillota > Clostridia > Oscillospirales > Acutalibacteraceae > URNF01. Next base: position 17,990 of record JAZPXM010000122.1, read on the forward strand.
CCATAATGTTCTCGCCGCCATCTATTGCACGACTGATACGTTCCACTGCAGCATCCATATCTGCAAACATAAATGGATCATCCGCATCGTTACCAAGGAGAAAAGCGGTAGCATCTTCAGGGTTTTTTACGCCTCTGGTGGTGAGCAACAACGCCAAAAACGGGTTTAATTCACATTCTTCGGCCAACACAGCAGCCGCCTCTGTATCCAGTGCAGGAACTATCCATTTGCGAATTGCCATACCATCCTTCTCCTTTCAGTAAGACATAATAATGTATTGTAGCATTTTTTCGACAAATATTCAATAAGAAAATTCAGAAATAGCAACTATTTTTATGTGTACAAGTGTTTCTCTTGATTTTATTGACAAAAAATAGTATACTGGAATTAATAAAGATATTCGGGAGGATGCTTATGGGCTACCGTATTTTGAAATATGACCCCTATTTAGAGCCGCACGCGCAAGACCTCGCTCTGCGTATGGAAAACTATCTTTCTAAACGTACAGAGTTAATTGGCAAAGCGGGCAAACTAACGGATTTTGCAAACGGCTATCAATATTTCGGCATCCACCCAACCAAAACCGGTTGGGTATATCGTGAATGGGCACCTGCCGCTCAAGCTATGTTTTTCACGGGCGATTTCAATAACTGGGACACCTATGCTCTCCCGATGAAACGACTGGAAAACGGCGTGTTTGAACTGTATCTTGACGGTAAAGATGCATTAAAAGCCGGGCAAAAAGTGCAAGCCATTGTCATGCACAACGGTGAAACATTACGCCGTGTACCCACCTACGCCACCCGTGTGGTGCAAGACCCTGAAACGTATTGGTGGTGTGCAGAGGTAGATAACGTACTGTACGACCATTTCAAATGGACTGATAAGGCGTTCAAGCCGACTGCCACGCCGTATATCTACGAATGTCACATTGGTATGGCGCAAGACAAATATGATGTCGGTACGTATAAGGAATTCACCGAGAATATCCTGCCGCGCGTCAAAAAGCTTGGTTATAATACTATCCAAATTATGGCCATTATGGAGCATCCGTACTACGGTTCATTTGGTTACCAGGTATCCAACTTCTTTGCCGCTTCTTCCCGTTACGGAAAAGGCAAAGACTTAAAAGAACTGATCAATACCGCGCATAAAATGGGTATTACCGTACTATTAGACGTGGTACATTCCCACGCTGTTAAAAATGTCGGCGAGGGGTTAAACTTCTTTGACGGCACAGAATATCAATTCTTCCATGAGGGCGAAAAAGGCAATCACCGTGCGTGGGATACCAAACTGTTTAACTACGGTAAAAACGAAGTATTGCATTTTCTTTTATCCAACCTGAAATTCTGGATGGAAGTATACCATTTTGACGGATTCCGGTTTGACGGTGTTACTTCTATGTTGTATCACGACCACGGTTTGGGCAGCGCTTTTTGCAACTATGATATGTATTTTTCTATGAACACCGACACCGAGGCGGTCACCTATTTACAGCTTGCAAACGAACTGATACACACCCACAATCCCAAAGCGCTTACCATCGCCGAAGATATGTCGGGTATGCCGGGTATGTGCATCCCTTTGAAAGACGGCGGTATCGGCTTTGATTTTCGTCTTTCGATGGGCGTACCCGATTTGTGGATAAAGATGATAAAAGAGTCCACAGACGAAACGTGGAATATGGATACGCTTTGGTATGAATTAACAGGACGCCGTCCCAAAGAAAAAAACATCGGCTACTGCGAGTCTCACGACCAAGCCCTTGTCGGCGATAAAACCATTATGTTCCGTCTTTGCGATGCCGATATGTATACGGGTATGAATAAGGACAGCGGCAACGTTGTTATCGACCGCGGCGTTGCACTGCATAAAATGATTCGTTTGCTCACCGCCACTCTTGCAGGTGAAGGATATCTCAATTTTATGGGAAACGAATTCGGACACCCAGAATGGATTGATTTTCCGCGTGAAGGTAACGGATGGAGTTACCATTATTGCCGTCGCCAATGGTCGTTGGCGGATAATCCCGCTTTACGGTATGAGCAGTTGGAAGCTTTTGACGTCGCTATGATTGCTTTGTTGCGCAAAGAACGGTTGTTAGCAAAGCCCGCCGAACGTCGTTTCATCCACAACGATGACAAGGTGATCATCTACAAAAAAGGTGCTGTTACGTTTGCTTTCAACTTTCATCCGAACCGTTCTTTTGAAGGGTATTTCGTAGAAACAGAAGCGGTCGGTGCTTACCGCGTATGCCTGTCCACAGATGCGCCCGTTTTTGGCGGCTTTGATCGTATTGACCGTTCGTATATCTACGATGCGAAAAAACAACCTGATGGCAGGACGGGATTTTACTGTTATCTCCCAGCCCGTACCGCTGTGGCATTCAAAAAAGTATAAAAAAAGAACGCCGTGCGGTGAAGTGGTATAGTGATGGTAGACACAAAAAAGTGTCTACCATCACTTTTTATGTTAG
>JAZPXM010000123.1:0-2203 GCA_045543675.1 Acutalibacteraceae bacterium
TTTCATTGAGATTTCACTCCTTAAAAATTTTTCACAGGGACAGTATCGCTACCGCCTCTCCTATATAAATATTAAAAATCTTTTCTGTTCTTTTCAATGCAGAAAAAGAGGATTTTAATAGCACTATCCTATGATTTCCCAAAAAGTGCCACCATTTTTTAGTACTACTGAAATAAATGCATAAAAAATTATGCGAAAATTTGTGCAAAGTGACGATTTTTTTACAACTTGTATCCGCAAATATATAGCGTTGAAAATACGCTTTGATTGCGGATTTTACACCTGAGCAACGCCTATTGTTCCGCCACGAAAAACCGTAAAAATGATGTGCCGAAAAGTTCTTTTTAAGATGTTTTTTACGGGTGAATGTGCCGTTTGCGAGTGGATGTGCCGTTTACGGGAAGTCGGGGACGCCTGCCCCTACAGTATCATTCGTTGTGTGTTTGTAGGGAACGATGTCCGCCGGCCCGCCTTTTGTGCATTTGTGGTTTGCGAACAATAATGCCCACAAAAAAAGAGAGAATGTACCACGTATGATACATTCTCTCTTTTGGAATTATGATTTCTTTGTCTTTAGAAGCAATACGATCAGCGTAACAATGCCGCCAATCAGCAGGACACCCGCAACTATGGCAATAATCAGAATCGCAGTATGCGGCTTAGCGTCGGTTTCTTCCTGCTTATCCACCGTCTGCGTATCGTCATTTGTTTCAACGTCTTCTTTGGTGGTGTCGGTACTTTTATCGTCTTCTGTATGGGAAGTATTACCGTCGGGCACCGTTTGGACGGTCGTCTTGTTTGTCGCGCTCACACCGCCGTTTTCTGCACGGTCGTGCCTGTTTCTCCCTTTTTGGTAGTTGTCTTAGGCGGTGCGGTCTTACGGTTGCGTGTTGTCGTATCCGTATCGGTTTCAGACGTATAGTATAGAGAATCCTTTACGCTCATTTCGCCTTCAGATACGCGTATTTCCGAGATGGAACCGCAGAACAGACGGCGAATAAAGCCCTCTGCATGGAGCGTATTCTTGGTTTTATCGCCGCTTTCGGGAATTTTTCTGCCAACGCCCACTTCCCAACGAAATGCGGGGTTTACAATAGTCGTAGCCGCGTTTTCGCTGCTATGATACAGCACATTTACATCTCCTTGCGTTGTTTGAAAACTATATTACCATTACGTCAGGTCATCACCACGGGATGGAAACAACCGTCTTCCACCGACTGCTCATCAATACACAAGCGACGGTGCTCCGCAACCGTATCCCCCACCGTGCGGCGATGATACGCCGTATAGTGTTTACCTTTGAAGAAAAATGCGCCGTTATGTCCCGGTCCGTCCGCGATTTCCGCAGCCGTTAATATGTCGGCGTAATATGTAAATGTACCCATAGGGTCATCCGCTACTGCCGCTTTTACACAATAGGTACTGTCGCCCCAGCAACCGGTGGAATACATCAAATGGTACTTCCCGTCAATTTTTTCCACATACGGTGCCTCCACATAATCCGCAGGGGTCAGTTCACGCACCACCCCGTCGATACACGGCGCCTCCATCGGCATAAAACCATCCATCGTCTCGTTCATAACACAAACCATCATATGACCCCAGCCGCCGTAATACAAATAGATCGTACCGTCATCATCTTTGAATAAGTGTGCATCTATGGGCTGAGCGTTGTTATAAATACGGTTGAGAAGCGGTCTGCCATCCTCAAAAACATTCTTGAACGGTCCAAGCGGCGAATCGGACACACTGACGTACAGACCGCCGACCTCTTCCTCGCTATGAATGTCGTTGGCCGCAAAAATCAAATAATATTTCCCGTTTTTATCAATAACGGAAGGTGCCCAAATAGCAAAATCCGCCCCGCGAAAAGTAGACATATCGAGAATGTTATAATGCTCCTCAAAATGTTCCAGATCACGCGTGGTTACCACGTCTAAGTTTTTTTGGTCCTCAAAAGCCAATGAATGTGTCACATACATATATACCGTATCACCGTACACACGCGCCTCGGGATCCGCATACCATTTTTCAGAAATAGGGTTTTTCATATCAGCCAGTACCTCCATAATATTTTTTGCAATTATAGTGTATCATTTTTACTATCGTACAGGAAATACACAAAACATCATTTTTAATAGACATATCCTACGATTTATGAAAAGGCGCCGATATTTCCATAGAAATATCGCCGCTTTCAGCA
>JAZPXM010000124.1:0-7187 GCA_045543675.1 Acutalibacteraceae bacterium
TATTTTCTTTTTATTAAACATATATACTAATTCTTTACAACATTCTACTGCTTGGTTAATAGTAATTGGTTCATATTCCCCTTGTTCGAATTGTTTTTCTAATTTTGTGTTTTTAATTACTAAAACTGGATAAATTCTTACCATGTACAGTATTATATAAAATGACCTCGAAACTGACGATGCATCTCGCAGTTTCGAGGTCATTTGCATATAATTAATTATATCAAAAGGTTAACAGATAGACGAAATAAAAAAATACTGTTCGCTGGATAAATAAAACATCAAAGATATAAGACTATTTAAAATTTTTTGTTCGATAAGATCGTCTTTAAGAACCTATTTAAACATTGAAAAGGAAATTAACGATATCGCCGTCTTTCATGACGTATTCCTTGCCTTCCGAACGGACAAGGCCTTTTTCTTTGGCGGCGTTCATCGAGCCGCACGCAATAAGGTCATCATACGCCACCACTTCGGCGCGGATAAAGCCGCGTTCGAAATCGGTATGTATTTTGCCTGCCGCCTGCGGCGCTTTGGTACCGTCCACAATGGTCCACGCGCGTACTTCGGTAGGCCCTGCGGTGAGATACGAGATAAGACCGAGCAGCGAGTAACTTTTCTGAATTAAACGGTCTAATCCTGAATGGGTAAGCCCCAATTCTTCTAAAAACACCGCTTTTTCTTCTTCGTCCATATCCGCAATATCCGCTTCCATCTGCGCACAGATAGGCAGTACTTCGGCGCCTTCTTCTTTGGCGGCTTGTGCTACCTTTTGATAGTTCTCGTTAGCTTCAGGACCATCGCCCGTAAAATCGTCTTCGGACAGGTTGGCGGCATAGATAATGGGTTTTGCGGTGAGCAGGGTAAGGGTGTTCATAAACGCTTTTTCGTCTTCGTCACATTCTACCGCACGGGCAGGTTTACCTGCTTCCAAGGTGGCAAGTATGCGCTTCAACAGGTCCACTTCACCTTGCAAAGTCTTGTCACCTTTTAACGCTTTGGCGGTGCGGTCCAAACGGCGTTCCACCATTTCCATATCCGCAAAAATCAGTTCCAGATTGATGGTTTCCATATCGCGCAGCGCGTCTACACTACCGTCCACGTGGATAATATCATCATTGGCAAAGCAACGTACCACGTGTACGATAGCGTCCACTTCGCGGATATTGGCAAGAAATTTATTGCCTAATCCTTCGCCCTTGCTGGCGCCTTTTACAAGCCCCGCAATGTCCACAAACTCGATAACCGCGGGGGTAACCTTAGCAGGATTGTACATTTCGGTCAACACATCTAAGCGGTCATCGGGTACAGACACGATACCCACGTTGGGATCGATGGTGCAAAACGGATAGTTGGCAGAGCCCGCACCCGCATTGGTAATAGCGTTAAACAAGGTGGATTTACCAACGTTGGGCAATCCGACGATACCTAATTTCATATAGTTTACTCCTTATTCCGTGACACCGCTGCCACAGCATTTTTTGTATTTCTTACCGCTGCCGCAGGGGCAAGGGTCGTTTCTGCCGATTTTTTGCGCCGCCGTTTTGCGGACGGGTTGTTTTTTCGCGCTCGCGTCTCCGCCGACGTTAGCGGCGGTTTCCTGCGCAACCGCTTTTCTCTGCGGTTCTTCTTCGTGCGGACGCACCGCCAAAATCATACGGGCGGTGGTCTCTCGGATGGTGTCGATCATCTCGTCGAACATATTAAACCCTTCGATACGGTATGCTACGACGGGGTCATGCTGCCCGTATGCACGCAGGTGGATACCTGCGCGCAGTTGGTCCATATTGTCGATATGCTCCATCCAGTAGGTGTCCACATTTTGCAACAGTACCACCCGCTCGACTTCGCGCATACGTTCGCCGAACAGTTTTTCCTGCTCCGCGTAACGCTTTTCCGCACGGTTTACCAGTTCTGCCACCAGGTCATTCGCTTCTAAATCTTCTAACGCCTGCGCGGTATAATGGAAATCGTTGGGCGTGGTGAGTACACCCAAGAAATGTTCACGCAAACTCGCCAAATTCCATTCTTCGCGGTTCTCACTGCCGGTAAACAGCGCCACCGTTTCGGCAATATTATCGGTCACCATTTTGAAAACGTTTTGATGCATATTTTCGCCGTCCAGCACCTTTTTACGTTCACCGTAAATGATCTCGCGCTGTTTGTTCATCACGTCGTCATATTTCAAAACGTCGCGGCGAATCTGGAAGTTGCGGTCTTCAACGCGTTTTTGCGCGTTTTCAATGACCTTAGATACCATAGGCAGTTCCAACGCCAATTCATCAGTCATACCGATACGACCCATCATCATATCCAACTGGTCACCGCCGAACAACCGCAACAAATCGTCTTCAAAGGACATATAAAAACGGGATGCACCCGGGTCACCCTGACGACCTGCACGACCGCGCAACTGGTTGTCGATACGGCGGGATTCGTGCCGTTCGGTACCGATAATGAACAGACCGCCTGCCTTGCGCACGGCTTCTGCTTCGGGCGCTATCTGTGCTTTATACATATCGTGCAATTCTTTAAAGGTGGCACGCGCCGCCAGAATTTCCGCATCGTCCGTCTCGCCGAACGCGGTGGATTCCGCTATCAGTTCTTCGGGCATACCGTCCGCACGCATCTGGGCTTTTGCCATAAATTCGGGGTTACCGCCAAGCATAATATCGGTACCGCGCCCCGCCATATTGGTGGCAATGGTCACCGCACCGAGTTTGCCTGCCTGCGCGATGATACCCGCTTCTTTTTCGTGGTATTTCGCGTTCAACACTTCGTGCGGAATACCTTGCGTGCGCAAAATTTTAGACAACGCTTCGGATTTTTCAATAGACACGGTGCCGACCAGTACGGGTTGCTGACGTTTATGACATTCTGCAATCTGGTCTACGACCGCTTTGAACTTTGCTTTTTCGCTTTTGTAGATCGCGTCGGGCATATCTTCGCGCACGACGGGCTTATTGGTGGGGATCTCCACCACGTCTAAGCGATAAATTTCGCCAAATTCCGCCGCTTCGGTTTTCGCCGTACCGGTCATACCCGACAACTTGTTGTATAAACGGAAATAGTTCTGGAACGTAACGGTAGCAAGGGTCTTGCTCTCACGCTCGACCTGCACCCCTTCTTTGGCTTCAATTGCCTGATGCAGACCTTCGTTATACCGTCTGCCGGGCATCAAACGTCCCGTAAACTCGTCAACGATAACCACCTGGCCGTCTTTTACCACGTAATCCACGTCACGACGCATCACGCCGCACGCTTTAATGGCTTGGTTGATATGGTGCAGTAAGGTGACGTTTTCCATATCCATCAGGTTGTCAACCGCAAAGAACTTTTCGGCCTTTTCAACGCCCGCACGGGTCAAGGTGGCGGTTTTTGCCTTTTCGTCGACGATATAATCGCCGTCCACCGTGTCCTGCTCCTTCTTGACGTCCATTTCCTTGATGCGGAACGCTTTTAAACGTTTTGCAAACTGGTCTGCACGTGCGTACAGGTCGGTGGATTTATCCCCTTGTCCCGAAATAATGAGCGGCGTACGCGCTTCGTCAATCAAAATGGAGTCCACTTCGTCCACAATGGCGAAATGGTGACCGCGTTGCACAAGGTCTTCCTTATACAGCACCATATTGTCGCGCAGATAGTCAAACCCCAGCTCGTTATTGGTGCCGTAGGTGATGTCAGCGGCGTATGCCGCACGGCGTTCATCTTTGGAAAGTCCGTGCACGATGAGCCCTACCGACAACCCTAAATAGCGGTATACTTTGCCCATCCATTCGCTGTCGCGGCGGGCAAGATAATCGTTGACCGTCACGATGTGTACGCCTTTGCCGGTCAATGCGTTCAAGTATGCAGGCAGCGTAGCAACCAAGGTTTTGCCTTCACCCGTACGCATTTCCGCAATACGCCCTTGGTGCAGTACGATACCGCCCAAAATCTGTACAGGGAAATGCCGCATACCGAGCACACGGTCAGCGGCTTCGCGACACACCGCAAACGCTTCGGGCAGAATGTCGTCGGTGGTTTCGCCGTTTGCCAAACGTGCTTTTAATACGTCGGTTTGTGCTTTCAATTCGTCGGTGCTCATAGCGCGGTAGGTTTCTTCCAACGCTAACACCTTATCACGCAGCGGTAATAACCGCTTGATCGCTTTTTCATTCGCATCGCCGAACAATGCCTTGAAGAGTCCCATAAACACGCATCCTTTTAATAATTAGGTATATATGATAGTAGTATAACACACATTTTCCCTGTTGACAACAAAAATCGCTTACAGGATTGTTTTCCTTGACATTTTTATTGTTTTACGGCATAATGTTATTGTTTTAGGGGGTATCAGTATGTTTGACAGAAAAGCATTGGGCAAGGTACTGGAATGGTTGTTGTTGGGACTGATGTTGCTGGCGGTGGTGCTCATTGTCACGTTGCCGTGGTCCATTCCCGACGTAACGATGCATTTCCCCGGCGAGCCCGAACGGTTATATGAAAAATATTTTACGGTACTGGCGGTTTCGGGCGTGATGGCAGAACTGCTGTTGTGGCAGGCGCGCCGTGTGATGCGTAATATCAATACGGGTAAAGCGTTTTCTAAGGATACCGTCAAACGGTTGTACGTTGCGGGTTGGGAAGCGCTGGTATTGGCGGCATTTTACTTTGTAATGACATTTTTTGTGCATAAATTCTTTATGGTGGCGGTGTTTGTCGCGTTTACCATTGTGGGCTTGCTGTTGTTCGTGTTGGGACAACTTTTCTCGGAGGCGTTTGCCTATAAAACCGAAAACGATATGACGATATGAGGTAAAATCAAGTGATCATAATAAATTTAGACGTAATGATGGCAAAACGCAAGATGGGGTTGACCGAACTTGCGGATAAGGTGGGTATCACCTTGGCAAACCTGTCAATATTAAAAAACAGCCACGCGAAAGCGGTGCGCTTTTCGACGTTAGATGCCATTTGCAAGGCGCTCGACTGTCAACCGGGCGATATATTGGAATATGTGGCAGAGGAAAACGAAGATATAGACCGTTCCCTATAGCGCAACCCCCGTACTGTGGGTGGTCCTAAAAAGAAAAACAGAGAGAATGTATCATAAGCGGTACATTCTCTCTTGTCTTTTGTAGATGCATACATAGAATTTGTAGGGCGACCATCGGTCGTCCGTTTTGTGTCATTTGTTATGTATGGTAGGGTGCTTTTTGTTTTATATCACACGGTTTCTTCGCGCTTTCTGTCGAGCCGTAAATTTCTGAAATATAAAACAAGGTCAAGTCCCACCATAAACAAATTGAGAAAATAGAAAAACAGTACATACCATTTTTGTGCGAATGCAGACATATACGCTTCGTTTAAAAATTTCGACGTGATACCCGCGATATAGCCAAAGAAAATCAAACATAAAAACAAAAACGATTTGCCTTTTGCCGTACGCGATTTATATGATTTTATCACGTTAAGCGGCCAAGACGCGCCAAAACTGACGATCATCACTATTTCTAAAAATTCTGCCATACATTCACCCCCTTCCGCACGCTCTTAACTATACAGTCGCTTTGCGATCAATTCTTCTCACCCAAAAACACTTTACTGCAATGCTTACAGCGGTAGCAGGTATTCGGCAAATGACGACGAATACGGTAGCGTTTGACAATAGTCTTGGAAAAGATGTTTCCCAAAACACCGCCAAGTACAGCACCTACCGCAGTCAGTAAGAATACCAAACCGAAATTTTCATACGGGATAACCACCGACGAAACGAGCAAAAACACAAACAAACCGACAAGCGCCATAAGCGGTATCAGCAACATGGTACTCCATTCGGCAATGCCGCTGCGTTTTACGCGTCCTTTTAAGAGCGTCACTTCTTCTCCGCCGCAAGCCGGGCACACCGCACCGCCTAAATATACCGGCGAAGATTTCGCGGGGGTCGCCTGCGGCTGTTCAACCGTTTCTACTGCCGGTGCGGTTTCTGCTGTTGCAGCAGGCGCATCCAGAATACCGCGAATACGGCTGATAAGCGTTTCCATTGCTTCCGCTTTTTTCTGGTAAGCCGCATACCGCTGTGCACCTGTCAGCAGGAAGTTGAATTCGTCGTTGAGAATACATTCTTCCAGCATAAACGGCAAAATCACCTTGCCGCAATTCACGGCAGAGTCTAATTCTTTGAGCACCCAGTGAGAACTTTGGGCATTTTTAGACAATATCAAAACAAACACTTTACAATTGCGAATGGCAATCGGAATTTCCTTGGTGTAGTTAGAGCCACCGGGGATATCCCGCGGCGCCATCCAACAGGATAACCCGTTTTTTTCCAAAACGTTGCGCACCGTTTCCGCATTAACCGTATCCACCGTGCTGTAACTGATAAATACTTCTTTCATTTCGGCCTCCGTAGCAAATGGAAATTTCGAGAGTAAGTATACCACAACGCAAAATTTCTGTCAATTTTTTGTGATACAAATACGTACTTTCTGTTTTGGATAGCCAAATCTTGCACTTTGACGTGTCTTGTGGTACAATGCGGTTAATGCCTATGCAGAATACACACAGGAAAGAAGTGCTTGAAATTTTGTGTAAACAGACAATAGATACGCTTCCTTGTGAAGACATCTTTCAACTCGAGAAAATCCTTGTAAAAGACAATAAACACGTTGTTGGCGTGCAGATTGCCCACGGCTATATGGGTATGGGCGGCAGCAACCGTTCGGATTTTGAAGCAGAAAGCACGAAAGCATATACTATCGCACAACTCAGCGAAAAAGAGCCCATCTTGGTAACGGGCGCCGAAATCTGCGCCGTGGTAAATGACGTGCTTTATTTCCGACGCAAAGAAAAGAGCGGCAAAAAGCAGGTATATACCCTGGATTATACAGAAAAAGAACACACGATAACAGGCGACAGTATTGCTTATGACACGGTTGCAGTCACAAACGTGGTTTTACTGCTTGCGCAAGACTGAAAATATGAGCAACAACAAAAGACCGCAAACCAAAAGCACAGTGATGCAAAACCGAAAAATTGCATCAGGCTTCTCAGGCACGCACTCAACCAAAATAAAAAAGACACCATCGTACGGCGGGTGGTCATAGGGATAAAAATAGAGAAGATACACAAAAGCTGTGTGTCTTCTCTTATCTTTTGCAGACATCTTTTTCTTGCCTCCCCTTGTCAGGGGAGGTGGCAAAACC
>JAZPXM010000125.1:0-43184 GCA_045543675.1 Acutalibacteraceae bacterium
AGCCTTGCTTGGTTCGGGCGGCGTATGCTTGATGAGGTGCGAGAGGAAAAGAAAAGGCACAATGATTTGCAGACAAAAATATTTGATTACTTGCAAAAGGCAAATGCAGAACTAACCAAGGCGATTTCCGACAACGCGGACGCACTTGTCAGATTTTCCAAGACGCTTGAAATTTTGGAGCACAATATAAAAGACGATTGAAATGGACACTCCCAATCCGATAAAATACAGCGATTTAATCAAGCCCGACAACAGCATCTCCGATTTAATCAAGCAATTGGAGACGCTGCAACAAACGTATGCAGACACCGCAAAAAAATTGAGGGACGAGGCGTTGCAGGTTTCGGCATCAATCAAGAATGTTTCGGGCGCAACAGAAGAGGGACGCAAGGCGATAAACGATGCAGCCGCAGCCACCGAGCGTCTGACAGCAGAGGAGAAAAAGGTTACGGCGGCGGAAACGCAAAACAAGAAGGCGTTGCAGGAACTCAAATTGGCACAGCAAGAGCAAAATCGAATTGAGAAATTACAAGCGAAACTCGCACGTGCCACGGCGGGCAGTTACGACGCACTCTCCGCGCAATATGCACTGAATAAAATTCGCATCAATGCAATGTCGCAAGCCGAGAGGGACGCGGCAGAAAAATCCGAGCAATTAATATCCAAGACCAACGAGTTGATGGTAACGATGAAACGTATGCAAGCCGAGACAGGGCAACACCAACTCAATGTTGGTAATTATCGTTCCGCATTGGACGGGTTGGGAAACGCAATGAAAGGATTGAGCGGCAACGTCGGACAGTTGGCAAGCGGTTTGGGTGTCGGTGGTTTGGGCGGTTCGTTATCGGGATTGGCAGCGGGCGCGGGTCCGGTAGGAGTTGCAGTTGCCGCCGTCGGTGGATTTTCGGCTGCATTGGTGGACGGCATCGGCACGGCAAGGGATTATGAAAAAGCCGTCAGCACGTTGCAGTCAATAACGGGAATGACGAAGGACGCAATGTCGGCATTGACAGACCAAGCGCGGCAATTAGGAGCGACCACGACCTACACGGCAACCGAAGTCGTACAATTGCAGACAGAATTGGCGAAATTGGGTTACGGTGAGCAAGATATACTCAATATGACCGACAGCGTATTGTATTTTGCACAAGCGACGGGCGCGAGCCTTGCCGACGCATCATCAATGACGGGCGCGGCATTAAGAATGTTTCAGAAAGACACCACACACACGCAGGAATTTACAGATAAATTGGCGGCATCGACCACGAAATCCGCCTTGTCTTTTTCTTATCTTGATACGGCACTCTCCATTGTTTCGCCTGTTGCAAATGCCTTTGGTTTCAATATCGAGGACGTTTTGGCACTTTTGGGGCAACTTGCCAACGCGGGGTTTGATGCAAGTTCGGCGGCGACGGCGACACGTAACATATTGCTTAATCTTGCAGACGCAAACGGCGACCTTGCAAAGTCCATAGGGCACCCGGTTAAAAATCTTGATGAGTTGATGCAAGGTCTACAACAACTCAATGCCGAGGGCGTGGACTTGGCGACATCGTTGGAATTATCCGATAAAAGGAGCGTCGCTGCTTTCAATACTTTTTTGCGAGGTGCGGAAGATGTAACGGCATTGCGGGACGCACTTAATGACTGCAACGGCACGGCAGAGGAGATGTCGAAGGTTATGGGCGATAATCTTGATGGAGACATTAAGAGTCTTGGTAGCGCGTGGGACGATTTTATGTTGGAAATCAACGACGGGCAGAGCATATTGCGCGGTGTGGTTCAATGGTTGACAGAGGTTATCCGCACTATGGCGGAGACGTACAAAGAAGTCAAGGCATACTTTACAGACCTTTGGCACACGTCCGAAGAATTTAGAGCGGTGGTCGTTACGTTATTTACCGTCATTGAAACAAACTTTGAAATTTTAATGACGACATTAAAAAATGTCGGCAAAGCGGTTTTTGGTTTGGGGGAGATGATAGTCGGCGCGTTTACGTTGGATTGGGATTTGATTAAGAGCGGTTGGAATAGGGCAGGTGATGCTGTAATTAATCAAGTCAAAGGCGTTTACAATACGGTCGTTGATAATGTTTCGGACGCGGTTGACCAAATTAACGACATCACGGGCGGCATTAAAATTGCTCCACCCGTGCTGCCGACATCAAAAGCACCGGCACAAGATGACAAATCGTCAGGCGGGCAAGGCGAGGGCAGCGGCAAGCAAAAAAACATCGTCAGACTTAACGGCAAGGAGTATGACCTTGAAGATGAGGAAGACAAAGAAGATTATGAAAAAGCCCTCAAAAAATATCAAGAAGCACAAAAGAAAATGGCGGCGGAGCGCGAAAAGGCACAGAAAAAAGCCGAGCAAGATGCAGAGAAAGCGTACCGTGCCGAATTGTCCGCGCGTCGTAGTGCCGAGGACGCGCAGCTGGCATTGATTGAGGACGAAAACCAAAAAAAGCAAATCAAAACAAATCTTCAATACAGCCGACAAATTGAAGATTTGAAACACACCCTCGAAACGCAAAAAGACCTCACCGAAGTTGCACGTGAAAACATCAACGCCACCATTGCGGCATTGGAACAACAGCAGACAAACGAATTAATCAAGATAGAAGAGGAGCGATACGCGAAAGAACTTGAATTGCAGAAAAAGGCAATTGAACTCAAATTGCAGACCGTCAAAGAGGGCAGCGAGGAAGAGAAAAACCTTTTGTTGCAACAGAATGAAGTCGCGAAAAATATCGCAATGTTGAAAGCGGAGCCCGGCACGGAGTCGGACGTTGCAGCATCATTCGACATCAAGGCGGGCGAAATCAGCGACAAATACTTGCAGGCGCAATTAAATATTTTCGACGAGCAACAAAGTTTGGCGCAGTCTGAATTTGACTTGCTTAGAACAACCGAAATGCAAAAAACAAAATTCAGATTGACAGCCGAGCGGGATAGACTGCAAAAGGTGTTAGACCTTAACGAGCAAGCCGCTAACAAGATGAGCGATGCAGAGGTTGATACAATAAAAAACACAATCGCAAGGATTAATCAAGAAATTGAGGACCAGCGCGGCGAAAATATTTATGACATTTTGGGTCTGAATGTTTCGGACGAGCAAAAGGAAGTCATACAGACCTCGGCGGATTTCGCAATGCAGCAATTGACCGACATTTTCGACGCTTACACGGCACAAGCAGACGCGAAAGTCGCAGCAGCGGACAAAGATGTTGACAGCGCGCAAAAAGCCCTTGACAAAGAAATCGAATTGCAGCAAAAAGGGTACGCCAATAATGTTGCACTCGCACAGAAGGAATTGGACAACGCCAAAGCCAATCAAGAAAAGGCGTTAAAAGAGCAGGAGAAAGCGCAAAAAAGACAAGCGGCATTGCAGACGTTACAACAAGCGGGCGACCTTGTAACGGCATCGGCAAAAATTTGGGGGCAATTAGGCTTCCCGTATGCTATTCCCGCAATCGCTGTTATGTGGGCATCATTCGCTGCGTCAAAAATCAAGGCGAACCAAGCCACGAAGTCGGAGAAATACGGCGAGGGTACGGTGGAGATGTTGCACGGCGGCAGCCATCAGAGCGGCAATGATGTTGATTTAGGCAGAAAGCCCGACGGCACGAGGAGACGAGCCGAGGGTGGCGAATTTTTCGCTGTCATAAACAAACGAAACAGCCGCAAGTATCGGCATCAAATACCGTCGCTAATCAACGCCATCAATGCAGGGACATTGGAGCAACAATTACTGACAGAAGGCGACAGCATCACGGCTGCATTGGTGGACGGCAGTCCCGACATTGCAGATTTGGCGGCGGATGTTCACGCAATCAGGAAGGCAAACGAGATGCGAAGGTACACCGAGGACGGCGCGGTCGTAGAAGTGTACAAGAATTGCACAAGGCGAATTGCACAACGTTAATTTTCACGTGAAACAATGAGAGAGATAAATTTCTTTTTGGTTGATTATGAGAGCGAAAACACACACGTTCCGCACCCTATTTATGCCAACGGTTTTTCAATCGTTGCAGAAAGGGAGAGTGGGCAGGTGTTTTTTCGCGAAAAACTAAGCGACAAATTGACATTTGTTGCAGAGGATTTTGCGTGGATAATGGCGCAAGATTTTGATGCCGTTATTAATTTGATTATGCAGATTAAGGACAACGGCGTACTTGTTAAGACGTGGCAAGGGAAATTCACGAGAACGGATTGCACCATAAATGAGGTTGACGGGATTTTGACCGTTACACCATCGACGCACGATGAATATGACGGTATATTGACTGCATTGGACAATGAGGTCGATTTGGCGCAGTTGCCAATCGTGAATACACTGGCAATCATCAACGTGCCGCCGGTATTGCAGATTTACAAACCGGGCGACACGTTCATAACAAATTATTGGCAAGGCGAGGCTTGGGAAACAGAAGTCGAGCCGAAACTACATCTTGAAGATTTAGAGCCGCTGGGATTTAGATTTTTTGCGCATTTCCCGTCTACGTCCGACGCTGTGTTTGCGAGAGTATTAAGAAGCACAAGCGGCTCGGTTGAAGCGGCAGATGATTATAATATAAATCTTGATGCGTATAAATATGCGCAATTAATAGACTTTCAGACGTTAAATATTACGCTTGTTGGAGATTTATCAACGGTATCATCAGAGCCGACGAAGTATGGTAAAAAGTACGTTGGCGGACAAGATACGGGATATTATTACGCATATCCGCGATTTGATGGTTATGTTTGCATACCTTATAGTCGACGGAATTGGGCGTCTCATTCGTATTGGATAAGGGTGTTAACATCAGCGGCGACAGATATTGATGATGCGACTCAAATTTTAGGTGTGCAAGCATCATACGAAATCGGTGACTTGATACGTGCATTGTGTAGTGCTAATGATATAGACGTTAGTTTCGCAGACACGGCGCAATGTTCGCATATTCTGTACGGCAGCCCCTCACCGATGGCAGAGTGGACGGCGGGGTGGAGATTGTATTTCACGGCGAAATCAAATGTTGTGAAATTAGGCGCGGGCAGTCCAGCGACAAAAGTGCCGTGCAGCCTTAACACGGTATTTACTTTTTTGCGCAAGGCACTGAATATTGCGTGGAGCATCGAAGGCTCGTATCTTAAATTAGAGCATATTTCGTACTACAAAAACGGCGGCAGTTATCAATATGCAGCGGAGATTGGCGAGGACTTGACTCGGATAATCAACACGAGGAATGGCAAGCCGTGGGCGTTTGGACAAAATGAATATTCATTTGAAAAATACCAAATGCCGGAATTTGTCAAATGGGCGTGGATGGACGAGAGCGACCAACTATTTGACGGCAGCGGTTTTAAATGTCTGTCTAATTACGTCAACAAGGGACGCACGGAAGATAACAACGTTTCAAATATTACTACCAATATCGCTAAAATGATAATGCAGCCCGACAAGTTCAGTTTGGACGGATTGGCGGTCATCTTGACGGCGGCGAATGACAGAACAATCTATTATTATTTCACACGCGAAATCGGCGGAAATTGGCGAGTGCCAAACGGGCAACTTTCTATGTGGAACTTGCAGCAAGGGCTATTGTTGTACGAAGCACCGTGCGAGATAATAGAAGTGTCGGGAATTATTCACAATAACGTCGATTGTGTCAGGACAAAAACAAACGAGGTTACATATCCCGCGAATGATGCGGACCCGCAAAAACTAATTAAAACGAATGTTGGCGTGGGTGCGGTTGACACCCTTACAATCAACATCGTAAATCAATCAATAAAAGCGAAGTTAAAGTATGGCAACGAGTAACAATAACAATTATTCTGTTTTGCCGTTTTATGACAAATTGGACGAGCAAAACCACCGCAAGGCATACGCATTTGGCAACGTCTATCCGCTTTATTGCCTTGCCAATATGATATTGCCGTTTCAGATAGATTTGCCCGACGGGGTCACGGCGCAACCGCAAGTGCGGTTGGTTGATTTTGACAGCGGCAACGAAATCGACATTTCGGCACAAATGCAGGCATCGGGATTGAGAGCCTACACCGTCGGAGAATACCGCCTCATCGTGTACCCGTCAACGATGCCGTTAGTGGGAATGACAGCGGCGCAAGGTCGGTATTATTTAAGGTTGATTTGCAACCTAAATGACGGCGTGGAAAAAGAATATTTCTCGGAAGTATTCACGTGGATTTTGTCAACATTAACATTCTTAAAGGTGGAATGGTACGACCGAGAAAATTTGTTGCTTGATGATGGTGTCGCGGTTTACAAAACCGACAATTACAGAATACGGCATTATTTGTATTTGCAGACAGAATTGGGCAAGCCCGACTACACGTTTGAGGAAGAGGGCGAGACCCGCGACGGTTACTTTTTCCCCGAAAAACAGTTGTCCGAAAAGGTTTACAGATTTACATTTGTCGCTCCCGAATATCTATGTGATGTGATGAGGTTTATTCGGCTGTCGGATTATGTCATCGTAACAGACCCCTACGGGCGAGAATACAAGTGCGACACATTCCTAATCACGCCAAAATGGTTGACGCAGGGCGATTTGGCGAGCGTGGAGTGCGAATTTCAGACAAACACGGTTGCAAAAAAAGTCGGTCGGAGCGTTTCGGCGGTGGAGATGGGCGACTTCAACAACGATTATAACGAGGACTACACAAATCAAGAGTGATTGTTTCACGTGGAGCATCAAAAATGAATGTTCCACGTGAAAAACAACTCAAAATAAATTGAGTATATAAAACAAAACTAAACAGTTATACAGATATGGCAAACTACACGCAGTTATTAGCAGCAATCAGAGCCGCGATAAAACAGAACGGCACAAACGACATTACGGGGCAGTTGATGCAAGACACCCTTTGCGCAGTGGTAGGCAGTGTGGGACGTTACGCACAATTGGCGGGCGTGGCAATTCCGAACACCAATCCCGGCACCCCCGACCAAAACGTTTTTTACTTGACATCGACCCCCGGCACGTATGTCAACTTTGGCGGCTTAGTCGTGCCATCAGACAGATTGTGCGCATTGCACAATGTCAATGGCAGTTGGAAAATGGTAGTTTTGGTTACGTTTTCTGACGGATCAACAATCAACATCGACCCCGCGCTCGCCCCCGACAGCCCAAACCCCGTTGAGAACCGCGCCGTGTACGAGGAATGCCAAGCAATACGCGCGTTAATTTCAAACATTCCGTCGTCAATACGAATTGTGCAGCGTATGCTGACAGCCGACGAGGCTAACGCAATTAACGGTTTTACATTCGAGGGGAAGTACATCTTAGCGTTTAACATCCGAGCATCGGGCATTTATGATATGAACTATTTTAATGCAGTACAGATTGGAACAAGGATAAATATGGTTTTGGTTCGTACAGGCACAAGTTCTTATGCACAAACCGAAATTGTAGGCATAACCGGCACGGAGACGATGCAAGATTTGGTCGGCGTTAATCATACTATTTTGGATTATGGAAACTGGGTCGTTTACGCGGAGAAGGCTGTATGATTGCGGAAGTATTGCTTATCAAGGACGAGAGCCGCTATTTGTTAGAGCATTTGACATACAACGCGGTTGCGGGCGTGGAGCATTTTTTCATTTATGACAATATGAGCCGCGTCCCCGTTTGGGAATATTTGAGAGACAACGCCCCCGACTTGATGTCGATTTGCACATTTGAAAGGTATCAAGGGCGCGACAACTTGCAACTTAATTGCTACAATGATTATGTTGAACAACATCGCGAAATTGAATGGACGTTGTTTTGCGATACGGACGAAGTTTTCACGGGAAACATTCGGGACGCTGTGTCGGAGTTTGGCGGCGATTTTAATTGCTTGTCATTCTCTCCAATTTTGCACGGCTGCAACGGCAAGATTTATGATGATGGCGGCGGAATGTTCGAGCGGTTCGGCGGCGACATCATCGACCCCGCGCATCATTGGTACAAGTTTGTGGCAAGGACGGCAGATATTGCGCAGATACGCAATCCGCATTGCAACGTTATGAGCGATAAACGGCTGAAATACTTGACGTCTGCAAATTACCCTCAATGCACGTTACACCATTTCAGGTATCGCAGTTTCGAGGAATGGATAACAAAAATAAAGCGCGGGACGTGCCTTCGTCTGTCTGAAAGTGATAAGCACAAAATGACGGAATTTTTTGAGGCAAACACGACAATAACACAGACTGACCCCGAAGTCATGGCGATGATGCAGAAACACGGCGTTAATTTGGGGACGGCGCAAAAATATTTTGATGTTTCACGTGAAATATAAGCAACTACCCACACACACCCTACAATCGCCCTTTGTGGGGTGTTTTTATTTTGTTGATTTTCAAATATTAGCACCCTACAATCACCCTACAATCAAAAATATTAAATATTTTAACACTTATTAACTAAAATAATTTGCACTATACAGAAATTTAATGTAATTTTGTAGTATAGAAATTAAACGAAATACTAACCAATAAAAACACAAAGAAATGGCACACAACATCGAAATTATCAACGGCGTAGCAAGTTTTGCAGAAAATGGCGCAAAAGACCGCGCGTGGCACGAGTTGGGAGAGGTATTCGACGACGAAATGACCGTCGCAACCGCCCTCGCCGCGAGCCATGCGGATTACACGGTAGCAAAGACTCCCGTGTACTACCACAATGTCAAGACTGACACAATGTCAGTCAACCCCGAATTTTTCAACATCATTCGCGAAGACACAGGCGCGCCGCTGGGGCTCGTAAAAAGGGCATACGGCATTGTCCAAAATGCAGATGCCTTTGAGTTCGTGAATGACCTTTGCGCGGGAGGAAACGTTGACGAACCCTTCATTGAATGCGCGGGCGTACTCGGACAAGGTGAGCGCGTATTCATAACCGCCAAGTTCCCCGAAAGGTTCAAGTGTGGCGAAATCCTTGGCGACGATGCCGAGGTTTACGCGGTGATAACAACGAGCCACGATGGCTCCGCCGCGATAACTGTTATGCTTACCCCCGTGAGGGTGGTTTGCAACAACACCCTCCAATATGCGCTCGGCAACAATTTCTCTCATTTTTCCTTCAAACACACAACAAACGTAAAATTGAGAATGAAGGCAAACGTGGAACATGCGGCAAACGTCCTCGGCTGTTTCGCAGCGACAAAAAAAGCCATTGCCGAGACAGTGGCAAGGCTCAACAGCATCAATGTTGACGAAAAAACAATCAAATTCGTTTGCGGACGTGTAGCGTTTGGCGACAAGTACCCTATTTTCAAAACCAACGGTTTTGACGTTGACGAGCTCGGAATGCGTAACATCAATGTTTACTACGACCTCCGCGAGAGTGTAGAAATTGGCATCGGACAAGACCTCTTCCGCACGAAAAACGGCAATTGGTTATTCAATGGCATCACCAACTATTATCAAAACGTCAAAACCTACGTGTCGGGCGGCAAGTATGACGCGGAGAAAAAGTTTGACAACATTCTCGGCGGAGGCACGGCTCACAAAAAAATTATGACCGCATACAACGACATCTTGTTGGCGGCATAAGTGCGCACGAAGACAGGCAACAGGGCGGCGGCATCAACGCCACCGCCCATTGTTTCACGTAAAACATCAAAAAAATGGGCAAAATACTAATCGGCACAGCCGCGATGCTTGTCTGTGGCGCGGCGTTGTTAGATGGCAGCGCGTTTTGGTTGCTTGGTATAGTTGGCGGCGCGGCATTGGTTTTGAAAGGGATCAATCGTTTGCGAAAACAAGATTAATTTCTGCATATTAACAAATATTAACACTAAAAAATTTGCATTATACAGAAATTTAATATAATTTTGTAGTGTAAACAAAAACGAAATACTAACACAAAAAACACAATCAAAATGAAAATAACTTACACACCCTACACAAGACGCTGCCCACGAGACAGTTACTACACAAAGAAATTTGCCGATTTCAAGACTGACGAAATCACAGTATCCGAGAGGTCTCCAATGTCGCCACAAAACGGCGGCTACGATGCACGAATCTATTGGAGGCGAGCCGACGAGGACGAAGCTCGCCGTACCTTTTACCCCGTCTGGTTTAAGAACGCCTCGTGGTATGGTGGTAGTCAATATTACATCAAAGACCGCCACGAGGGCGGCAGAAACACTCCACGACCTGCAATCATTGTAGGTTGCGGCGAACACACACAATGCCGATAACAAGAGTTAACAACGAGCGGCGGCATCGCCGCCGCCCATAAACTAAATACAAAATGAAAATAATAGCACAAATATTACAGCGATTCGACCGCAAGACACAAATGCAGAAACGCGCCGAAATCGGCGCAGCATTGTGGCCCAACTCCACACCGTTGGCGCAAAACATTAATTTGTTTAACTTAATCCACGGTCGCACAAAGAAAATCGCGCCCGCAGACATCGTGCGCATTTGCCACATTTTGGAGACCACGCCGAACTTCCTTTTTGGGTTCGGTAAAGACGAGTAAAAGTTTTACTTTTTAACTTTTGTTAACGCTAAAAATTTGCATTATACAGAAATTTAATATAATTTTGTAGTGTAAACAAAAACGAAATACTAACACAAAAAACACAATCAAATGAAAGCATCAACATTACAAAATCGGATTGACACGAACCTCCGCACAAAGGGCGGGGAAATTGCGAAAAAGTACGCGAATGTGGAAAGGGTACTTCTTGGCGACCGTTACCACGGTACTGGCTACAGCGGCAGTGGACGTTACGTCTCTTGCAAAAACGGCGACTATTTCTCAGTAATCGATGGTCTTCGTAAAATTGGCGTAGATTTCGTCGAGGGCAACGACGCACCGCGCGGCGGATGGTGCGGTCAATACGTGGAACTTTCCAAAAAGGGAAAACGTCAAGTCGCTGAATGGGCAAAAATCCGCCGTGCCGAAATCGCCAAGGCGGAGGCAGACCGCAAGGCGGCAATCGAAGCAAAACGCGAAGCAAAACGCGAAGCGATAAAACAGCAATTGGAAATCATCAACAACAAACCGAGTGGCGGCTGTTTTTACCGAAACACCAAATTTCAGCGAGCCTTGCAAAGGCTGCAAGTTTTTAATCGGCAAAACGACACGCAGCAAGATTCATTTTCTCGCATCACAACTCCACGTAATTAACAGCGACGTGTTCCGCGACGCCCTCAATTTCTATTTTTTCGGCAATGATTATCACGCAGGCTGGGATGGCGAGCGCATCAATTATGATGAAGTAAAGTAAAATGACGGGCGGGCGGCATCAACGCCACCGCCCTATTGTTTCACGTAAAACATCAAAATAAATGATATTCGTAATTGAAATCGCGGAGGAGTTCGCCACGGAAGAGGAAATGATGTCGTATTTGTTGGCAGATGCTTACAAGGCATATCGCGGCAAAAAAATATTCCGTTCAAAATCATACTTCTGTATGGACAGCAACGGAAAAAACATCAGCGTCGTAATATCCTTTTTTAACGGCTCATTGGAAAGGGTAAAAGTAGCAGCGACACAAAGGATGCTGCCGAATTGGTATTATCCTTATATGTTGGAGGGGGATCGGGAAAAAAATTTTTTCCGAGACAAAACGGAATTGTTCTCATTTATGTCAACTCGCAGATGTCAAACTTTCACGTTGACAACTACAACAGAAAGGCTCTTGAACAAAGAAAAAAAAATAGAAAAATACACAATAACATACACTCAAGACAATCTAATCATTGTTGACGGCAAAAAATATCAAATATGAAAATACTTTTTTTCGATACGGAGACAACCGGAACAATCCCGAAAGGTACGGTTGATCCCATCACACAAACGCGGAATTATCCGCGAGTCGTTCAACTTTCTTGGAAAGTGGGTGACAAAGAGGGCGACTTCATAATCAGACCTGACGGTTTCACGATACCCGACGAGGCGGCAGCCGTCCACGGCATCACCACCGACCGCGCACTCGTCGAGGGCGTACCGTACAAAACGGCATTTCTGCAATTCTTTGCAGATGTAAAGGATGCCGACACGATATGCGCACACAACGCGACCTTCGATATATCCGTAATCATTGCCGAATACGTCAGAATGAGCAATCAAAATAGGGCGGAAAAATTTTCATTTTTTTTCAAAAGCAAGCCGTTAATCGACACTATGATAAAAACAGTAGATTATGTCGGAGCGAGATTCCGCGATGGCAAGCCGGGCAAATTCCCACGCTTGGAGGAATTGTACGCAAAACTTTTCAACGGCGAGAGTTTTCCCGCACACAATTCGATGGAAGATGTGCGCGCCCTTGCGAAGTGCTTTTTTGAATGTAAAAAACGAAACATTTTCTAATTCAAAAAAAATTTTATCAAAAAAACGTCTATACAGTATATAGGCGTTTTTTTAGACAAAAAAAATATCTACAAATCAACAAGTTACAAATAAACAAAAATCTTTTGTGCATTAACATTTATTAACGTTAAAAAATTGCACTATACAGAAATTTAATGTAATTTTGTAACGTAATCAAAAACGAAATACTAACACATAAAGCACTATCAAAATGACACAACAAGAATTTACAGAAAGAACGGGCTACACGCCTACAATCAAGCAATTTGACATCATCAATGCCGAGTATATGGAGTGCGACAAGGTCCAAGACGAGTTTTGCGCGTCTTGGATACGCAAGGGTGGCATCGCCACCGCAAGCCGTGAAGCTATGCTTGAAAATGTCAATCTCACGGCACGAGTCGCCGAACTTGAAATGAGGTTGATGAAAGTGCAATACTATCTCAATGACACTTTTTTCAGCCATTTTGACAAAATAGATGCGCTTGACGATAAGAACGCCCGCAGGTCTTATCTTTACGAACTTCACAAAAAGTTGCAAACAGTTTTTTTGTAACGTAATCAACGGGCGGCGGCTTCGCCACCGCCCACAATAATAACACTTTAACGCAATCACAATGGCAACAAAAAAAACAACAGTCGCCGACACAGAAACAACGGCGACGCAGACAGAGGCACAGCCCAAGGCAGATGCAACACCGGCAAAGGTAAAAAAGTTGACCATTGCCCAAAAAATTCTCGCGGTGAAAAACACCGTGGGCAAAGTAGTCAAGGACGGCACTGGTAAGATTGGCAGCGAACAAAAGGGAAATGCCAAAGAGATAAAGTACGCCACACTTACCAACGTGTTGGAGAAACTCACGCCAGCCCTCGCGGAGTATGGCGTTGACTATGTGGTCGCGCCCGTATGGAGCGAGTTAGCGGTGTCTATGCTCCAAAGTGGCTTCAGATTTTTCTCAATCCATTTGGTTGATGCGGAAACGGGCGAAACGTCCGAGCCTGTAATCTATCCATTTCGATTGGCAATAAACCCCGACCCAATCAAGGCGGACGGCTCGACGTTCACGTATGTAACGAGGTATCTTCTTGGCTTGGTTTTCGGCATACAGACCGAAATCGACCCCGATGCAAAAGAGCAAAAACCGCCGAAACAGCAACAGCCACAACAGCAACCACAACCACAACAGCAGCCAAAGGTTTATACCTTCCGCGAATGTGTAAATGGCTTTTACGCAACTTACAACAGGGGCGATTTGGGCGGCGCAAAACGCACATTGGAGTTTGTGCGCAAGAATTGGGGCCACGATGAGAACTGCGCGGTCGAAATTGCCGCGATGGAGCAAGTCGACCTGACGGTATGGGTGCCGTTGGAGAAAAAAGAGGAGACATCAGCACCAGCACCGGCTGCACCTCCCGAACCTCCCGCAACCCCGGCAGAGCAACAATAAAACAACGGCGGCGCGGACATTCGCTGCCGCGCCGCCATTGTTTCACGTGAAAAATAAATACTAACCATAAAAAAGCAATCAAAATGAAAATTGTAAAAATTGTTGACAAGACAAACAACGGCGGCAAAATTTGGGCTTTCGTTGCCGTAGGTGGCACTGCCATAGGCGTTGCCGCCGCCAATTTCCCACAATTATTGACTATGTTGGCATCAATTTTTGGATTTAAATGAAACCGTTTTTTGAGAGCAAGTCGCTTGGGGTTACGTTCCAAACCCCAAGCGATTGGTACAAGTACGCGGCAACGCACCCCGAATCTCATTCCGAAGTCGTAAATGATGCGCACGGATTTAAATGGAACGTCCACAACACCTGCCTAAATCCCAAAATCATAACGTTGATTGACGAAATGCCGGCAGGCGAATCAGTAAAAAACTTGCGCATCGAAACGGCGCAATTGCCCGATGGCGGCTGGGTGTTCGGCTTGAAATACGACGGCATTATGGAAGACGCTTGGGCGGGTGGCGGCGGTGCGCCAAATTGCGCGGACAAAAACATCTTCGCGTCAGAAGATGAGGCAATCAAGGCCGCGCTCCGCAAAATGTTGGAAAAAGACCTTGCGCCCAAATATAGGCGTATAATTCAGACGGTATTAAATCAACGCCGAGTTGTGCAGTTAACACTTTTTTAAGTTTATTAACTTGCATACGGACAGGGATTTTGCTATCTTTGTACCGTTGATTAAGGTAGGAATTAATCAACATTGTGCCGGCGACGCGAAGGTGGTAGTTCGCGGCTAAGGCACTTTTTAGACTGACAAAAACAGCATCGACCGCGACCGATACTGAAAAAATATTGCTAATATGCAGATGGAGCCACAAGAATACGTGCGTCGCGGCGCGTGTTCGAGTGGCTTTTTTTAATCGCTATGAAATACACAATTAACATAAACCAAATGGCGGCGTCTAAAATTGCGCCCGACCTTGATTTCAACGATTTGGCGATATACGACTTTATCAAATCGTTTGCCACGTCAGGGAATTGTACCGCAATCCAAGATGGTGGGCGAACATACTATTGGATTGCGCATACTACAATTATGGCAGAATTGCCATTACTGCACATCAAATCAAAGAGCGGCATTGTGGCTCGCATCGGCAAGTTGATAGACGCGGGCATTTTGGAGAAATATGAAAAATGTGAGAATTTGGGACGTACATTCTACACATTCGGTGCGATGTCTGCAAGCCTTGAAACTGACACCGCCACCCCTACACCAAAAAAAGCACCCCTACAAAATTTTGCAGCCCCCCCTACAAAATTTTGTAACCCCCCCCTACAAAATTTTGTAGGGGATTATAATATAAATGATAATATAAATAAAAATTATGTTGGCGAAAAAGAATTTTCGCCACACACCCCCGACGGCATCAACGATGAAAATGACGGCATCGACATAAATGACGAAACAGATACCCCCCCCAATTGCGCCGTGCCCCCCCTCACAGATGAGGCGAGCCCGAACAAAAAAACATTGTTCCGAAAATCGGCAGCAGCCGACCGCGAAAAGTTTTTCAAGACATTCTCGGGCGATGATTACGCCAATATCGATATGCAATATTATTACAACGTGGTCGCGGATTGGTCCGACAGTTCAAACACAATGCGCACGGAGCGAGGGTGGTTCGCCACGGTGCGGACATTCATCCGCGGAGACAAAGAAAAAAAGAAGTTGCACGTAAAGCAAGCAAAAAAGATTGATTTCGATTTTGCAGTGGATTATCTAAACAATAAAATTTGAAAAAATGGGAAAACTTGCTATCATACAACAGCAGCCTACGGTCGTAAAACTTGCGGACGAAATCAAAATGTTCGCAGTAAATGACAAATTGATGCAGAGCCTTAAACCAGTTGACCGCGCAATCATAGCGGCGACAAGTGGCGACAATATCGGCAGCATCAATATCAAGGAACTTTGCACACGCGCCGCGAAACTGTTTTCATTTGTCGCAATCGACATCGGCTACAAAAAGCCCGCCGACGAAATGGAGTGGGGCTACATCGTTACAAGGTTGAGCGAGGTGTTGCAGCGTTATTACAGCGACTTGACGCTGCAAGCTGTCAAAATGGCATTTGAAATGTTGGCTACCGGCGAACTCGACCCCTACCTCCCGAAAAATTCCAACGGTGATCCTGACCGTGCGCATTATCAATCATTCGGCATTGATTTTTTGGGCAAGGTCTTGAACGCTTACAAAAAAAGGCGGGACACGACTATCTCGGCGGCGCAAAATTACGCTCGCGAGCATCAGCCGCCGAGACCCGCCTTGTCAATTCCCGAAGATTGTCAACCAAAAAAAGTTGCAAAAAGATGTTATGAGCAATGGCTTGACGGCGTTACAGATTGGGGTATTGGCTCGGAAATGATAACTTTTAATTACTTGAAGTCGGTTGGCTATATCCCGCAGGAGATAACGGTGTCGGACGATGACAAAAAACAGGCGTTGGAACAATATTTATTGCAGGCAAAACTCGGAATGAAGTCGAGATTCAGTGCGTTTTGGGTTCGGCATCACGGCACGGAAGCGCGTGAAATTCAGGCACAAGCATATTCGCTGGCTGTAAAAAACGCAATATTAAACGCATTTAAAGAAATAAAAGACAAAAAAAGTTCTATCCATTAACGTTTATTAACTAAAATAATTTGCATACTACATAATTTAAACGTAATTTTGTAGCATAGAAATAAAACGAAATACTAACCATAAAAACACAATCAAAATGAAAACTACATACAACACAGGCGCGAAGGTAACAACGGTAAAGAAACAAGGAAAGTGGGTTGCAACCATCGACTTCGGTGGCGTTACCACCGTGGAGATTGCATCATTCCCGACACTGTTGAAGGCGAAGGTGGACGTGGCTGTAAAACGCCATTGGTCTATGGTGATTAAGGCTCTTGCCGACACCGCCCGCGAAATCAATGCAACCGCGCGAAGGAACCGAGTGTAATCCCTACGTAGCCAATCGTAGGTCTCATAAAAACAATCAACGCAAGTTGACGGCGGGCAGTTTCGCACATCAGTTTTACAACCGCCATTTTTGTTTCACGTAAAACATCAGTCAAAAATAATGGGAAACCAAGCAAGAATTTGGTACACGTATTTCGCAGCAAGTTCGATTTGGGAACTATCAAACCAAGTTCTAAATCATAAAAAAACAAGGTTTCAATTAATACAATCAAAAAATGTTTACAAATTTGCGAAAAGAATGCTTCTTGAAATTTTTGGGAAGCACGTCTATAAGTATCATAATTAGCGGATATGGCGACAAATGTCGGATGTCTTTGTTTGTCGCCGATTTGACGAGCGCATTTGTTTCAAGAGAGTATCCGCGAAAAGAGTTGTTGCTTTTTTGCGACACATACTTCAAGGGTATGTATCAAGTTTGCGACATTCCCGAAAAAACAATCAAAGACACGTCGTGGAGAGCCGCTCCAATAACTCTGAAATTTTTGCAAAGAAATTTCAATGGTGATAGTAGCGCAGAAGAAGGCATATCGTCAAGACCCACAATCTTTGCAACGAGGCGAGGGCAAACGGCTATTTCTGTCGATGTGTTTTTCAGAGGGGAAGGGAACGCAACCGTGGTTATTTACGGACAGCCTTGCGACAATGTATTGAACGTCCACAAGGTTGGCGAGTTAATAACGTTTCTTAACCTTTGTGGGTTAAACGAGTTTGTAACAACATTAAGACTTTGAAATGGAAGCATTGGTTAAATCCAGAAAAAAAATGATACCCAAATTAATTCATTGGTGTTGGTTCGGGGATAAAGAAATCCCCGAAACCAATAAAAAGTGCATAGCGAGCTGGCCTAAGATATTGCCCCAAGATTATAGGTTTATGTTATGGAACGAGAGCAACTTTGATGTCGAAAGTTGCCGGTTCGCGGCAGACGCTTACAAAACAGGTAATTACGCCTTTGTTTCGGATTTTGCGCGGTGGAAAGTCTTGCATCAATACGGCGGAGTGTATCTTGACAGCGACGTCCATTTGTTAAAGGATTTCACGCCGCTCCTTAGCGAATACAAGGCTTTTGGCGGCACAAACGGAAGCGGAATGTTCGCAAGCGGTTTGATAGTTGCAGCCGTAGCGGGCAACGAGATAGCCGCCGAAATGGTGGCGCGTTACGAGAAAAGGAATTTTCTGACGAAAGACGGCAAACCAATTTATCTTAACTGTACTGCATTTGAAAGTGCCATTTTGGAAGGACACGGATTTCACCCCGGCAGGGACGAGTTCGAGATGGTAGGTGATTTTGCAATTTTCCCGTCAGAATATTTTTGCGCAAACAATCCAAATGATGGCGGAGAATGTTTCACACGAAACACTTACGCCGTCCACAAATTTACAAGTTTGTGGAAACCTCAATTTATGATTAATGCAGAAAACAAAAAAAACAATAAACAATGAAACAATACAAAACACTAATAGTCGGATATGGACATATCGGGCAGCAAGTAGAGAATGAACTCGACGAGATTGCCCCCGACATAGCAGACATCAAGTTTCCAGAGTATTTCAAGCGCAAACAATATTTGGAGTATGACGCAATTTTTATTTGCGTTAACGCTCCATTTTCAGCAGACAACACCTGCGATATTGCAGATGTCGAAAATGCAATGGGAATGACCGCGCAATATCTTGATGATGATGGCATATTTGTCATTCGTACAACAATATTGCCCCCTAAACTAAGGGAGATAACTTATGGCGAGTACAGCAGCCGCGTTGTATTCAGCCCAGTGTGGTACGGTTGTACAATCCACAGCGACCAATCGCGGTTCAATTTCAATTTTACCGTATTGGGCAGTTTCCACAAAAAACAATGCAGAAAGGCACAACAAATATTCCAGCAGTGCCACGACGCAAGCCACCGTTTTTTCATAACTACGCCCGCCACGGCGTTAATGGCGAAATATATGGAAAATTGTTGGATTGCGACAAAGGTCGTATTCTGCAACCAATTCGCAAAAATTGCAAATTGCTACGATGCAGACTACAACGAGATGCGGGAGATATTCATATCAGACCCGCGCGTCAACCCCTCACATACATTTGTGAATGAGGCCATGCCATATTATGACAGCCATTGCACTAACAAGGACATTGCAGCGTTTGCCAATTCAACAGTGTTGATTTCGGATTTTATGCTGCAAATAATGTACACAAACGACAAGACGAAACAAGATGCTGCGCTTGTCGAGTCAGATTGCAACCCTTATGCAGATGATTTGCTAATGTAAAATCAAACACTATGAAACGCGGAGAATTTTTCACGCCTTGCCGAGATTGCATTATGCACGTTGGCGGCGGGTGTGCAGAGGGACGGGGAAACACAGCCGACGAGGACGGCTGTATTGCAACGTATTTTTACGACTGCAAACTCACCGACAAAATGCCAGTTGTGCCAAAGCGTTTCGTGCGCTATTCCGCAAAAGTAACGCCCGAGATATTGACGGCGGCGGGTTGGAAGATGTTCCACGAAAACGAGGCGGTCGCGAAAATGGAAAAAGAGATTGACGAAATTTATGTTAGTATTGATTTTCGCAAACGCATAAACAAAATTGATTTGTGGTCGGACGGCATTTTTAAAGTGCGAATTGACGTTGCCACGGTGGCGCAATTAAACGCATTTTTTGAAATCGTAGGCTTGCCGCAGTTCAAAATCTAATGTTTCACGTAAAACAAACACTATGCAGGAAAAACCGTTATACAGTGCCGAAAAGTCGGAGGCGTACAAGACGAGCCGAGACTACCGACATTTGAAAGAATTGCTTGACAGCAACATCAACGTCGTTTGTTTCATAAACTACGACGTATCGCCGCAAACAAAATACGTGTTCCAAGACCTTTGCATCGCACACCGTACAAATCAATGCTATCAATTTGACGCAAGAGGCATTTGTTATGCTTCGTGGTATGCAGATTTTACATACTCATTCGAGGAGATGTGCGCGGCAATGGGCGTTGAATATATCGAACCAAATATTAATGATGATGGCAAATTTGTTTGATTTCCCCGAAATTACACGCCCCCAAACACTTGCCGAGAAAATTGCGGCTGCGGTTGACTTTCTGAAAAGGGCGGAAAAACTTGCATTGAAAATGCAGCCCGACCACGGATTTTGGCTCGCGTTTTCGGGCGGCAAGGATAGTTGTGTAATTTTGGAACTTGCCAAAATGGCGGGCGTGAAATTCACAGCATATTACAACATCACGACTATCGACCCACCCGAACTTGTCCGTTTTATCATCGAAAAACACCCCGAAGTTGTGAGATTAAGACCGACAAAAACATTCTTTCAGATAGTCAGAGAGAAAGGCATTCTGCCTATTCGACAATGGCGTTTTTGTTGCGAAACACTGAAAGAAAAAACGGCGGCGGGATATTGCACGATAGTCGGAGTGAGGAAATCGGAAAGTGTCAGACGTGCAAGACAGGCTGCGGAACTCAAAGTTTTTAAATCAAAATCGGTAATTACAAAGCGCATTGACACTGCCGAGAAAACTAATTTTGATTGCGTCGCGGGCAAAGACAGGGTTACAGTGTCGCCTATTTTAGAATGGAGCGACAACGATGTTTGGAATTTCATTCACAAATATAACGTGTCTTATTGCAAGTTGTATGATGAGGGGGTTAAAAGGTTAGGGTGTTTGTTCTGTCCGATGTCGAGAGAGAGAGAGAGAGAGAGAGAGAGAGAGAGAGGTTTCCGCGATATTATTATCTACTCAAAAAAACGGTAGAGCAAATTCCGCTCGGCAAATTTCGCTCGGCGGAGGATTTGTTGGATTGGTGGTTTGGCTCAAAATCAATTGACAGGTGGATAAGTGAAAAATATTATCAAAAAAAACTTTTTTAAAATTTTTTGCACAATACAAAAAGTTTTATTATATTTGCGCTATGAAAAACAAAAGACACATAAGGACGAGCCAAAAAGCGGCGGCAGCCTTGCGCATAGAAAACACAAGGCTCTTGGGCATCATCAAGGCGAAAAACAATGCCGACTATGCCCGCGAAAATCTTGCTAACATAATAGAGGAAAACAACGCCACAGAAGTAACTGCCTATTTGTTGACGCAAAACAAATGGCAAGCTTTGTACGACAACTGTAAGGCGGCGGAGTTTGTCAAGGGTACGTTCCGCATCAAGTTTACAAAAAATCTTTTTGGGAAGGTTGAATTTGTCGGAAATTGTCGAGACAACCGCATTGAATTGAGAAAACAGACAATTACGGTCGGCGAAGTAAATGCAATTATGCAGATGTTTGAGAGCACAGAAAGAATCGTAAACAATAAATATTAAATGGACACAAAAAAAATCAAACGTTACAAGTTTTATGTTTGGGTGTTCGTGGTATTGACGCTCGCGTCGTACATCAACAGCATCTACGACATAATAGTAATAATATACGGATTATTTAACAAGTAAGGAAATGGGATTAAACAGGCTTGAAATAATGGGACACGTCGGGCAGGATCCACGTATCACCAATTTTGATGACGGAGGCAGCGTGGCGCGATTCTCCATCGCAGTAACGGATAAGGGCTACACGGGCAGCGATGGTCGTCAGGTAGAGGACCACACCGAATGGTTCAATATTGTTGCACGGAACGGTATCGCGAAGGTGGTGGAGCAATATGTCCACAAGGGCGACAAACTCTATCTTGACGGAAAGGTCAAGACAAGGCAGTACACAGCCCAAGATGGCAGCGCCCGCAGCATCACCGAGGTTATTGTGTCGAACCTTGAATTATTGAGCGGCAAGCAGGGCGGACAATTCGCACCTCCGCCACAACCCGCCACGGCGGCACAAACAGAGACACAAAACGCCGACGATTTGCCGTTTTAATTTCACGTGAAACAAAATGCAGATTAACGCAAAATTATATGACCCCGACCGCCACGACAAATTCCGCGCATTGACGGTAAAACAGCCCTTCGCCGATTGCCTAATCACACCGGCATACACGGCGAGTGGCATCACTTATGCCGAGAAATCCGTGGAGATACGCAGCCACCGCATAAAATATCGCGGCGACATTTTGATATGTTCAAGTGGTAAGGGGCTTGGGCTGTCAGAGCGTAACGGCGTGGCGGTTGGTTTTGTCGAACTTTACGATGTGAAACCCATTGCGGACTTCACGGAGTCGGATTGGATTAAATGCCGTGTTTCACGTGAAAATTGGGGTAAGATAACAAAGGGGTACGGATGGCTATTCCGTAACCCACGACCGACAATCGAAATGCCGACAAAGGGGCAGATGGGATTGTGGACGGCTTGTTTCGACAAGGGCGACATCATCACCTACCCGACGGTGGTAAAACTGGACTTCGAGGCGTGGCGGCAGATTATGATGCAGAATTATGACAAATTGGCGTTTCCTTTGCCGGACACTCTAAAAACAACATTGCACAAATGAAAGAAACAAAAGAAACAAAAGAAACAAAATTCCCATTCGAGGTTTGCGCGACACAGTCATTGATGGCTCAAAGGATTGCGCTTACCGAAATTGAAAACATAAAAAAAGAGGTCGAGACGTTGAACGAGCCTTGGCTTAACCGTTGCATTTGGTTTAGAAAGTACCTCCGTTTTACAAAAAACGGTTTGACGCAGCGGCAGACGCACTTGTTTAACATCAACGCGAGAAATACAATGGCGACAAGCGCGGATTTTGCGACCGTGCAAAAATTGTTGGACGATGTTGTAGGCGGGTTGCAGCCTAATATCACGATGCTAAAACGATGTTTGGCAAAATACGCATCTTTTAACGATTGTGCATACGAAAAACTAATTTCGTTATTTCTGACGGTCGGCACGATGCTAAGACACGCTGTCGATGTGTTCGACTTGATGGTGAGTCCTTACGAATATATCAAGGAAGGTTTTGATATTTATTCGACTGTCAAGCGCATCAAGCCAGAGCAAGAGCTCCACAATTTCAATGTTGCCGTGCATAACACAAACATAATGCCTGACGACATCGAATATATGAAGGATATGGATGTGCGCAATAGCGTTTTGATATTAGCGGACAGAATGGGCAAGGAGTTCGTGGAGAAATTCACGGCAAAAATTATTTGACTATGGGCGGCATAACAACAGAGTTTTTGGGCAGACATTTTGACGAGATGGATTTTATGGAGCCCGGCACGGCTTACAAAAAGAAAATCCCGAATGTCGGCACGGTCTTTTGCCAAAGGTGGAGAAACACGGCGGAGTGGTGTCTGTCTCTCTATACAGAGGAAGACAGACAAATGCAGGTGTTTATTACGGATACCACAGAATTTTGGCAAGCCGTAACTTTGTTTCACGTGCAACAACATTTTAAGTAAAACTTAAAAACTGAAAAATGCAGATAGATGATTATAGCGACACCATTTGGAATCAGACGATAGGACGCATATTTA
Source organism: Acutalibacteraceae bacterium (assembly GCA_045543675.1). GTDB lineage: Bacteria > Bacillota > Clostridia > Oscillospirales > Acutalibacteraceae > URNF01. Next base: position 23,253 of record JAZPXM010000125.1, read on the forward strand.
ACGGCTTGGTTGAAATATGTGTCGGTATCGTATGCACGGTCCTTGCAATCATTATTATCCCTATATTTTTAGTTTTAAAGGTTATTTACATTTTAAGTAAAATTTAATAATTGAAAAATGCAGCAAAAAGAAATATCAATCAAGGATTTGCAGACCAACGATGGACAAATTGATGGTCTTCCGCGAAATCCGCGTCAAATTCGGGACTCGCGGTTTGAGTTGCTTAAAAAAAGCATCACCGAAGCGCCCGAAATGCTTAATTTGCGTGAGTTGCTTGTTTATCCCATAGACTGCGGCAAATATGTCGTTATAGGCGGCAATATGCGTTTGAGGGCGTGCAAGGATTTGGGCTACAAAAAACTGCCTTGCAAAATTCTTGACAGCGGGACACCGGTAGAGAAATTGCGCGAAATCGTCATCAAGGACAATGAGTCGTTTGGACAATACGACTGGGATTTGGTGGCGAATGAATGGGACGCGGACGAGATAACGGGATGGGGCGTGGAATTGCCTATTTGGGACGATGAGCCGACACCCAAAGAAATCGAAAACAAAGAAGTCGATGTTGATGAATTTTCCGACGCAATGGAGGTTAAATTCAAATTCTCCATTGAGGAGTGGCAATTTTTAAACAGTTGTCTGCAAAAAATTGACGCGAACAAAGAGAAGGCATTGTTAAAAAAATTTGGATATGATGTTACAACATAAGTTCCCGTTTTTGTGGCGTTTGAGCGACGGCTATCCCGCCGAAGGCATAACGAAGCACGGCAAAAGGGTTTTCGGTACGTTCATTTGTGGCGGTGGAAGTTCAATGGGCTACAAATTGGCAGGATACGACTATTTGGGCGGCGTTGAGTTAGACCCAAATGTAGCAGCGATATACAAGGCGAACCATCACCCGAAATATTTGTATAATATGGACATTCGCGATTTCAACGCGAAAGCCGACTTGCCGTCAGATTTGTTTGACCTTGATTTGTTGGACGGCTCCCCGCCGTGTTCCACATTTTCGACATCAGGCAAACGCGAGGCGGCGTGGGGTGTTGAAAAGGTATTTGCCGAAGGACAAAAGAAACAACAATTGGACGACCTTGTGTTTGTCTATTGCGACACAATAAAGAAGTTGATGCCAAAGGTGTGCTTGCTGGAAAATGTCAGCGGACTAATCAAAGGCAACGGCAAAACGTACTGCAAAAACATCGTGCAGAAGATTGCCTCAATCGGTTATCGACCGCAAGTGTTTTTGTTAAATGCAGCGTCAATGGGATGCCCGCAGCGCAGGGAGCGCACTTTCATAATCGGCTTGCGCAATGATTTTGCAACGTTGCCGAAATTGCAATTAAATTTCAACGAGCCTCCAATACCATTCGCGATGTGCGACGATGGCGACACGGCGGTCGAAAACAAGATTACACCTTGCGACGCGCCTTATTGGTCGTTATGTCGGCAAGGAGAGACAATAAGCAAGCACCACCCGAATGGCAACCGATTTGACAGCGTGCGCTTGTCGATGAAATCTGTTGCAAACACTATCACGGCAAATGGCAGATTGTACCACCCAATATATCCTCGCGGTTTAAACAATAGCGAATTGTGCAAGGTAGGCACATATCCCCTTGATTATGATTTTAAAGGCAGAAATCCGCAGTGGTTTATCGGAATGAGTGTCCCGCCCGTAATGACGGCGCAAATTGCTCATCAGATTTTTTTACAATGGCTAAGAAAAATATAAATTTCACGTGAAACAATGGGTTATGGTCTAAATTATCAAGGCAGTAAAAACAAAATTGCCGATTGGGTGTTGGAACACTTGCCGCCCGCGCAGACGTTTGTCGATGTATTTGGCGGCGGTGGAGCAATCACTCACGCCGCAATGTTAAGCGGCAAGTATCGCAATTTTGTGTTTAACGATTTGAACCCATTGTGCCAGTGTTTCGCGAGAGCGGCACGTGGCGAGTATTCAGACGAGCGGCTGCAACATTTCATCAGTAGGGTCGAATTTAAACAAAATTGCGGCACTGACGAAATCGCATTTTTCTGTTATTCATTCGGCGGAAAAGGCAACACTTATATCTACGCAAAAGAGTTGGAGCCGTTCAAACGCGCATTGCACGATGCAAGGGTGTTCGGCGACTATTCGGCATTGAAAGAAATGGGTTGCCAGTCCGCGCAGAAAAAATGGATTTTCGACCATTGCGAAGAAGTCAAGCATCGTTATACAGATTGGTACTTGCGAAATGTTATGAAGACGCAATTGTCATTTGACGATTTCAAAGGCAAATTGCAAAAACAAATCGCGGATAGGAATGAGGAGCTGCGGCAATATCTTGTTTCGGCATTGAAGGCAAGCGGCTTGAAAAACCAACGTGAAGTCGGCAGACGGCTTGGTACAAATATGGAGAGACATTATTTTGGAAAATCGCAATGGCAGTTCCCGACAGCCGAGGCTTACGCGCAAATGCAGACGTTTATGCCGTTGCCGCGAGAGTACGAAACGCTTTTTTTGTTGGAAGATAGCGGTGCGGACATTCGCAGCCTTATATCGTTGGAGCAACTGTCATCATTTTACAGCCTTGAACACTGGCAGAACATTACACGTTTGCGCGGTTTGCGCGGTTTGCGCGGTCCTTATTCAGATATGCAGATCCCTGACGATGCTGTGATTTATTGCGACCCGCCATACGCGGGGACAACAGGCTACATGATGGAAGATTTTGACCACGGCAAGTTCTACGACTGGGCGTTGCATCAAAAAAACATTGTTGTAATATCAGAATATTCAATGCCGACACCTGACTTTGTGCCGGTTGCGGCTAAGAAAGTATTTTGCACGATGTCGCGGTGTTCCAACTCAAAAGTGGCTGTCGAAAAGTTATTTGTGCCTCAGCATCAACTTGAAAGATACAACAAGATGATTGGACTTTTGTTTTAATTTCACGTGAAACAATGGAAACTATTACCGTAGTATCGGACGGCACGACCTTTGACAAATCAAACGCCGTGATATTGCGGCTGCCTATTATCGCTGTTATCATTCTGTAATGATTTAAAATTTTGTAATGACACAAAATCACAAATAAAATTTTATATTTGCAAAAAAATTTCGGCAATTTCGACACTAAAAAAAATGAAAAGTAAAAAAAAGTTTTTGGAAATATTCAAAGAAAAACTTGGCAACATTTCAATTTCGTGCCGCGCTTACGGCATCGACCGACAGACCTATTACAACTGGTACAATGGCGACGCGAATTTTAGGTCGGCGGCAGATGCTGTGAAAGAAATACGCAAGGATTTTATCGAAAACGCCTTGATGAACCGCATCAACGCCGGCGACACGGCGGCAATAATTTTTGCCGCGAAAACAATTTGCAAGGATAGGGGCTATGTTGAAAAAGTCGAGCAAGATGTAGCAATCAAGACCGAGCAGCCACTGTTTGGAGATGTTGATGATGAAGAGGAGTGTTGACGGGTTTACATATACGACAGCAATAAAAAAATTGCGTAGATTGTCGGCGAGGGTGCGCATTGTCCCCGGCGGAACATCAGCGGGGAAAACATACGGCATAATCCCGATATTGATAGATGTTGCCACACGTCAACGACTTGAAATATCCATCGTGTCCGAAAGCATACCACACCTCCGCAAGGGCGCAATGCGCGATTTCCTCAAAATTATGGAATGTACGGGACGCTTCATTCCCGAACATTGGAACAAATCCAATTTTACATACACATTCACAAATGGCAGTTTCATTGAGTTTTTCAGCGCGGACAAACAATCAAAGGTGAGAGGCCCGCGCCGCGACATCCTTTATATCAACGAGTGCAACGCGATTGATTTTGAAACATACAGCCAATTGGCTATCCGTACAAAAAAATATATTTGGCTTGATTTCAACCCAACGTCTGAATTTTGGGTACATACAGAATTACAAAGAGACCCCGACGTTGAAATGCTTGTATTGACATACAAGGACAACGAGGCTCTCCCCGACATCATTGTTGCAGAGATTGAAAAGGCAAAGACACGCGCCTTCTTTGATGCAGACGCGGCAAATGTGTTCGCCGAAAGCAACATCAAGTCCGCGTATTGGGCGAATTGGTGGAAGGTGTACGGCTTGGGCAAGGTCGGCAGCGTGCAAGGGTGTGTATTCAACGGATGGCAATTCGTTGACGCGATACCGGCAGACGCTAAGCTGTTGGGGGTCGGAATGGACTTTGGTTTTAGCACCGACCCGACATCGATGGTCGCGTTATACCGTTATAATGGCGGCATATACATCGACGAGATGTGTTACAAGGTCGGAATGACAAACAAGGATATTGCCGTCGAACTCAAACGGCAGAGGTGCAGCGCGTCAACATTGATTGTTGCCGATTGTGCAGAGCCTAAGAGCATCCACGAAATTAACGAGTACGGTTTCAAGGTGTTGCCGTCAGAAAAGGGCGCAGACAGCATATTATTCGGCATCGGCGTATTGCAAGAGTGCGAGGACGTGAGCATCACGCGGGACAGCGTGAATTTTATCAAGGAGTATCGAAATTATGTTTGGGAGACTGACAAGAGCGGCAATAAGACGGGACGGCCTGTTGACGCTTACAACCATTTGATGGACGCTTTGCGATATATAGCGGTAAAGGTGCTTGCAAAACACAATCAGCATCAACGCCGAGGGGTAACCCGCAGAAATTAAAACATAACTATCACATAAACAACGCCCACGGTATCAGACATTTACATAAAAAAACACGGTTGCGGGCTGTCTAATTATCACATAGGGCACTATGTAAAAATTATTTTACAAGTGTCAAAAAATGCCGTGTTCGCGTTGTCAAAATGTAAAGTAAAATTTTAAAATCAAAAATTTCACGTGAAACATTTGGAGAATAAAGAAAATATATGTATTTTTGTTGCATCAAAGCCCGGAATTTTATTGTAAATTGTTTTTTTCATTAGTGCATATATTTCAGACGAAGCGGCGAGTTTTACCCGCCGCATTTTTAAATGCAGATTGTTTTTCTCAATGCAGATGTTGTCGTATCTAATTTTTGATGTGTTTATTTGAGCGGAACTTTATGTTTTTTACAGTGAATTTTTACCGTGCCTAAAAAGGCACGGTTTTTTTGTAGTTCCCGATATGTTATAAAACGCTGTCCCCGACCTACTTATATTTTTTTTTGAAAAAAGTTGCAAAAAGATTTGGTAAAATGTTTATATATGTATAACTTTGCATCGTTATACAATATTAAGCAACACAATGAAAGTTACAGAATTTGCAGAAGCCGTGGGGGTTCACCCCCTTACGGTGAGACGCTGGATAAAGGAAGGGAAAATCAAAGCAACCAAAAAGCACTGGAAAGGCTTTTTGTATTTTCTTGAAATCAACGCCGACGAAATAAAAAAAATAAAAAGCGATGACACCGACAAAGATAATTGATGTTGATGCAGAGGAGGAGACGAGCCGCCCCGCGTTCAACGGCGGCAACGTCCACAGCGACCATTTTGTGTGCGTCGCTTGGTATCTGTCAAATTTCGGCATCGTAGCCCCGCACGTTTGGTGGGGCTACAAAATAGGATATTATCTTGTGGCGTTCCCGATATTGTTGGGAATTGCGGCGGCGGTTGATTGTTGCATCGTCGCTGTTAGATTGTCCGCCTACATCGTCAGGCGCGCCGCCGACTTGGTGTGGCACGGTCTGCAATCGGCGGCAAAAATATTGGTAATTGCAGCCGCATTGATGCTTGTTGCAATGTATATTTATAGCAACGGCATCGATGGGATGGCAGAAGATTATAAAAAATTGTGTGAATGGTTAAAGTGTTTCGTTTCGCAGCAATAGCCGCTGCGGTGGTTTGGATTTTGGTTGATGCTGTAAAGCATCGTTATTACCAAGATGTTACGATGTGTTTCACACCGACATCGACGGTGGCGACACCAAAATTTCTGACGATACATAACGACGGCATTAACCGTCCGACCACATTAGACGAAATCAACCGTTACCATCGGGACTCGTGCGAATATGATTGCGGGATTGCCTACAATTACGTAATTATTGACGATAAAATTTACAAAGTGAGAGACCCACGGCAACGAGGCTCGCACGTAAAAAACGGCAACACGGGCAACATCGGGATTTGTGTTCACGGCGACTTCAACAAGACACGCCCGAGTATGACACAACAAATTTTGTTAATTTGTTTGATAAACAAACTTTGTTTTGATTACAAAATCCCAAAATCCAACATCAAACGGCATTGCGATTGGATAGATAACGACACGGATTGTCCCGGTAAAAATTTTGATTTTGAAACAATGTTGAAATACATACACGATGAAAACTAACAAATATTTTGACACTGAAACAATGACGGTCGGCTACATCGCGGACACTGCCGGCGAGGTTTGGTTCCATTCTGACGATGGGACTTTAAGTCGCGAGGTGGGGGAGGGGGACACGCTAATACCCTACACCGAGTACGCCGCGTTTGTCGCTCAGATGCGGTCAGTTTTGAGACAACGAAGGGACAATATTTTGACAGAAAACGGACAGTGTGGTAACAGCATTGTAACAGCGTCGGGACAACATTCCGACAATAATCCGACAACGAGGGACACGTCGGCGGCGAGGGACGCAAGGCGACCACCGTTGACCGCGAAACAGATTTGCAAGGCAAATGCGGCGGCGGTCGAAGTCTTGAAAGACGCTAAAATAATTAAAGAATTAAGCCGTAGCATTTATGCCAATTTCAAGGCGTTGCCCACCAATACGCCGCAGTATATCGTTGACGAAATCAACCGCAGAGGCATAAGGCGACCCGACGGCAAGCCATACACGCAGGACACTGTGTCGCCGATTGTTTCGGCGATGAAAACAACCGCGCGTCCGAGTTTGTTCCGCGTTTGTTATTTGATTGTTTTGGCGGTGATTGTTTCCGTGTTGATAACAAAGGCTTGGGGGTGTTTCACAGCATCGGAGACCGGCACGGAAACAACGTTGCAGACGGCAGAACAAAACAAAATTAACGTTGATTTTGATTTTGTAAAACAAATTTGCAAGGAACAAAATTTGATTTTGACCGATTTCCGTGTTGATTTGATTGTGAAAAAATCATACACCGACAAAGCGGCGGTTGTCGCAGAGGTAAAAAAACAATATGCAGAAATGCAGAAAGTTATAAAAGAAAAATGAAAGGAATCATTGGTTTCATTATCGGCGTAGTGATATTCGCGGTCGCTGTCAATTTTTTCATTGACGGCGACGCGGTGAGCCGAGCACATTTCGACGAGCGAATTAACGCAATGCAGAGAGAACTGGACTCAATCAAGACAGACCTCCGCAAGGTTTGGAATGTTTCACGCGAAACGAAAGCCAACACCGACAGCATAAAGGCAGAGGTGCGCGGCATCGAAAACAAAATTGACGTAATGCAAAAGGACGTTACCGACATCAAAGAAACGTCCCACAAAATTGAATTTAAACTATTTTGAAATGACACAAAAACAAATTGAAAGAGAATGGATTGACTACAAATCCCAACAGACCGCCCGCAAAAGCGAGATGTTCAAAGCGTGGTCGCGCAAAGATGCAGAATACGCAGAGCGTATTCTTAGCGTACAAAACGGCTTTTTCGACCGCCGAGAGCGTCTAAAAGACGAATGTCGTGCGCTAACGGATTTGTTGCACAATTTTAAGAGGGAGGGCTTGTGCAAGCATAACAAACAATATGAAGAAATTCACGCCAAACTTGAAGATGCGCACAGGGAATTGGCAGCCCTGAAAAAAGAACGTAATGAGAGCTTGCACAGCATCAACGCGGAGAGGCTTGAATTAAGGAACAAATTCGAGCAAGAAATGCGTGGAATCAATGCAGAAAACAAGGCGGCTTTTTTGGAAATGTCAAAACAAATACAAAATCCAAATGAAAAAAAGAGTTAAAATGACCCGAACACGGGAAGACACACGCATCCTCACGCCCGAAATCCTCACAGCGGCAGGATGGAAAGAGGAAGAAAATACCTTTTTCATATCGGTTTTTCTAAAAACATAGATGGTGAACGGTTTGGAAAAACCGAAGACTTCGATGCTTATATGATTGTTGTGTTTAGGAAGTTCCCAAAACACAATACATATCACGTTCAGTTCGACGTTGAAAGGATTTTGGGCGACAGTTTTCATACAAATTTCAAACGTAATATCACAGTCGGGGAGTTTAATACACTCCTCGACATTGTAAAACTAAATAAATTCAAGTTGAATGAAAAAGGTGATATTAACAGCATTGTGCGCTAATTTGCTCTATACAAACGCGCACCTAATGGCGGCAGCGTCCGAGGGAGTCGCAATGTGGGCGTTTGTGTTGATGATAGGTTTCGCACTTACATACAGCCTAATATCCACATACGCGCTGTTTCACGTAAAACAGACTTTGCCAATCCTTGTTTTTGCGGCGTTGGACGGTTTCGCGGTTTTCACGCACCTTGCACCGCACGGCGAAACATTCAAAATGACGGTTGCGGCGTATTTCGGAATATACACCGCCTACACATTGCTAATTATCTACATCAGCAACAAGGACGGCAATAAAGAAAAAGACACCGCGAATGTAGAGGGGCACGACGCGGCATATTGGTACAAATGTTTTTTGTATCAAAAAAGCCGTGCCGAGGGCAACGAGCCTCCCGTCAACGAAATAGCCGAGAGCGCGAACCCGCCACAGCCTATTGCAGAGCCGACGGCGAAGGCGGCAATCGACGCACCAAGCATCAATACAGACGAAACAGATGACGAGGCAAAGTTGATGCTGTCAGTCAAACGAGCCTTCGCGCGAATGACAGATCCCGACAAACGCAGGGAGCGCATCAAAGATTTACCTAAAAATATTCAAATCAAAATAATTAAACTATACCAACTATGAGCGAAATTGAATTGGTTGCCGTTTTGGCGCAAATGCGATTTACACAACAAACGTATTTTAGACTGCCGACGGCACACCCCGACAAAAAAAAGACGCTGGACAAGGCGAAGAGACTTGAAGTCATCATCGACCGCGAACTTCAACGGAGGCTCGCAATACAAGAGCGTATCGACGGTAAGCAGAGCTTGCGCGATGCGTTCAAGAAATACGACACCGAGAATGTAAAACAACTAACATTAATGTAATGGCGAAAACGGAAAAAATCGTTTTAACAGCCGCGCAGACATCGTGGCTGCAAAAACATTTCAAACACAAAAAAAATGAGGAGATTTGCAAAAAACTCAATTTGAGCCATTCCACACTTCACAGAATTGCGCGAGAGTATGGATTGTCCAAAACGCGGCAATTTATGTCGAAGATGCAGTTGGCGGCATCGGCAGCGGGCAAGGCGGCAATCGCAGCCGAGGATGAGGCGGCAAAGGAGCGGCGCAGGCAACAAGCCAATCAAAACAGAAATCCCGAAAGATGCTTTAAAAAGGGCGAGTGGTCGTTGAGTAGCAAGACACCCAAACAACTCTCTATCATAAACGCAAAGCGAAAAGCATCGTGGAAAAAAACGAGGGACGCAGACGAAGTGCGCCTGAATTGGGGTTTGCCGACACAAACGAAATTCCGATACAGACGGCACCCCGACCCCGAGAAAAACAAACAACTTTGCGAATTAAGGAGTTACTTAAAACGCAAAGGGTATGAGATACCGGGCAGGGGAGGAATGGCGGTATTCGTTACACGTGAAACAAGGCGGAGCGAGAAGATGGAAATCAAAGCAAAAAAATTAGGAATGATAATTAAAATAGCAGCATAATATGAAACAAAAGAAAAATACTTGGGATTTGCCTTTGCCCGGTGCAGAGAGCAATGCAAAAGCCGATGCCGTATTAAAACAAGTAGGCATTGAAATCAAGGAAATATGCGCCGTCGATGCAACAGATGAAAGAAACGGCTACACGCTATCCAATAGCATTGACACCTTTTGCGCGGCTGTTGCAGGATGGCTGTTGGATAAATTAAACATCGAATTGGGCGATTATGTTCGATTCAGCCGCAATTTTTTCAAAACAGAAAAAATCTCAATTCGCAGGATTTTGGTATTCGCAAAGGATGGCAAGAATTACGACGCAATGTGTGATAACACATTTGCAAGGGCGATTATTACCAAAACATTACAAATGATAGTCGATAAGCATAAAGGCGTAACGGAATATGTACTATGAAAGTGAATATTTTTGTGCAATTGTGCGCACAATATTGTGGCGTGGACGTTACACCTGAGTATCAGTTCCACCCAAAAAGAAAATGGCGTTTCGATTACGCCATCCCAAAATACAAAATCGCAATCGAGGTAGAGGGCGGCGCGTGGATTGATGGACGGCACAACCGCGCATCGGGGTTTCTTAAAGATATGGAGAAGTACAACTCGGCTGCGGTTATGGGTTGGCGGTTGCTACGAGTAACGCCGCAAACGTTGTTAACGTCAGAAACGCTGCAAATGGTGTCGGAGGCTGTGAAGTATGAAAGCAAGAGCAAGGAATAAAAAAATAATCAGAATTGCGGCGGCGGTTGCAATGCAGATATTCACGGTCGCAATAATTTTGGTTTTATTCATTGTATGGTTGCCTTTTATAGTCGTAGGGAAATTAACATTAAAAATTTTGTCAAAGTAATTTTTTTTATTATTTTTGCATCGAATTAAGTCCATAATTTTTGTTTTAGATTGATTTTATTGATAGACTTGACATATTGATAGTTTACTTTTGATTTAGATTTTTAGTTAGTATTTCACCGCGCATAAAGTTTTTTTTGCGCGGTTTTTTTGTGTACATAAAAACGTTTTTTCTGTACACGAAAGGCACAACGTGTACAAGATTGTATTTTTTTGTGTTTCACGTGAAAAATTTACATAAAAATTTTGTTTCACGTGAAAAAGTTATTATATTTGCGGCGTATCGCGACAAAGGGTCAGTCGAGAGCAAAACACGAGTATTAACATAAAAAAACGTTTAATTATGATTACTTGTCCTTGTCCGGCTGACGCTTCACTCTCCGACATTCCTTGCGTCAAGTGTCCCGAAAGGTTCGGACAGATACAGAAAGTTGCGTTTCAGAGATTAACTGGTGACAGCGGAACGCGCAACACATTTTCAAGCACCGTGGGCTGGGATACGATAGACGACATTGCAAATTGGCAATCGGCTATGACTTCGGCAACCAGTTCAAAAATTGTCATTTCTCCATACATTTACAGCCCGACCCAAGAGACAGGCGCGCCGAGGACATTCGGCGGCGGTAATGACAGTCTGGGCGGTGTAGAGGAAATCATCGGCAGAGAGCCGTCCGCATTTACGGGCAGTTTGAGGAACATTCCGCAGTCCGTGGCAAAAATCCTCAAAACCTTGCAGTGTGAAAGTGAGGCGGGCAATTTGGGCGTTTACCTCATCGACGAAAACGGCAATGTCGAGGGACTTTCCGACGAGGGAGCAGGCAGCAGCAATGGCTTCATCTACCCAATTCCCATCAGGGCGTTTTTCGTGGGCGACAAAGTCCACGGCGGCATCGACAACCCCGACACCAATGCAATTCAATGGAGTTTCCTCCCGAACTATTCCGATGAGTTGCACATTTTCCCGATTACAACGTTCAACCCGTTGACAGACTTGTGCGGCAACGGTTCATCTTCATAACGAATTACGGCTATGGCAAGAGCAAAGAAAACAACGGTAACACTGACAGCGACAACCAACGGCAAGGCGGTTGAGTTTGACGTGGAACACGCCGAAAGGCTTTTGCGATTTCCAAACACGGCGTGGAGATTGACAGACGAAAATTTTTATTTCGATTTCCAAAATGGTATTAGTAGAAACAGCGCAAAAAGCACTAAAAGAGGGGTGGAACAAAACAACGATTAACAAGGCGGTCGCCCATCAGAATCGTTTGAAGTTTCACGTGGAAACATCAATGACCGCTCGTTACGAGCAGCCATTGAATGACTTTTTTGCATTTGTTTCAAACTTGATACCCCACGACAAGTTCAAAATCTTCAAAACTCTTTTCCGTTACCCCGTCAAGACAAACGAGGTAACGGGAATTTGTTATGACAAATTAAGCCGCATATTTGACGGACGCAACCCCGCCTTCAATTATCAATTTCAGACGGCGGAAAGCAAAGAGGATTGGGAATGGTATCGGCAACAAATGTTGCACGAACCCGAAGTTTGGAAAACAATCGGGTGGGAGCATTTCAAGACAGAGCCAAATTCGGTGTTGATTGTCGATGTACCAAGATTGCAGACTACCGACCGCCCCGAGCCTTATTTCTATTGGTTGCCAATAGGCGACGTTTTGGCATACGCAAAAAAAGCAAACAGTGATTTTGACTTCATTATTTACAAATCAGACAGCGACACAATCACCGTTATTGATGATGTTTCATATCGCGTATTCACAAACGACCGCGACACCTTGGGCGAGTTGATAGTCGAAAGCCCGCACACGTTGGGGTATTGCCCGGCAAAGTTTTTTGTAACCGCGCCAATTAGCATAAGCGAACCCGACGTTAAGGCAACGCCGATAACGAAAGAATTGGAAAGCCTTGATTGGTGGCTGTTTTTCCATTTGTCGAAAAGGCATTTGGATTTATACGCAGCCTACCCGATTTACAGCGGCTACGAGCAGAGTTGCAATTTCTCAAATGCCGACAACGGCGATTATTGCGACGGCGGTTTTTTAAGAGACAGGCAGGGCTATTACAAACTCGACGTAAACGGTATCATTATGAAATGCCCCAAATGTGGAGACAAACGCATTGCGGGCGTTGGTTCATTTGTCGAAGTGCCTATCCCCACCGAGGGACAACCCGACCTCCGCAACCCCGTTCAAATGTTGACCGTTGACAAAGATAGTCTCGCGTATAATGTGAATGAGGAAAAAAGGTTGCGCGAGGACATCATCACGGCTGTTTGTGGTACGTCCGAAGACGTGCAGCGCAAAACGGCAATCAACGAGCAACAAGTCGCGGCGAACTTTGAAAGCCAAACTATGGTTTTGCGGTCTGTAAAAAAACAATTCGAGATTGCGCAAAAGTTCGTTGACGAAACGGTATGCAGATTGAGGTATGGCGAAGATTTTATGTCCGCGTCAATCAATTACGGCACGGAGTTTTTTATCTACGACGTGGCGGAATTGCGTGAGCGTTACAAATTAGCTAAGGAGAGCGGCGCAAGTGAAAGCGAATTGGACGCATTGCATACGCAAATCATTGAAACGGAATACCGGCACGACCCGACAGCATTGCAAAGAATGATGATTTTGTCAGAGTTGGAGCCGTTCCGACATTTGTCGATAAAGGAAGTCGCGGACTTGCACCGAGAGGGCGCAATAAGCGACGAGGATTTTGCACTTAAATTTAACTTTACATCGTTGATAAAACGGTTTGAACGTGAAAACATCAACATTTTGGATTTTGGCGAGGCTTTGAGATACCCCGCTAAAATTCAGAAGATACGAGATACATTAATCAACTATTTAAACAAATAACGTTATGTTTGTAAAGACAGAAAGTGGCGCGGCAAAAGACGTTGACATTGCGAGCGTTATGAAAGAAAATTACATCGTGCCCGAAAGCGAGAAGTCGCTGTATCACGTTGTAATGGAAAACAAGAAGTACGACGAAAAAACAGGCGTAAAAATCAGCCGTCCGAGGTTGCAGAAGTTCAACGTGCCGACATTCAAGAAATTGAGGTCTAATTTCGAGCGTCAAGGATTTGAAATCGTGGTTATCTACGACCCGACCGAATACATCGAGACCTTTGGCGAAAAAATCAAGACCGCCAACGATGCAGCAAGACAGAAGGCAATAAATGATGCCGTCAACAAAGCGGTCGCGGAAGCCAACGCGAAAAAGGATGCAGAAATTCAAGCAGCCGTTGATGCAGCGGTGAAAAAAGCACTGTCAGAAATGGCGACAAAAAAAACAAAGTAACAATTCAAAGGGTTAGAAAATGTTAACGGTAGAAACAATCAAGACCAACTGCCCCGACATCACCGACGAGATGGCGGGCAAAATTGCCGAACTATCAAAAAATGACGAGGACGGCGTAATAGGCGCACGTTTCGGCGAGGTGTACAGACAATTTGACACGACAATTGAAAAGGCAACCGGCATCAAGAGGGACGGCGACGAAAAAACATACAACTACCTTGAACGTGCAGCGAAAGCAATCAAGGCGACCGCCGACCAATCCGCAAATGACGTTGCAAGGTTGACCGAGGAAAACAACAAGTTGCAAAAGGCTATTGCCGACGGAGCAACCGACACCGCGACAAAAGAAAAATTGATGCAGACGGAGAAAGACCTTGCATCAGTGCGCGAGGCGTATAACAAACTGAAAACAGATTTTGATACGGAAAAAGCTAATTTCAACAAAACGCTTTTTGACGTAAAAATCGAAAACAGCGTTTCAACGGCTTTTCAAGGTGTCAAATTCAAGGAGTCATTGTCCGCCCCCGTGGTCGAAATGGCAAAAAAATCGGTGCTTGAAAAAATCAAATTGTCGAACCCCGAAATTACCGACGACGGCAACGGCGGCAAGACAATCATTTTCAAGGATAGCAACGGCGCGGTCTTGCGCAATCCCGACAACGCCCTCAACCCATTCACGGTCGGCGAACTTGTATCAAAGGAACTCACCGCGCTTGGCGTTTTGGCGCAGAAACGGACGCAGACAGGCAGCGGCGGCAACGGCGGCAACGGCGGCAACGGCGGCAACGGCGGTGCGGGATCAATCGTTGATGTTTCGGGCGCGAAAACGCAAACCGAGGCTTACGAAATCATTGCACAATCATTATTCGCGAAAGGCCTTGCAAACGGTAGCCGAGCATTTGATGAGGAGATGCAGAAGATTTGGAAGGACAACAACATCGCGAAATTGCCAACAAAGTAACAGACAAGGGCAAAGGGTGAGCCAATTTATTAACCATAAAAAACAAAAAAAATGAGTTTAATTGCAACAAAATTGCAGAATTGGAGAATTGAGAACCCGAACCTTGACCGCAATATGATAAGGATGGTCGAGGCAGGCGCGCTTGATTTCTTCGTGCAGCAGACAGACGCACCCGACGGCATTTTGAACCAGCGTTTGAAAGACGCCGCCTTCGCGTCGATGGGCAACACGGTGCAAGTCCCCGTGATTGACTACGACGGCAACGTCAACATCGCGAACACCCGCTCTTGCGTAATTCAAGACGCGGAAAACACCTCGGCTCTCTACACCGTAGTTTGGGAGACATATTCGGGCGGTTTTACTATGGTCCCCGCAATGTACTCAAACAACGAGATTGACTACAATCGCGATTTCAGCCGCAAAATGAGCAAGACAATTAGGGCGTTTGCAGATGCACTCGACACAGCGGCAGTCGCAGCATTGGAGGCTCAGAAAACACAAGTTTACACAGACCCCTTGCAATACACCGTAACCGGCAACGAGTTGGTAATTCCGCAGCAGATGGCGACAGAGATTTTGGGCGACCTCAATCCTATGATGAGGGCAAACGGTTTCCGCCGTCAAATCCACATCATCGGCAACGCGGGCATTGACAGCCTTGTTAACAAGTTGGCGCAGCACGGTCTGTACAACGATGTTAACAAGCAGTTGGAGTACGCGGGCAAGGTATTCCACTTTACAAACAACATAGTCAACGGCAGCGGCGACATCGCTACATTTTTTGCCGTAGAGGACGGCAACGTCGGCATTTTGACACGAGTTGACCGCGAGGCATACCGCAGGGCGGCGGCGGCGGGACACGAGTTCGACCAAGCCTACATTCCCGAACTCGGCATCACCGTAGGCACACACTACTACACCAGCGTTGGCGACCAGAGTGGGATCGCGGGCGCGGCTACAGCCGACCTCACTTGCGCAATCAAGGAGTATTTCGGCTTTTCTGTTGACGTTGCATTTATTGTGGCGTACAACACCGACTCGACGACAATCCCCGACCCGATTATGAAGGGCGGCATCACCGCACCGGCAACCGACACCCCGATTTCAATGCCTGTTTACGTTGTAAACGCGGCAGATTTCCCCCAGTAGCCTAACTTTTAATCCGTCCTTATGAGCGGGGGGTGGGAAACGCGCAAAACGCCCCACCCCTTTTATTTTTTCACGTGAAACAAATATGATACGCATTTCAGAAATACAAACAGCATTGATGCACCTTGTCGGGTGGCGGCAACCATACAACTCGACCGACCGCATCAGCGGCGACTTGGACACATCGGAAAGCGGCCTTTATTTTCAAGACGCGCACCCCCTTATGACGATTGACAACATCGCGGCAATTGTCCCCGACAATTTCAAGTTGCAGTACCCCGCGTGGAACGGCACGACCATCTACGCCGAGGGCGCGAAAGTCATAGAAGGCGGAGTCGTATGGATAGCGACCGCCACCAACAGCGGCGAACAACCGCCCGTGGACGAATGGCAAGGCGACTATTCGCAGATATTTGTCGGCAATTGGCAGGCTTACAATTTTCTGACAGACTTTTTGCAGACGTTGACAGCTAACGGCATCGCGCAAACAGTGCAGCGGTGGATTGATGCAAAAAAGATACAGACAGAAACAAAATCCCTTTTGGAGCGGCGCACGTTTTTTGACGGTGCGGGACGCATCGCTGCAAAGGAGACAAACCGAGGTCGTATCGTGGGCTTTGAAATCGTGCCGGTCAGGGCGTTGGGCGTTACGACAAAGATAAATCGAATTGGCTTGCAAATGGCGGGCGCGGTCGGCAATGTCAAAATATATTTATTTCACTCTTCGCAGACAGACCCAATCAAAACCTTTGATTTGAACTTCAACAAGGCAAACGGAGGCTTTCAATGGTTTGACATCAAAGATTGTTACCTCCCTTATATTTCGGACGGCAACAACGCGGGCGGCGCGTGGTACTTGTGCTACAATCAAAACGACCTCCCCGATGGTATGCAGGCAATCAACGTTTCAAAAGATTGGTCGCGAGAGCCTTGCGGGACGTGCAACATCGGCAGCGTGGAGACGTGGCGGCAAATCACAAAGTACATACAAATTTCTCCATTCGCGGTCGGAGCGTTGCTGACCTTTGCAGAATATCCTGAATTGTGGGATATTTCGCGCAATCTCTACACAAACACTTGCAATTATGGCATCAATTGCGAGATTTCGGTTGGCTGTGATTTGACGGACTTTATTATCACGCAGCGTGATTTGTTCGCCACCGTAGTACAAAAGACAGTCGCATACATTGCGCTGCGCACGATGGCAATGAATCCCGACGTCCGCGTAAACCGCAACCAATCAAACGTATCAAGGATGGACATTCTCTATGAGTTGGACGGCAACACCGACGCAAAACGACCAAACGGTCTGGGAAGCGAGTTGCAAAACGCTTTCAAGGCGTTGGAAATTGACACCAACGGCATCGACCGCATTTGCCTGACGTGCAACAATGGCGGCGTAAAATACAGAACTATTTAATTTCACGTGAAACAAACGGCGAAAGGCTATGACGATAGGCGGCTTGTTAACATCAGTCAAAAAGTATTTGACGGACATCGAGAGCGGAAAAATCCAGCAAAGTTGTTTTTTGTTGAACGAAAAGGAAGTCGTTGCAATGAATACGGAAAACCAACTTTTTGAGCGTGGAGAAAACGCCCTCGGTGTAACTATACGCTCGTATCAGCCATACTCGCCCGTTACAATCAGCATCAAACAGAAAAAAGGGCAGCCGACCAACCGCGTAACATTGAGGGACACCCAAGCGTTTCAAAATTCGTTTTTTATTTATCCCGACAACAAGGCGGTTTGGTTCAAGGCCCGCGACAAAAAAGCGCAAAAATTATACGACCGATACGGCGAAATTTTCGGCTTGACTGTTGCAAACAGAAACAAAGTCGCGTGGGAGATGCTTTACCCTATGTTGATGGCGGAACTTAAAATGGCATTGATAAATGGATAGGACACCTAAACAGACGAACCCACAATTGCTTGACCGCGTTATTGGCGCGATACAGACGGCACTCGCGGACAACTTGCCGTGGCTTAACTATGCCTTCGGCAGGGCGGAGCGTATCAAAAAAGACATCAACGGTCGCGAATATTTTTTGCCGGCTGTCTATGTCGGAAAATACGAATATGAGGAAATCACCCCCGACGATTACAAGTTCGGCAACTATTCCTTTTGCACGATAGAAGAGCCGCAATGGGTGGAATGGGTGAACGGGCAGGACAATAAATTATGTGCATACATCAATGTCATTGTTTGGGTAGATATGCGCACAATCGAGCCTACCGACGAGCGAAACAAGGAGCTTGTCAAACGTGATATTTTACGGGTGTTGAACGGCAAGGTCGCGGTGAAGGACGGACGGTTCAAAATAAACAGAATTTGGGAACACGCCGAGCATATATTCGAGGGCTTCACGATGGACGAAATCGACAACCAGTTTTTGATGCACCCTTTTTGCGGTTGGCGTTTCCGTGGCGAATTATCAATTTTGGATTATTGTAACTATGACTGAATATTTGTTTGTTTCAATCGCCGTCGCATTAGTGGCGGCGTTTGTTTTACTCACGTTAAAGAAGATTGGCGTGGTGGAATGGCTGCAAGTCCACGGCAGCGACCTTGTGTCGGAAATGGCGCATTGCGATTTTTGTCTAAGTTGGTGGACGTGCCTTGCCGTTGCCCTTATGGTTGCGGCGACAACTCAAAATCCGTGCATTGTGCTTACGGCTGTATTGGCAGCACCGATTACACGCAAATTACAATGAAATGATTTTCACGTGAAACATTAAAAATGAGGGATTTTCGTCATTTTTTTTCTCGTGAAACGCTTATTTTTGGCGAGCAAGCCCAATATAAGCGAATAATGTAAAACATAACTAACATAAGGACGATATGGAGATGGTAAAAATTGGAGCGCACACCGTGGCAATATACAGCAGTATAGAGGATTTGCCGATTTTGCGCTATCATAAATTTTCAAAATGCCTGTTGATTGATGCAGGCATCGGCGCGGACATTCCCGCTATTGACAGACACCTATACAAGGCGCGGACGTACATCGCGGCGGCAAAACCCGACCTTGCCCAAGCCGAGCTTGACAATTTGCGCCACACGATTAATTTTGTCGCAAACAACATCACACCGAGATTGACGGCGTTTGCGGCATTGGTTGCCGAGATTGACGGGCAACCGCAGAATGACATCACCGACGAGGGGCTGCGCAAGGTTTCTGAAATGTTGCAAGATGCAACGATTAAAGAAATTGACGGCGCGGTCGAGACGCAAAAAAAAAAGATTGACGCAGAATTGAAGATTTATTTTGCCGACATATTCGATGATGATGCAGACAAAGAATTTTTTGACATTCTCAAAGCGCGGACTTTGGAAATATTGCGCGGGATTGCCAATGGCGATCCCGACGAAAATAAAATAGAAAATCTCACACGTCTATTATTCCAACACGTCAAGCCGAAAGTGTTTCAAGGCAGAGACAACGCCGAGGTTCGTTACGACAAGAATTTTGAAAAATTGTGCATCGCTTTAACGGAGTACACAAATGCGAATGTAAAGTCGTTGACCGTTTCAGAATTTTACGCGCTTTACGAATTTGCAAAAGAAAAAATCAAACAGATGCAAAAACAATCAAAAAAACATTGATTTGTAAAAAAAAATCATTATAATTGCGGAAAATTTAAAGCAAATGGAAGTTACTGAAACAGTAAGCATATTTCAAAACCTTGCTTATCCTATCGCGGTGAGCGTAGTGTTATTCCTGAGCCTTGCTTGGTTCGGGCGGCGTATGCTTGATGAGGTGCGAGAGGAAAAGAAAAGGCACAATGATTTGCAGACAAAAATATTTGATTACTTGCAAAAGGCAAATGCAGAACTAACCAAGGCGATTTCCGACAACGCGGAC
>JAZPXM010000126.1:0-7227 GCA_045543675.1 Acutalibacteraceae bacterium
CTACACATTCAAACCCCACACCGGGGCCGGACGTTTCGGTAAGACCGTAAATATCATACGCTTTGATGCCGAGTGTTTGCTCAATACCGCGACGCATCTCATTAGTCCACGCTTCCGCGCCGAAAATACCCGCTTTCAGCGGAATTTGGTCGGGGGTGTAACCCTGCTCTTTCAGAGACTCGCCGATATATGCGGCATAGGACGGGGTACAGCAGAGAATGGTCGCGCTAAGGTCGGTCATAAACTGAATCTGTCTTTCGGTATTACCGGAGGACATCGGCAAGGTCAGACAACCCACCTTATGAGAGCCGCCGTTCAAGCCGGGACCGCCTGTAAACAAACCGTAACCGTACGCCACCTGGCACACGTCCTCATTGGTGCCGCCCGCCGCAACAATAGCGCGGGCGCAACAATCTTCCCATAAATCAACGTCGTGCTGGGTATAAAACGCCACCACGCGACGACCGGTGGTACCCGAAGTGGATTGGATACGTACACACTCGGAAAGCGGTTTTGCCAACAAGCCGTACGGATACGCATCGCGCAGGTCGCTTTTGGTCAAGAACGGCAATTTATGTAAATCTTCAATGCCGTGAATGTCTTCGGGTTTAACGCCCTTTTCCTCCATCAAATTGCGGTAGTACGGTACGTTTTCGTACACGTGTTTTACCTGCTTTACCAGTTTCTCGGACTGTAATTTCTTTATGTCCTCCACCGGCATGGTCTCAAATTCTTTTTGATAATAGCGCTTTTCCATTTGGCATCGTCCTTTCTGCGATAACATAAAACTTGTTGCGAAACACAGAAAACAAAAAACGTCCTCTGCATTCCGCTTCGGAATACAGAGGACGAGAAAAATCCCGTGGTACCACCTCTATTTACCGTTATCTCTCGGTAACGGCCTCTTGAGTGCTGACACACTCTTGTCGATGTAACGGTCGAACCCGTTTGGCCTACACGGTCGCCTTTCAGCCAACGACTCACGGAAGGAATTCACCGACTGTACACTACTGCTTCGCACCTACCGCAGCTCTCTGTGAGTGATATTTTCGGATACTGGTTTCCGTTCAAACGTCTTTATGTATTGTATTTTAGCACCAACATTTTGGATAGTCAATACTTTTTTGTATTTTTATGCATGAAAGCCAAGTTCGAATGCTTTTTTATTCATCTCCACGAATTTAGGCGCCACCGTGTTTTCAATAGCGGCAATCCAACGTTCGTAGGGAATGTCAAAATATTTCGCGGCTTTGCCCATCAGCACGATATTCACCGCTTTTGCAGAACCTGCGGTTTTGGCGAGGGTCAAGGCATCCAGCGCGTCCATCGCCACGCCTTTTGCGGTGAGTTCATCCAATACATCGACGGGATACTGTGCCGCGCCGATAATGACCGGCATCGGATCGATTTGCTGGGTATTCACCACGATACGACCGTCTTTTTTGAGGTATTTTGCATATCTTGCGGCTTCCAATTTTTCAAAAGAAATGATAATATCCGCTTCGCCCTCGGTAACGATAGGCGAATACACCGTATCACCGAAACGCACGTAAGTAACGACCGAACCGCCGCGCTGACTCATACCGTGTACTTCGCTGACTTTTACGTCGTACCCTTCATCCACCAGTAAACGGCCAAGCAGTTTAGAAGCAAGTAAACTGCCCTGTCCGCCAACGCCGACGATCATAACACTTTTCGTATTCACAGTTTACGCCCCCTTTACTGAATTGCGTCAAACGCACACATTTGTTTACATACGCCGCAACCCACACATAAGGTTGCGTCAATTCTCGCTTTGCCGTCTTTCATACTGATAGCCGGGCAACCGAGTTTCATACATTTCTTACAGGAACGGCATTTATCGGGATCCACCGTAAGCGGCGCTTCGTGTTTGACAGATTTCAGCAACACGCAAGGACGGCGGGAAATGATCACCGACGGCTCTTTAACTGCCAATTCTTCTTTCACCGCGGCTTCGCAAGCGGCAAGGTCGTACGGGTCTACCACACGTACGCGGTTAATGCCGAGTGCGTGACACAGCGCTTCCAGATCCACCTTTGCGGCAGGGTCACCTTTGATATTATACCCCGTCGTAGGATTCTGCTGATGACCGGTCATACCCGTGATAGAGTTATCCAAAATGATCACGGTAGAGTTTGTCGCGTTATACGCCACGTTCACAAGACCCGTCATACCTGAATGCATAAAGGTGGAGTCACCGATCACCGCAACCGATTTGCTTTCGGCTTCTTCCCCACGGGCAACGTTAAAGCCGTGCAGCCCCGAAACCGAAGCGCCCATACACAGAGTAGAATCCAGCGCGGACAACGGCGGTACGGCACCTAAGGTGTAACAGCCGATATCGCCAAGTACGGTGATTTTATTTTTCGCCAAGGTATAGAACATACCCCTATGCGGACAACCTGCACACATCATCGGCGGGCGGTTGGGAATTTCCGCGTCAGCAGTCACACACGCGGGTGCTTCTTTGCCGAACGCGGCGGCAATGGTCGCCTGTGAGAATTCGCCGAGCATAGAAAATACCTCTTTGCCCACACAATCAATACCCAACGCACGTACGTGGGTCTCGATGATCGGGTCGAGTTCTTCGATAATATACAGTTTCTTCACCTTAGCGGCGAAATCACGAATCAGTTTTTCGGGCAACGGATACGGCATACCGATCTTCAAAACGCTGACGCTGTCGCCCAACGCTTCTTTGACGTACAGATAAGAACAACCCGACGTGATAACGCCCACTTCGTCGGAATGCATTTCCACCGTGTTGTACGGGCAATCTTCCGCGTATGCGCGCAACGCTTGCGTACGTTCTTCCACAAACGGGTGCCGTTTGATAGCGTTACCCGGCATCATAATGTATTTCGCAGGGTTTTTCTCGTAATCTTTCAAAACAGCAGGCACTTTTTCGCCCGTTTGTACGATAGACTGGCTATGCGCAATGCGGGTGCACATACGCAAAAGCACAGGCGTATCGAACTTTTCGGACAGTTCAAATGCATTTTTCGCAAAGGTATACGCTTCCATAGAGTCCGCAGGCTCCAACATCGGCACTTTCGCGGCTTTCGCGTAATGACGGGAATCCTGCTCGTTCTGGGAAGAATGCATAGCAGGGTCATCCGCCACACAAATAACCATACCACCGTTCACGCCCGTATAGGACAAGGTGAACAACGGATCGGCGGCAACGTTCAAACCGACGTGTTTCATCGCACACGCAGAGCGCGCACCTGCCAGAGAAGCGCCAAACGCCACTTCTGCGGCAACCTTTTCGTTAGGCGCCCATTCGCTGTGAATATCTTCGTACTTAGACAAAAATTCGGTAATTTCGGTAGACGGCGTGCCGGGGTAACTGGATACAACACCCAAACCACCGTCATATAGACCCTGCGCTACCGCCTGGTTACCAATCATCAATTTTTTCATACTATGTCTTCTCCTTAGGATTTGTTCTGGGAATCTACCAAGCCCTCCGCGCCGTACATTTTGCGCAAACGCGGTTTTTCGATTTTGCCAGTGGGATTACGCGGTACGTCCGCAAAAATAATCTTACGGGGACGTTTATACCGCGGCATATCCAGACAAAATTCGTTGATTTCTTCTTCGGTGCAGGTCATACCTTCTTTTACCGCAATAATAGCGGCGGCAATTTCGCCCAGGCGGGCATCCGGCAGACCGATAACCGCGACGTCTTTGATTTTCGGATGTGCGGCAAGGAAGTTTTCGATCTGTACGGGATACAAGTTTTCGCCACCGGTGATAATAACGTCTTTTTTGCGGTCAACAAGATAAATGAAACCGTCTTCGTCCTGCATCGCCATATCGCCCGTATACAGCCAGCCGTCTTTCAAAGACGCGGCAGTAGCGGCTTCATCGCGATAATAGCAGGTCATCACACCGGGACCTTTCAAGCACAGTTCGCCGACATCGCCCTGCTTGACCGTTTCTCCTTCGGTATCCACGATTTTGACCTCCCAACCGTAACCGGGGACGCCGATGGCACCGACCTTATGTACGTTTTCGATGCCGAGATGTACAGCACCGGGGCCGATAGATTCGGACAAGCCGTAGTTGGTATCATACTGGTGGTCGGGGAAGTATTCTAACCACCGACGGATAAGACTTTGCGGGACGGGTTGCGCGCCGATATGCATCAGTCGCCACTGGGACAATTCGAATTCATCCAACGATAGATCGCCGCGGTCCAACGCATTCAAAATATCCTGCGCCCACGGCACAAGTAACCAAACGATCGTACATTTTTCCCGGCTGACCGCTTCTAAAATACTGCGGGACTGGGTGCCTTTTAAGATAACCGCCTTAGAACCCGCCAGCAAACTGCCGAACCAGTGCATTTTCGCACCTGTGTGATACAGCGGCGGAATACACAGGAAGCAGTCGTCCCGCGTTTGTCCGTGGTGCTTTTGCTCCACGCGGCACGCGTGAATTAAACTTTCGTGGTTATGTAAAATGGCTTTCGGGAAACCTGTTGTACCGGACGAAAAATAAATCGCCGCATCATCTGCTTCTTCCAAAGCACACGCGGGAAAATGTCCCGAATGTTCCGATACCAGATCCCGATAATCGTCCGCAAAAGCGGGACAATCACTGCCGTAATAGATCAACGAGCATTTCCGCGCGATTTTTGCGGCAATTGCTTCCACACGGCCGACAAATTCCACGCCGAAGATCAATGCATCCGCCTGCGCCAAATCCAAACAGTAGTCGATTTCATCCGAAGAATAGCGGAAGTTGAGCGGTACCACCAATGCCCCCGTTTTCAATATACCGAAATAAATCGGCAGCCACATCAGACTGTTCATCATCAATATGGCAACCTTTTTGCCTTTGCCGATTCCGATGCTTTGTAACATATTGGCACAGCGATTGGCTTTTTCATTAAACACTTCCCACGTGATCTCACGGCGGTAGTGCGGCACCTTGTGGGTGGGTTCTACCAATTCATATTCATTCCAAGTGAGCCGTCTGGTCTCGGGTTGCTCGGGGTTGATCTCCACCAACGCCACTTCCGCGCCGAATTCTTTTGCGTTTCTTTCCAACAAATGTACGATGGTCATTTCCATTACTCCAAAACTTTATACTATTACTTATACTTTAAAAACATACCTATTATTCTACTTTTCGACAGCGTAAAAGTCAATAGACTCTTTTCAAAATATTTTAAAAAAGTCCTTGACAAACGCGCTTTAAAGCGTTAAAGTATTTGTAACGATGAAACCATTATAAAGGAGTTTGGTTGATATGTCAACAACTGTTTTGATCACCATACCGATGCTGGTCTGTTTTTTTGCATTGATGATAGGCGTCGGTGTCGCTTGCCGTAAGCACGCTACCAACGTAGACGGCTTCGTGCTGGGCGGTCGCGCGGTCGGTCCGTGGCTCACCGCTTTTGCGTTTGGTACATCCTACTTTTCTGCGGTTATCTTTGTCGGCTACGCGGGGCAGTTTGGCTGGAACTTCGGCTTGGCGTCTACCTGGATAGGTCTTGGTAATGCGTTTATCGGCTCATTGCTCGCGTGGTCAGTGCTGGGGCGCCGCACCCGCGTGATGACTCAACATTTAGAATCGAAAACGATGCCCGATTTTTTTGAAAAACGCTACGATTCCAAGAAATTAAAGGTTGTGGCTTCGTTCATCGTATTTGTGTTCCTGATTCCGTACACCGCATCGCTGTATAACGGTCTGTCCTCGCTGTTTAACAACGTGTTTGCCGTTCCCTACTGGGTGGTTGTAGTCGTTATGGCCGTTTTGACCGGTATCTACGTAATTTTCGGCGGCTATATGGCAACCGCCATCAACGATTTCATTCAAGGTATCATTATGTTGGGCGGTATTATCGCCGTTATTGCTTCGGTGTTGGCACAAAACGGCGGTTTTAACGCTGCTGTGGAAGCGCTTGGCGTACAAGCGGGCACAGCGTACACCTCCATGTTCGGTCCCAATCCGATCTTCTTATTCTTCGTTGTCATGTTGACGTCGCTGGGTACGTGGGGCTTGCCGCAGATGGTCGGTAAATTCTACTCCATTAAAGATGAAGGCTCTATAAAGAAAGGTACCATTATTTCCACCGTTTTTGCGGTGGTGGTCGCAGGCGGTTGCTACTTCTTGGGCGGTTTCGGTCAATTGTATAAAACCCAAATGGCAGCGGATGGCTTTATCGCGGAAAACGGTACTGTGATGTTCGATAAGGTCATTCCCACCATGCTCGGTGAACTCGCGCCCGTCATTGTTGCCCTTGTCATCGTGCTGGTGTTAGCGGCATCTATGTCTACCTTATCATCGCTTGTGCTGACATCATCTTCCACCTTGACCTTAGACGTTGTAAAACCCGCTATGGAGAAAAAGGCGGCGGTAAGCGAAAAGAAGAGCGTATTCATTATGCGCGTGTTTATCGTATTCTTTATCGCAGTATCCGCTGTGATTGCGATATTAAAAGACAGCATCTGGTCTGATTCGGTGTTCATTGCACAGATGATGGGCGTCTCCTGGGGCGCTTTGGCAGGTGCATTCTTGGCACCGTTTATGTACGGTCTGTACTGGAAAAAGACCACCAAAGCGGCGGTTGCGGCAAGCTTTATTTTCGGTACAGGTCTTGAAATCGTGCAACTGCTTATCAGCGTTGGCCTGTTCAAACCCACCGACCCCGTCTTTGGTTTTGTGTTCACCAACTCGCTGTATTCGGGCGTGTTCGCGATGGTGGGCGGCCTTGTGCTCGTACCCATTGTCAGTTTGCTGACACAAAAGACCTTACCTGCAAACGTGGACGAAAAATTTGCCTGCTACGACAAACAGGTCATCACCGACCAGAAAACATCATTAGGTTGATACGAAAAAAGAACGCATCCGTTGTGGCACCCTCCGTAAGGAAGGTGCCACAGTTATATTCGCCAAAGGCGAGTGATATTGCTTCGCAGTTGTATTTGGGCTATGCCCAAGTTATATTCGCTTTGCGAGTTTTGAAGGCGAATATAATATCACTGAAACTGCAAGTTTCAATATCACTTTGCGTGATAACGCAAAATATCACTGTGAGACCTGTCTCACAATATCACCTAATATTCTTATTTTTGAGATAGGTTAATTTAAAATATGTACTCCCGTTACGCACATTTTGAAAGTGCGTAACCCACTATGACACTTTCAAAATAGAAAGTGTCAATTTTTATATAAAAAAGAATAAGGGAGAAC
>JAZPXM010000127.1:0-16849 GCA_045543675.1 Acutalibacteraceae bacterium
CCGCATAAAAAGTACTGTCGCAGAACAGATTATTGCAATCGTTTTCGGCGTGTTGTGGCTTGTTGCGTGGAAGTCGGAGGCCAAGCGGGTCTTAGGAAGACAACTGGGGCTATCAACTCCTTGGCTCACAGAACGACATGGCTACGATCCGACTTCCGCATAAAAAGTACTGTCGCAGAACAGATTATTGCAATCGTTTTCGGCGTGTTGTGGCTTGTTGCGTGGTTCCTTTGGGCGCGGCTGACACCTTGCCGACGCAAGTGGGATATTTTAGCGTCGATAACCGCCGCTGTATGCCCGTTGTATCTTTGGTGGCTGTTTTGCATATATGATGAGCTGTTTGTTTTGTTTTTGCTGTATCCCGCCAATTTCTTCCTTATTGTCCCCACAGTTATTATTTTTGTTGTAACCTTTTTTGCAAGCAGTACCTATCTCCGTGCCAACACCACAAAGCAGGTCGAAAAACCATCGACCCGAAAAGGTGTTGTATTGCGCGTTACTGCGGTGGTTGTGGGTTGTACGTTGCTGGCTATACCGCCCGCGTGCGTTGCGACTGTACCTACGCATCCGCAATTAAATCCCGAATACGCAGAAAACGTACTGGTGTATTACCGTGCAACACATGGAGAGATTGCCGATATACGTACTGCAAGCGGAACCAACGTATATAAATTAGAAGGTCTTTCCACCGAAGAATTTTTAGGTACCAACCTCTTTACGTTATGGGATGGAGCGATACCGCAAGTTATTATGCGTCCGGATTTACAAGAGCCGCTTTTCACCTTTTCTTTGCGCAGTTTACATTTGGCACATTATGAACACCAAGATGTCACTATTACCGATCCGCAAACGCTTTTAGCATTCCGTGAATTTGTATCGGATGAAAACAACGGCGTTGTAATATCCACCAGTGCAGAATACAGCACGCACACCGCAACAATGAATAATAATTGTGTACAACTCTTTTTTGATATTCCATGCAATATGTATTGGTTTGCCGATTGTGATATACAAGACGGCAAGGTTATGGTATACGGTCGTTTGCACAAATCGGAGAAAGCATACGCATACGACGTCACGCACATTTTGGGTGAGTATTTTGACTTGTAATAAATTCCTGACGTTTTTCTTGTGGGCACTATGACAATAGACAATGACACCAATTCTAATAATGTCAGTTTCATTATCAGCATTATCAACAACAATATTTCTTTGACCAACCGGATACACAGTTCCAACATAATAATGTTATAGGATGTGCATAGTATTCATGAAAAACTCTATAAGATTTACCGCTTACTATTTGTTGCCTTTTATTTTGAATGGTATCGTTGCTTTCGCAATCCATGAAACCGATGTTCTTGTTGGCTGTATCGTGATAGTCATATCCTTGGTGTGTAACATTTTATGGGCTTGGAACACCCCAAACCAAAGCGCTTTGACTACAGCCTTACTAGCGGTATTCAGTTGGATATATGCTATCGGTACGCGCGAATTATTACGGTATGCACCTTTGTATTGGGAAATCTTCGGAGTCCGGTTTGTCGGCGCCGTCAATGCAGTGGTTTTGTTTATATTTTCACTGATTGCAAGTAGCCAACGGCTTCGCCGCAACACAGACAATCGAGAAAGGGTGGCCGGGAAACGTTGCGGAAGCATCATTGCAACCGGTATTATCGCGGTGTCGTTATGCATAACCATTGCTTTCAATATGTATATAGTTGCTTGTCGGAAACGCCCGTATACAGCGGCGGAAGATTTTGGGGTTATTTCAAATCTATCTGCTAAAGCGGGATTTCCGCTCGGCAGAAACGATTCCAAAAACTATTACAAATTAAAGGGTCTGTCACCCGATGATTATGTGTATGCAGAAAGCTTGGATTTTTTGAAAATCAAAAAAGAAGTATATGTATCAAAATCCGATAATGCCGTTAAATTGTTGGAGTTGCCGATAAAGTATTTGTATGTCACCTATAACGGAGAAAAAACGGTAGTAGACGATGAAACGAAAATACGGGAATTGATCGTGTATATTCAAAACCGCGAAAACAGCCGTCCTATCGCCAACGGCGAGGAAACGGTACCGGTGTATGGGGAAGATATAGCAAACGCTCACATTGTGTTTGACCTGCCCTGTAAATTAACGTGGCAAATCGAGATGGAACGCACACCGTTTGGTACGATTTGGGTACATATGCCGTTTGAGTGGGGCGTATACGATGTCACGCACATTTTGGGTGAGTATTTTGACTTGTAATAAATTCCCGACGTTTTTCTTGTAGGCGCATTGACAAACGGCACAATATATTGTATAGTATACACGAAGCTTTTACATAACTGACGGAATCGCGGAGTACCGCGGGGGAGTGTAAAAAGCTATAAGCCGACCGTCTGGGCAAATCAGTTAAAAGCTGGTTTGCCCTTTTTTTATCGGCAAACCGTCCAAGAAAGGAGCATCACTATGGTACACGAACATTGGAACGGATTTAAGGCGGGTGTGTGGCAGGATACTGTCAACGTACGCGACTTTATTCAGCAAAACTACAAGCCCTACGAAGGGGACGCATCGTTTTTGGCAGGCAGTACCGCTCGCACCGACGCGCTTTTTGCACAGGTGCAGGCGTTATTCAAATTGGAACGGGAACGCGGCGGCGTATTGGACATTGACGTAAATACCGTCTCTTCCCTTACCAGTTACGCCCCCGGTTACATCGACAAAGACAACGAACTTATCGTCGGTATGCAAACAGATGCACCGTTAAAACGCGGTGTTAACCCCTTTGGCGGCATCCGTATGGCACGGCAGGCGTGCGCCGCGTACGGTTACCGTTTAAGCGACAAGGTGGAGGACGAATTCCGTTTTCGCACCACCCACAATGACGGCGTGTTCCGTGTATACACCGACGAAATGCGCAAAGCACGTAAATGTCACGTTATCACGGGTCTACCCGATGCGTACGGGCGTGGACGCATTATCGGCGACTACCGCCGTGTAGCGTTATACGGTGTTGACCGTCTGATCGAAGAAAAACAGAAAGACAAAGCCGCATTAGCAGATGAAAACTTTGAAGTCAACAAGGCGCGTTTATCGGAAGAACTGTTCCAGCAGATCACGTTCCTTGGTTTCTTGAAAGAAATGGCGTTATCGTACGGTTGCGACATCAGCGGTCCCGCCGCCAATGCAAAGCAGGCGATACAATGGACCTATTTTGCGTATCTTGCCGCTATCAAAGAGCAAAACGGTGCGGCGATGTCGCTTGGCAGAGTGGCAACCTTCTTTGATATTTACATTGAGCGCGACATTGCCAACGGCATCTTAACCGAGCAAGGTGCACAGGAGTTGATGGACGATTTCGTAATGAAACTGCGTATCGCCCGTCATTTACGCACCCCCGAGTACAACGAACTGTTCGGCGGCGACCCGATGTGGATCACCGAAGCGGTTGGCGGTATGGGTAAAGACGGACGGACGCTGGTCACCAAAAACAGTTTCCGTATGCTCAATACTTTATATACGTTAGGCCCGTCTCCCGAGCCCAATCTCACCATTTTGTGGTCGACGGCGTTACCCGAAAACTTTAAACGTTTTTGTGCCAAAGTGTCGGGGGATACCGATTCTATCCAGTACGAAAACGACGATATTATGCGCCCGTTACACGGGGACGATTATGCGATTGCCTGCTGTGTTTCCGCTATGGAAATCGGCAAGCAAATGCAGTATTTCGGCGCACGGTGCAACCTTGCAAAACTGCTGTTGATCGCGATAAACGGCGGCTTTGATACCACAAGCGGTATGCATATCGGTCCGCAAATGCCCGTAATGGACGGAGATACGCTGGATTTTGACGCGGTGATGGAGCGGTACGATCTTTACATTGCGTGGCTCAGCCGTTTGTACGTCAACACCATGAATCTCATCCACTATATGCACGATAAATACGCCTACGAGAAAACACAAATGGCGTTACACGATACCGACGTAGAACGCTTAATGGCATTTGGTATTGCCGGCTTGTCGGTGGTCACCGACTCTTTGAGTGCTATCAAGTTTGCGAAGGTAAAACCTATCAAAGACGAACTTGGGTACATTGTGGACTTTGAAACGGTCGGCGATTTCCCGAAATACGGCAACGATGATGATCGCGTGGACAGCATTGCGCAGGATATGACCCACCGCGTTATCACCGAACTGCGCAAAACCCCCACCTACCGCGACGCCGTTCACACCTTATCGGTACTTACCATCACCTCCAACGTGATGTACGGTAAAAACACGGGAGCCACCCCCGACGGCAGAACCGCAGGCGCACCATTTGCTCCCGGTGCCAATCCAATGCACAACCGCGAAGAAAACGGTGCATTGGCATCTCTCAATTCGGTAGCAAAACTGCGTTATGAAGATTGTCGTGACGGTATTTCCAACACGTTTTCCATTACCCCCGATGCACTCGGCAAAACAGATGATGAACGTATCACCAACTTGGTAACGATTTTAGACGGCTACTTTGCCAAAAAAGCGCATCACATCAACGTTAACGTGTTACACCGTGAAACGCTTATCAAAGCGTATGAAAACCCCGAAGCGTATCCGAATCTCACCATTCGTGTATCCGGCTATGCGGTGAACTTCAACAAACTTTCGCGCGAACAACAACGGGAAGTCATCAGCCGCACTTTCCACCGGACGGTATGAGTACGGGATACGTTCACTCGATACAGAGTTTGGGCACGGTAGACGGACCGGGTGTACGATTTGTGGTTTTTCTGCAAGGATGTCATTTGCGTTGCAAGTGTTGCCACAACCCCGATACATGGGATACAAACGGCGGCGTTATGTACACCGCCGAGCAAATTGTGGACAAAGCCAAACGGTATCGGGAATATTTCGGGGAAACGGGCGGTATCACCCTTTCGGGCGGCGAGCCGCTCTTACAGCCCGATTTTGTCAAAGAAATATTTACTCTGTGTCATAAAGCAGGTATCCACACCTGTCTGGATACTGCGGGGGTACCGCTGACCGAAAAAGTGAAAGCGGTACTTTCGAAAACAGACCGTGTATTGTTAGACTACAAGTACACCACCGACACACTCTACCGCGAAAACGCGGGGTGCGGCATAAACGTGGTAAACACATTTTTAGCATATCTCAACGACAATCGCATCCCCGTTACATTACGGCAGGTGATCATTCCGACGGTCAATGATACGGAAGAAAACATATTGCGGTTAAAAACCGTGGTTGAGACGCACCCGTGCATTGACAAGGTGGATTTGTTGCCGTTCAAAAAGATTTGCCAAGTAAAATATGACAACTTAGGGCTACCTTTTCCCTTTGGCAATCTCCCGGAGCCGTCAGCAGAGCACATGCAGACGTTGCAACAATATTTTAGTAAACATTAAGAGAATTAAGCCAAAAAATGCGATGTAAAGTTATCACGCTTTACATCGCATTTTGTTATTTTGCATATCGTTTTATATCGTTATCTTCATCCAGTACCGCCATAATCATATACAGACGTGGTATATGAAACGGGCCCTTGAAAATATTGCCTTTCAGCGTGGTAGACACGGTGTTGTCGTAGTGTAGATACCCGTACCATTCGCCGTGTTCGGTGTCCACAAAATGTTGTTCACAGTACGTTTCTGTTTTTTTGTACCAGTCGCGGTATTTCTCGTCCCCGAACAACACGTACGCCAATCGCAGCGCTATCATTGCTTCACATTGCGGCCACCAGAGTTTCATATCCCATTCCAGTTGCATCGGCGGTTTTTCGTCAATATCGCAAAACGCGATGATACCGCCGTGTTTCTCATCCCAACCGAGCGGCAAGGTGATATCGATAATTTCTTTGCCCTTGTTAATGGCGTCTTGGTTGTCGGTTAAGATGCCTTCCAGCATCACAAACCACGCCGCTTCCAGCGAATGTCCGGGATTAACAACGCGTCCCGCAGGGGTATCCACCGTTTTGCCGTCAACAGATACACTTTCGTGCAATCCCTTAGCCGTAAGAAAACCGCCGTTTAAGATCTCATCCAAACACGCCGCACAAACGGCGTTATACTTTTCTTTGTTTGCCGTATGTAAACTGCGCATCGTCTGCGCCGTGGACAGCATGATCATAACGGGGGACAACGCTTTCATACCGCTGTTTGCAGGGTTGATTTTCGGCGGGTTTTGCCGCACGCCCGTAAAGCATTCATACGCTACGTCAAAGTAGGTTTCGGCGCTTTTCAGCACCTCTTCCCTGCCCGTTGCTTTATACAATTCCGCACAACCGATAGCGGCAAAAGTTTCGGAAAAATAATACCGCCGTTTTTGCAATTCCTTACCGTCCGCGGTCACCGTAAAAAACATTCTGCCGTCAGTATCGGTGCAAGCGGGTAAAAAGCGGTAAATCGTTTCTGCAATTTCTAAAAACGCAGGATCTTTTTCTATAGTGTTATACGCCTTAGCAAACGTCCACAACGCGCGCCCTTGAAACCATACGCTTTTTTCGGTGCCGTAAACGTTACCTTCTCTGTCCAGTTGGGTGTAAATACCGCCATTTTCGACATCGATAGCGTCTTTCATCCAAAACGGTAAGATATTCTCGAGTAGATCCTTTTTATAGCGCATACAAATGCCCCCTTTGCGCCTATCATACCACGCAGTAACAGCACACACAATATGTTTTTTTACAAAAAAATATTGCAATCCATACAAAAAAGAAGCGGCAAAGCCGCGTCTTTTCACTTAAAACAATCCGTCTGCAATCTCTTTTGCAAGACAGAACGTAACGTTCTTATGGGTTTTTAGTAAGGTCGCGGGAATTTGCGGTTGTACATCATCCTGCAACACGTGTTTGAAAATACCATGTTGCCAAGGACGATTCAGCGCAATATAGATTTCCTTTGCTTCTAAAATCTGTTTCATACCAATAGTGATACACCATTCGGGCATACCGCGCAAATCGCCGCGCTGATAGCCGTATGCGTTAATGGTACGGGTCTCGCGCGTTATCGGCAGTACGCGAGTTCCCAAAGCGGCAAATTCTTCGGCGGTAACGGGTGATCCCTCTTCTTCCGCTTCATTAAACGCCAAATGCCCGTTGATACCAAGACCGCCAAGGCACAAATCGACACCGCCCAAATCTTCTATCATACGGTCATACGCCGCGGGGTCTTCTGCTGTGGGAAACAGCCGTTGAGATGCAGGCATTACCAAATCCTCGTCCACTAACGCGTAAAATTCGGTTTCCATACGCTTTTTAAAGCTCATCGGGTGGGTGTTCTCAATCATCGTTTTGGCATCCCACATATATTCGTCCATATTGAAAAAGTACACATCTTTCAAAGATACGCGCAACCGATTGACCAGTTTTGCCAAAATGGGATACTGGTCAGTAGGACCAACGGGGACAATCATCACCGTTTTCTTTCCCGCTGCATTGTTTTTCATGATGACGTCCAACATTTTCAGCGCCATATCGAAATACACGTCCCACTCGGTTTTAACGATTTTAAGCTCAAACGGACTATTCATTACACATTCTCCTTCAATATCTCATCAAACAATTGGCTTAGCACCATAAACGCGCGAACGTTATGGAACGGACCTTTCCAGTCGCTACCTTTAATTTGCGAAATCGGGGTGCCGTCACGGTGCAGATGTCCATACCATTCGGGGTGTCCTTCGTCTTTGAAATGCGCTTTTACGTACGCAAAAATGGTTTCAAATCCTTGCAGATAGTTTTCGTCCTTGGTGTATTGATACGCGTAAATAAGCGCTACCATCGCTTCGCAATGCACCCAGAAAAGTTTCATATCCCATTCCAAACTCATCACGGGTTTGTTATGCAGGTCTACAAAATAGAAAATACCGTCCTTTTCCTTGTCCCAACCGCGTTTTAGCGACCATTCGGTAACCTTAATTGCCAGTTCCATCAATGCATTATCGCCTTTTAAAACGGCTTCTTTCATCAAAAACCACGCGGTTTCCATGCTGTGACCGGGGTTTAAAAATCTGCCGTCGGGCGTATCCAAAAAGTCGCCGTTTTCGTCCACCGTTTCAAACAATGCTTCGTGTTCGGGTTTGATAAACACGGTTGTGATGGTTTGAATACATTCTGCAATCATTTTCTCATAGATGGGGTTGTCGTCAATTTCCCGCATCGCCTGTGATACGTTCAGCATAATCATCACAATGCTATGCCCTTTGCGCACGCGGGTTTCGGGATTGACTTTCGGTGCAAAATAACCGGGTGTCGTGTAATACTTCAAGAACAATTGATATAGGTTAACTGCTCTTTCCTTTACGCTTGCATCTTTTGTGGCTTTATAGTATTCGGCGTATCCCATAATGGCAAATGCCTCGGAAAAATAATAGCGGCGTTCCACCAGCGGTTTGCCGTCACGGGTAACACGGAAATACATATGCCCGTTTTCTGCAAAGCAATGTGCGTTGATGAAATCGTAGCCCGATTTTGCAGCGGCAAGGTGTTTAGGGTCACCCCCGAATTCGTTATACAGTTTTGAGAACATCCAGAGACTTCTCCCCTGTTGCCACACCGATTTGTCTTCGTAAAACAGTTCGCCGTCTCGGTCAAACCCGCACAAATACCCGCCGCAAACGGGATCTACCGACCGCTCGGTCCAAAAGGATACAAAATCGTTTCTTAAAATGTCCTGTACTTCCTGTTTATACCTTTCTAAAACCGTCTGTTTCACCCCACGCACCCCTTTACAATTCGTTCAGTATCATTGTAATACACGGTCGGTCATAAAACTATTACTGCGTTGGCAAATACTATGATTTGCTTGACCTATACAGCTGTAAAGCGTCACCACTTGCGCTTGTTACACCCGAAAAGTAAAACGGGCAGATAGACAATGCTATCTGCCCGTTGTTCACGCTATCGGTGCAATGTTGTTAAACATATTGGCGCCGTTTTTAATTTCAAAATCGGTTATCCGCTCAAGTGAGTCCGTGCCGTTTCCATCAGGTCGAAAACCGCCGTCTTATCTTCTTTTGCGTTGTCTCCCAAATCCACCGCAATTTGTCCTTTAGACAGTTTTCCGGACAGACGGTAGGTGCCCGCCTTCGTGATATGCAAAACCGTATGTGCGGCGGCTTCATCTGCACCATGGGCGTCTTCCGCCGTGCCCTCACCATAGGTGAAATCCTTATCCGCTTCGTAATACACAATATCATTGGCGGTATATATCCCTGCCTGCGTATCCGTGCCGACAGGTACACCGTTTGCCGTAATCGATTGATCATCCAATCGGATGTCTGTTGCGTTTATCGGCTGTTCCCGTTCACCGCAAGCAGTTAACACCAACAGCACAGCCAACGTTAAAGCCACTGTTTTTAAAAGTTTCATATCACCACTCCTTTTGTGTTACAGTAACATTGCCCCATTGTAGATTGATTAACAGAATGTAAACGGATTTTGAAATGTTTTTACGCATAAATTTCTTTGGCGATTTTGATAAATTCATCCACTGTGGGGCTGACGTACTTTTTATTTTTGTGGGCGATATACAGCGTACGTTTTGCTTTTGCACCGTCCAATTTATAGAATAACAGGCTTTCGTATCGTGCCGCCGATTGCACAACCGTATCCGTCGTAAAGGTCAATCCCATTCCCGAACCGGCTATATTGTAGGCGGTCATCAACTGGTCCACACTAACGATCGCTTGGGGCGTAAATCCATAGTCAGCACAAATATTGCAACTGCTTTTGTACATATTGTTATTTGGTTTGAGTTGGATAAAACGCTCGTTCGCAAATAAATGTAGATCCACACACTTAGCCGCGGGTTGCAAATGTTTTTGCGAAACAATATCTTGCGTAGTGAGCGCAATATCTTTCAAGCGCGCATTCAGTGGATGTTCTTTGGGAACGGATAAAAGAATATGCTCGCTTTTCAGCGGATAAGAGACAAATTTATTGTCATCGAAATCGTAGTCAATCAGCACTTCTATTTCTTCCGAAAACAGTTTTTCCTGTAAATTTTCCGAGTTGTTTTCTATAAGCCCAATATTGATTTTCGGGTGCTTTTTAGAAAACTCCATAATGATATTCGGCAATATAAAAGACGAAATAAAAGCGGCACCGCCCACCTTGATATTTCCAACCAAAAGCGACGTGAAATTATTGATGCCGTCTTGGAGATTTTGTTTGACGCGATACATATCTTCCACCGCGTGAATGTACATCTGTCCTAAATCCGTCAAGGAGACAGGGGTAGTTTCACGGTTGAATATCTTAAATCCCAATTCTTCTTCGGCTTTTTTAATCATTGCGCTGAGTGCGGGCTGCGAAATAAACAGTTTTTTTGCGGCCGCAGTAAAACTGCGTTCTTCGTACACCCTGTAAATGTAATCGGCATATTTAAACATACGGTCCTCCTACATAAGCAAAATTATATAATCGTTATACCAATATATATATTTGATTATATCACACCTTTATGCTATAATCAAGATATACTTGTGAAAGCAGGGTGATATATATGAATATTTGTTCTGAAAAAATGGCAAATGTGCGCTCCGATATACGCGGCAGAAACTTTTTCGCAGCTTTGGAACTGGAAAAGCAGGGCGAAAAGATTTTAAAACTGAATACGGGTAATCCTGCAACCTTCGGTTTTCAGATGCCCGAAAGTGTCAGAAAAGCGTTGGTTGAAAAAATGGATACGGCGCTTGGCTATTGCGACGTACGCGGTATGGCAGATGCGCGAAACGCCATTTTGGAATACCATCGTTCCAAAGGCATTCGCAACTTCGAGTTGGACGATATTTTCATCGGCAACGGTATCAGCGAGATAGCTTCTATGGTGGCGACCGCGCTGTTAAATCCGGGTGATGAAGTGTTAGTACCCACCCCCTGCTATTCCCTTTGGACAAACGAAATCATATTGCAACGCGCCGTTCCCGTCCCCTACATATGCGACGAAAGCAACGGCTGGAATCCTGATATTGATCACATCAAAAGTCTTATCACAGACAAGACCAAAGCCATTATTATCATCAATCCCAACAATCCGACCGGTGTTTTATACGCCGATGACGTGTTAGCGGAAATTGCAGAGATCGCCCGTCAAAACAATATTATCGTGTTGTCGGATGAAATTTATGACCGTTTGGTATTTGACGGCAAAGAACATCACACGTTCGCACGATTTGCGGAAGATCTTTGCGTTATCACTATGAACGGACTTTCCAAATCGCATTGTCTGTGCGGTTTTCGATGCG
Organism: Acutalibacteraceae bacterium; assembly: GCA_045543675.1. Lineage (GTDB taxonomy): Bacteria > Bacillota > Clostridia > Oscillospirales > Acutalibacteraceae > URNF01. Next base: position 11,240 of record JAZPXM010000127.1, read on the forward strand.
GCTGGTTGGTTACCAGCGGTCCCGCAGAAACACGCCGCCACATCAGCGAAGCCCTGCTGAAACTGGCATCTATCCGCTTATCCGCCAATGCGCTTATGCAGACCATCATCCCGACCGCTCTCGCCGACACAGCATACACGGAAAGTATGATACGCCCCGGCGGCAGACTGTACGAACAACGGAAAGCCACCTGCGACGCATTGGACAAACTCGATTGCCTGTCCTACGTGAAAAATGACGGTGCTTTTTACGTCTTCCCGAAAATCAAACCCGCATACGTTAAAGACGCCGACGATAAACAGTTTACCGAAAAATTGCTGTTTAGCAAACATATTTTGGTGGTACCGGGTAGCGGTTTTGCGTGGAAAGACCCCGACCACTTCCGTATTGTAATGTTGCCGCAAGCAGATGTTCTGCACGATGCAGTATTACAAATCGGCGATTTCATTGAAAATGCGTAATAAAAACGGCTTGACCGATTGGTCAAGCCGTTTTCGTTTGTTTTTATATGCCATATGCTATGACGGCAAGGCGTTTTGCTGATGCCGCCAGCGAATTAAGATAGGCGTACTCATTAACCGAATGAATATTCCCACCATCAACACCCAAGTTATCAACAGTCGGAATGTCGGCTTGTGTTGTATATGCAGCATCCGACCCGCTCAAACATGCACGCGCCTTTAGTGCAAAAAGACCACTCTGTTCATATATCTCATTCATTTCTTTTAGAAGAGCAACGTTTTTGTCAACCAGCGGCATCGCAGGACGATCACTGACTTTTTCGAGTCGGCAAACACACCCATCTATTGTACTTATCTTTGCCACTTTTTCGCACATTTCCACAGCCGCATCATACTGTTCTTGATTTGCGAAGCGGATATCCGCAAAAAACGTGCATTGTTCCGCCACGGAGTTTGCAACTGCTCCGCCGTAAATCACACCGCAATTGCAGGTAAGACCGTCGGGATCTTTCATCGTTTCCAGTTGTATGATCTTGTGTGCCGCTTCACATACGGCATTTGCGCCCACCGTACACTTAGAGGAGTGCACCGCTTTCCCGCAAACTGTAAACTGATATCGTAAAATGCCCTTTCTCTGCAGCACCGCCGTTTCGCCCTGAATACCCTCTGTATTCAAAAAAGCGACCGCATCCTTTGCCGCATCCAACATAAAGGTAATCGTTTGCTTATCGCTGGTTTTACTGCCCGTTTCTTCGTCTGTCTGGATAATCAATTTTACAGGACGTGCCGTAAAGCCACACTTATCGAGTGCATCCAGCGCCATAAAAGACGCGACTACACCGCCCTTACAATCCATAACACCGGGACCGTATATTTTTTCTGCATCGGTATGTACAGCAGGATTGCCAAACGATCCGACAGGATGTACGGTATCAATATGCCCCGAAAAAACAACAGGTGCCGCTTGCACATCGGGATTCAGCGTAATGCAAATAGGATTGCCTGCTTTTTCCGTTCTCAGAACGTCAACACGCCATCCACGTTTCTTTGCCAGTTGCACAAAGACGTCTCCCACCGCATCTACACCTGCTTTACACGCGGTAGGGCTTTCTATATTGCAAACCGTCTCCCAGAGCGAGCAGTATGTATCGTTCAGCGAATCAATCACAGAAAGTAAATTTTGATAATTCAAAGTATTCACCCCTTTTGTCTTGATTATATTCCCGTTTCATAGTATAATCAAATAGAAATAACATTATAAGACTTATAACAAAAAGGTGATAACTATGTTAGGAACAACGGCAAAATATATTTACGCGGTGTATCGGTTAAAAAGTGTTTCTCTGGCAGCGCAGGCGTTATTCATTTCTCAGCCCGCTCTGAGCCGCGCCATAAAGAAAGCCGAAGCGGAATTAGGCGCACCGATTTTTAATCGCAAAACACTGCCCTTTTCTCTTACCGCCGAAGGAAAGGTATACATACAAGCCATTGAAAAGATGTTGCAAATAGAACGGGATACCGCCGAAAAAGTCAGCGACATCCAACATATGCAGGGGGGCACGTTACGCATCGCCACATCTACCCACTTATCCTTTTATGCAATCCCGAAAATTTTAAAGGTGTTTCACGAACAATATCCGCAGATAGATACCCATATCATTATTACGGATACCAACAAACTATATGAGCATCTACAAAACGAGACAGCCGATTTAATCTTTAGTTCCGACGAAACAGCAACAGACGGCTACTGTACCACCGCACTTTTCACCGAAAAATTCGTGGTTGCCATGCCGCCCCATATGCTCACCGCGCCATTACGCCCCCTTGCTGTCAGTTACCAAGAATTAATTGACGGCACTTATGACAAAGCCAAAGAGATAAACGATACATCTTGTTTTCACGGCATCGAGTTTATTTACAGCCCGCCCAATACCAACATTCATAAAAAAAGGACCATTCTCTTTGGCAAATCCGATATTACGCCGTATATCACTTCCAATGCAGGTAGACAACAGTTGAATTTCAATTTGATGTGTTCGGGATTCGGCGCTTTGCTCACCACCGATGCTAACCTTGCCACTATGTCGCCCGATGCAAACTGTGTGTATTTCGTTCTCGGTGATTCGGCTACAAAGCAAAGTTTTTCTATCACATATATTCCAAAAGATACAGACCACATCACAAAAACGTTCGTGCATACGGCAAAAACACTCTTTTCATGTGAAAACCCACTAAAGGTGCTTACAAATGACTAAAGTGTTCGGGCAAGCTGTTTTTGCGGGGCGATGTAGGCGTTGCCCCTACGCAACCGCAAAAAACATTTACATTTAAAAAGGAATGTGCTATCATTAAAAAAACGCAGAAAAAGGGGAAATGACAACGATGCATATAGAGTATTCAAAATCCATTCCCGTAAAAAAGCAGTATGATGTTATCGTTTGCGGTGGCGGTGTTGCCGGTGTGGCGGCGGCAGTCAGCTCTGCCAAAAACGGGCTTTCCACACTGCTTTTGGAAAAAAGCAATATATTAGGCGGACTGGGAACGTTGGGGTTAATTAACCTTTTTGTGCCTATGTGCAACGGACGGGGCAAGCAAATCATTTTCGGCCTTGCGGAAAAGTGGCTTCGTATGAGCGCAGAACTTGGCTGGGATACCATTCCCGAAGATTGGAAAAACGGCGAGCCGCAAAAAGCCACCGAGCAAAGATACGTTCAGCGGTATTCACCTGCCATTTTCGCTTATCAATTAACCGATGAAATTAAAAAAAGCGGTGCCGACATCCTATTCGACTGTATGGCAGTTGACCCTATTATGGACGGCAATATTTGTAAAGGTGTCATTACCGAAAGCAAGGGCGGTACAGCATTTTATCCCTGCCGTGTGCTAATTGACACGACGGGCGACTGTGATGTATTGCGGCGCGGCGGCGTTCCGACTGTCAGCGGTGAAAATTTCTTTATGTTTTCCGCAAAAATGGTTACGCTGGACAGCTGTAAGGACGCTTTGGAAGCCGGTGATATCGGACGCATCTATAAAACGATCTGTGGTGGCGGTATTAACCTGTTCGGTGATAATCAACCGGACGACGTTCCCCGTTGGTCGGGACTCAGTGCCGAAGAAGTAACGGATTATATCGTTCGAAACCATCTGCTTATTCTCGAAAAATTAAAAACAACCGACAGAAAATCACGCGAAATCGTAACAACGCCCGGTATGCCGCAATTCCGCACCACCGCTCATATACAAGGTGATTATTCGCTCAAAATTGCAGATGCTTATCGTCATTTTGATGATTCCGTTTGCGCAATCAACGACTTTGAGCATAGAGATCACCTGTTTGAAGTGCCGCTCCGTGCGCTGACAAGAAAAGATTTTCCCAACATCATTACCGCGGGCAGAAGCGCCGACGGAACAGGATACGGGTGGGATTTGCTCCGCGTAATTCCCCCTGCAATTTTAACCGGTCAGGCGGCAGGCGAAGCAGCTACCTTGGCAATGAAAGGTAACACTTCCGTTTCCGATGTAAACATTCGCAGTTTGCAAGCAAAACTCGAAAAAGAAAACGTGATGGTTCATTTCCCGGACGCATACATACCCGCAGACAGAACCGTTGTTATCCACGGAAAAAACGCCGCTGAAATTGAAGGCGGACATATGTAAAAGGAAAAACGGCTTAACCAAAATGGTTAAGCCGTTTTTTGTTGCGGCGGGAGCAAGCCCCCGCTCTACGTTAAAATAATGTTGCAATCCAATAAATAATTCCATAAACCACCGATGCCACAGTGCCATATACAATTACCGGCTCTGCGACGGTAAACATCTTCGCACCAACTCCCAAGACAAACCCCTCTGCCGCTGTCAATATAGGACGCACCCTTTTACAAAAATATTTACATTAAAACAGCGGTGTGGTATAATATTATATCATTAGTGAAATGAGGTCTTATAATGTTTGATAATATTTCTCAAGGGTTATTTCTTACGGGCGGCACTGGTTATTTAATTGTTGTCCCGATTTTGAGATTTATAGCAACAATTTTTATGGTTGTTTCTACATACAAAATTTTGAAAATTCGAAACGACAAACATAAAATTTACTGGCTTTTTTTCATTATTGTTTCCCCTATCTTTACAAGAATCGTATATGAAATTTACAGAAGATGGATTGCAAAAAAAGTAGATCCCTCTATCTCTGATATAAAATCACCGAAATCAAGTAAAATTTTACTAACCATATCGATAATATTGATCGTTGTCGCAGCGATATTATCGATTGTTTCAGCAATAAGTATGGGGTTAGGTTTTATAAAAAGTTACGCAGACAACGAACCCCTTGCTGCCGCTTATGATGTTCACGGCAACGAATACTTTGATTATATGGAAGTTCCGCTATATGACAAAGAAGGAAACATTTACACATACGAACCCGCTTGGTTTGTTGTTGGAGATTACATTGATCAAAACGGAAAAGCATACGATGGTGATAATTGCTATTTAGACCAAGAAGGCTTTTTCTATTATGATAAGAACAAAACGCTGAAACCTCACGAAACACACGATGGATATTACACCGATGGAGAAAATATATACTACGGCTTATGGGGATATGTATATTGGGATGATGATGGTGTAGTATATGATAAAAGTGGAAAATATTCGATTGAATTGTTTGATTTTGAAGAATAAAACTTTCGAAGGTCGCCGAGTACCATCGTCGACCTTCCTTTTAAAATAATGTTGTAACCCAATAAACAATCCCATACACCACGCTCGCCACCGTGCCGTAGACGATCACGGGGCCGGCGATTGTGAAGAGCTTCGCTCCGACGCCCATTATATAACCCTCTTTTTTAAATTCTACAGCTGATGATACTATTGAATTGGCAAAGCCTGTAATTGGTATTATACTGCCAGCGCCTGCGAATTTTCCTATTTTATCATATATACCAACACCTGTCAAAAAGGCACCTAAAAACACCAAAATTATTGGCGTGAGCATTTTAGCATTATCTAAGCCAAGTCCTAAACTTATTAGTATATTTCTGATTAGTTGACCTACACAACAAATCACACCTCCAACCCAAAAAGCATTAAAATAATTTTTAATTATAGGCGAATTTGGCGTTTTTGATTTTATATAGTTATT
>JAZPXM010000128.1:0-20470 GCA_045543675.1 Acutalibacteraceae bacterium
GGTTCGCGTTTGGTGGTTTGTTGGCAGGGGTGTTTTCCCGTTACGGACGGTTTGCAGTGGCGGGTGTCTATTTGATTGCGAACGTGCTGTTGTGCCTTACTTCTGTGGCGGATTTGTCTGCGGCGGCGTGTATTTATGAAACGGTGGCGGCGTGTATTGTATTTACGCTGTTACCGCGTTCGCTGGATAAATTGCTGCGACGTTTTTTGATGAGTGGACAGCACCTGCCTGCAGTAGAAGGACTGCGCCGCTCTATGACTATGAAATTGGACGTGGCGGCTACCGCCATGCATCAGGTGGCGGGTACAGTAGATGCGGTGTCCGAAAAATTGGCACGATACGGTGCGCCTGAAATCGGCGGTGTATACCGCCGTGTCGAGGATACTGTTTGCAGACATTGCAGTTTGCATACGATGTGTTGGGACAAGCAGGCAACAGAAACGTTACAGACGTTACATCTGCTTACGCCTGTTTTGCGGGAAAAGGGTGAGGTACATACCGATGACTTTGCGGGAACATTTACACGTACCTGCCGCCGCCCGCACGACGTAGCGCAGACGATAAACAGAGAATATGACCGTTTTTTAGAAAAGGAAAGCGCTTGGGAGAGGTTGCACGAAGTGCGTGCGGTGGTAACTGCACAGTTTAAAGATACGGGTGACCTGCTGGATGAGATCGGTGCGCGATTTCACGGCGAGCAACGGGTGGATACCGAAACGGCGAATAGGGTGGTGGCACTATGCGAAGACTTTGGTATGCCGGTGGAAGAAGCGGTGTGCCTTGTGAGCAGTGACGACCGTTTAACAGTAGAGATTTTGGCGGAAGACGTAGGCGTGTGTGTGGATGGCGGACGGTGGTTTCGGGAGATGGAGATTTGTTGCGGCAGAGAATTTGCACGCCCCGCCGTATTGGAAATGCAGGGAATGGTAAAAATCACCTTAACTGAAAAACCACAGTATCGTGTTATCGTCGGTGTGGCGCAGCACACCTGTACGGGAGAAAAACTCATCGGTGACGTGTGCGAACAGTATGAAGACGGCGGGCGCGCGGTGTTCATTCTGAGCGATGGTATGGGTAGCGGCGGGCGTGCCGCGGTGGACGGTGCGCTGGCGGCGGGTATATCTGCCAAGTTGATGCGTGCGGGCTTTTCTCCCGATACGGTTCTAAAAACGGTAAATACCGCGCTGTTGGCAAAATCGGGAGACGAAACGTTGACCACGCTGGATATTATGGAAACCGATTTATTTACGGGAAAGGTCACTTTGTATAAAGCGGGAGCGGTAACATCGCTGCTAAAAAGCGGAGGACGTGTCTCCCGTATGGAAGCACCGTCTTTGCCTGTGGGTATTTTACAGAATACGGGTTTTGAAACGGTGCGGGATACGTTAAAAGCGGGGGATACGCTTGTGATGATGAGTGACGGTATGCTGGCAGATGGTGTTGCGTGGATAGAAGAATACATTAAAAACAGTGATGCGCCCGCGGAAAAGGCGGCACACGAATTGTTGGAGAATGCTTTGGCAAAACAAAAAGATGCCGCACGGATAGACGATATGACGGTGGCGGTTATCAGCATAAAAGAAGCGGTTTGAAGCAAAAAATAAAAATATTTTCGAAAAATGAAAATTTTACTTGACAAGCAGGGTTCGTTTGGGTATAATAAGCAAGCGCTGAAACGAACCATTAGCTCAGCCGGCAGAGCACCTGACTTTTAATCAGGGTGTCCGGAGTTCGAATCTCCGATGGTTCACCAAAAATAACCGATGTCTTTAGGCATCGGTTATTTTTTTTGTGCGAGGCATCGGGGTATAGGAAAACGCCTGTACACGCTGTAAACAATCATATCAGACTATACAGCCCGCATCGTCCCGCAATGCACATGTATATCTATAATAAATTTTGAAAAACCCCAAAAAAACACTTGCTTTTTATAAAACGTTGTGGTATACTATGTCGGCATAACGCACGCGGAACTACATTTTACGGTCGGTGCCGAACCCGAAAGTGTCGGGCGGTGACCATAAAATGCCGCGGAGGAAAAACCAAGGAGGAAAATCTTATGTCAGTCGTATCCATGAAACAATTGCTGGAAGCCGGCGTACATTTCGGTCATCAGACCCGTCGCTGGAATCCCAAAATGGCGCCCTACATCTTCACCGAGCGCAACGGTATCTACATCATTGATTTGCAGAAAACCGTTCGCAAACTGGAAGAAGCGTATATGTTCATTCGTGAACTGTCCGCTAACGACCAGACCGTGCTGTTCGTAGGCACCAAAAAACAGGCGCAGGATTCTGTTCGTGAAGAAGCAGAACGCGCCGGTGCATACTTTGTCAATGCCCGTTGGCTCGGCGGTATGCTCACCAACTTCCGCACCATTCGCAGCCGTATTGCGCGTCTGCACCAGCTCAAAGAAATGTCCGAAAACGGCACTTTTGATCTGATGCCCAAGAAGGAAGTTGTAAAACTTAACCACGAAATCGAAAAACTCGAAAAATTCTTAGGCGGTATCCAGGATATGAACAAGCTCCCCGGCGCTTTGTTCATCGTAGACCCCCGCAAAGAAAAGATCGCTGTTGCCGAAGCTAAGAAACTGGGCATCCCGGTTATCGCTATCGTTGACACCAACTGCGATCCCGACGACGTTGACTACGTCATCCCCGGCAACGACGACGCTATCCGCGCTGTAAAACTGATTGCCGCTACCATGGCTGACGCTATCATCGAAGGCCGTCAGGGTGAAGCCACCGCTGCCGCTGCTGAAGAAGAAGCGCCCGCTGAAGAAGCTCCTGTTGAAGAATAATTCTGTTTAATTACAACTGGGAAAGGATGACTATAAAAATGGCATTTACTGCTGCTGATGTAAAAACGCTGCGTGAAAAAACCGGCGTTGGCATGATGGAATGTAAAAAAGCACTCACCGAAACTGACGGTGATATGGAAAAAGCAATCGATATCCTGCGCGAAAAAGGTCTTGCCGCTGCTGCGAAAAAGGCCAGCCGCATCGCCGCTGAAGGCGCTGTGTATGCGTATGTTGATGATGCGAAAAAGGTTGGCGTTGTTGTAGAAGTTAACGCGGAAACCGATTTCGCCGCTAAGAGCGAAAAATTCCAGGAATTCGTACACACCGTAGCGGCTGTTATCGCTGATAACAACCCCGCTGACGTAGCTGCTCTTCTCGAAATGCCCTACGGCGACGGCAAAACCGTTACCGAAGCGTTGCAGGAGAAAGTTCTCGTTATCGGTGAAAACCTGTCCGTACGCCGTTTTGTTCGCTATGAAGGCGACGTTGTTGCGTATGTTCACGGCGAAGGCCGCATCGGCGTTCTCGTGAAATTTGAAGCGGATGCTGCTGCTTCCGGTACCGACGTGCTGAAAGCTTGCGGTAAAGACGTTGCTATGCAGATTGCGGCGTTGAACGCACCGTATCTCTCCGAAGCGACCGTACCCGCTGCGGACGTTGCGAAAGAAAGAGAAATTACCGTTGCACAGATTGCTGCGGATCCGAAGAATGCCAACAAACCCGAAAACATCATCCAGAAGATGGTGGACGGCCGTATGGGCAAATTCTTCAAAGAAAACTGTCTGCTCAATCAGGAATTCGTGAAAGACAGCAGCATGAACGTTGCGCAGTACATCGCTGCGGAAGCGAAAAAAGTCGGCGGCGATATGACGCTGGTTGACTTTGTTCGTTTCGAAAAAGGCGAAGGCTTGCAGAAACGCGAAGATGATTTCGCTGCTGAAGTTGCCGCAATGTCCAAATAAGTTTCAAACATTTGAAAGGACGGTCGAAAGACCGTCCTTTTTCTTTTGAAATCTCTTGTATGTTTCAAAAAAGCGTGCTATACTGAAAAAAATCATCAGTAAAACGGAGTGAAAACTATGGATCTGCGATTGGTGCGTTTTCCCGGCGGAAAACCGAAGGCGTTGACGTTTAGTTACGATGACGGTGTAGAACAGGATGTTCGTTTGGTGGAAATCTTCAAAAAACATAATCTTTTCGGCACCTTTAACGTGAACAGCGGTTGTTTCGGAAATAAAAATCGCTTAACCGCTGAGCAGGTGAAAGATTTGTATATTCCTGCGGGTCAGGAATTGGCTTGCCATGCGGTGCATCATCCTTTTCTTGAAAAACTGCCTGATTCCACGGCGCTGACGGAAGTGCTGGATGACCGCCGTGCATTGGAAGAATTGTCGGGCGAGATCATTCAAGGTATGGCATATCCCTACGGCACTTATAATGCACGTACCATTGAATTATTAAAAGCGGCAGGTATCAAATACAGTCGTACGGTAATTTCCACCGAAGATTTCCGTTTGCCCGAAAACTGGCTTGCTTTGACCGCTACGTGTCATCATAACAATGCAAAACTGTTCGATTTAGCAGACAAATTCATTAACGAAACACCCAACGGCAGGCAACACGGTTGGCTTTTCTACGTATGGGGTCATACGTATGAATTCCGCGATAATGATAACTGGTATATCATGGAAGAATTTGCGGAAAAAATTGCGGGCAAGGAAGACGTGTGGTATGCCACCAATATGCAGATTTACGACTATCTGGCGGCTTTTGATGCATTGCAATTCTCGGTGGATGGTACGCAAGCGTATAACCCCACCGTTATCGATGTGTGGTTCTTTAGCGGCGGAAAAGAGCATCACGTACCTGCGGGCAAAACGGTAAAACTGTAATAGGAAGAACTGCGATGTGTTTGCATCGCAGTTCTTTTTTAAAATAAAAAATGTTTGTTAAAATTCACCTTTTCGCTTTACAGAGAAACGAATATATAGTATACTATATGATAAGAGTAGTAGGGGCTTTTGGCTCTGTGAAGGAAAGGTGAATGGGAATGAAGTATAAACGCGTATTATTGAAATTGAGCGGCGAAGCGCTGTCGGGGGAGACGGGTTTCGGTCTCAATTTTAAGACTTTGGAAACGGTTTGCAAAGACGTTAAAAAATGTGCCGATATGGGCGTAGAAATTGCTATCGTTGTCGGCGGCGGTAACTTCTGGCGCGGTCGTTCCAGCGGTAAAATGGATCGCACCCGCGCGGACCATATGGGTATGCTTGCCACCACTATTAATGCGCTGGCCTTGGCGGATACGCTGGAGCAGGAAGGCTGTGCAGTACGTGTGCAGACCGCTATTGCGATGAACCAGATTGCCGAGCCGTACATTCGTAACCGTGCGGTACGTCACCTGGTCAAGATACGGATTGTGATTTTCGGTTGCGGTACGGGTAACCCGTTCTTCTCTACCGATACAGCGGCGGCGTTGCGTGCGGCGGAAATCGATGCAGACATCATTTTTAAAGCCAGTATGGTGGACGGCGTGTACGATTCCGACCCGAAGAAAAACCCCGACGCAAAACGCTTTGATACCCTTTCCTTTACCGACGTGTTGAGCAAAGGTTTGCAGGTAATGGATGCTACGGCGGCTTCTATGTGCCGTGATAACCATATTCCGCTACTGGTGTTCAATATGGAAGACCCCGACAACATTGTACGTGCCGTCAGCGGTGAGCCGATTGGCACTTTGGTTGAATAATTTTTTGAAAAAGGAGAAACCACTATGAATGAGATCTTTAAAGTTGCAGAAGAAAAAATGAATAAGAGCATTAACTCTTTGCTTGGCGAATACGCCGCTATCCGCGCGGGTCGTGCAAATCCCGCTATTTTGGATAAAGTGACCGTAGAATATTACGGCACGCCCACCCCCATCAACCAGATGGCGGCAGTATCGGTTCCCGATGCGCGTACGCTGATGGTACAACCGTGGGATAAATCCACCTTAAAAGATATCGAACGTGCTATTTTGATGTCGGATATCGGCATCAACCCGCAAAACGACGGTTCGGTTATCCGTTTGGTGTTCCCGCCGCTTACCGAAGAGCGCCGTAAAGAAATCGGTAAAAACATCTTCAAATTGGCGGAAGATTGTAAAGTGGCTATTCGTTCTATTCGTCGTGATGCAATGGATAAACTGAAAGATAAGAAAAAGAAATCCGAGATTACGGAAGATGATTTAAAGGGCGCGGAAAAGAAAATGCAGGATCTTACCGATAAATTCTGCAAAGAAATCGACGGCATTGCCGCGAAAAAAGACAAGGAAATTATGGAACTGTAAAGAGTTAAACAAAGCGGACGTTTGTGTCCGCTTTGTTAGCAAATATGCCTTGTTTGAAAGGAAATCGGGTATGTTTTTTAAGAAAAGACGGAAAGCAGAAACCACTTTAGCCCCAGCCCCTTGTCACGTCGGTATTATTATGGACGGTAACGGCAGATGGGCCAAAAAACGCGGTCTGCCCAGACAAGCGGGACACGTAACGGGTGCGCAGGTGTTTCGAAATATCACCAAATACTGTGAAAAGCGTGGCGTCAAATACCTGACGGTGTATGCCTTTTCTACCGAAAACTGGAAACGACCGCAGGAAGAAGTGGGTGCCATTATGGACCTGCTTCGCCAGTATCTCAAAGAATCGCTTGCGGATTTTGAAGCAGAAAATATCTGCACGCGTTTTATCGGTGACCGTACGCCGCTGGCAGAAGATATCCGTGCGTTAATGGAAGAAGCGGAACGCTCTACTGCCAATAAAACGGGTATGGTACTGCAAATTGCGCTCAATTACGGCGGACAACAGGAAATTGTGTTTGCCGCACGTAAGTTAGCGGAAAAAGTGGCGGCAGGAGAAATGCGTGTGACGGACATTACGGAAGAGACATTGCAAAATGCTTTGTTTACTGCGGATGCACCGCCCGTGGATTTGGTGTTACGTCCCAGCGGCGAGTATCGTCTTTCCAATTTCCTTATCTGGCAATCGGCGTATGCGGAATTTGTGTTTATGGATGATATTCTGTGGCCTGATTTTAAGGCGACGGATTTGGATGCGGCTTTTTATGAGTTTGCGCGTCGTCATCGCCGCTTTGGAGGAGTCTAACTGTATGAAAACCAGAATTATTACAGGTGTGGTGGCAGGTGCTCTGTTGATCGGCATATTGCTGCTGCCGCCGTTTATAGCGTATTGTGGCTTTTCCCTTGTATGTATATTGGCGGTTTGGGAAATGTTTTCGGCGTTGGGTATTACCAAAGACCGCCCGCTGACCGTGCTGTCACTCGTGTTTGCGGCGGCGATGCCGTTTGCGGGGTGGTTTCAAAGCATTCCGGTGTTTTATTTGACCCTTGCCGTGTACGGCATGGCATTGATCGGGTATCAACTGTATCGGCACGACACGTTGCAGGTGCGCGATACGGCGGTGGCATTTTTTATGACCTTGATTTTATCCTTGGGCATTTCCTGCACCGTGTACTGCCGTAAAGCGGACGATTTCGGTCTGTTGTATATGTTGATGGTACTGCTTATTGCGTGGGGCAGTGATATGGGTGCCTATTTTATAGGCAGCTTTTTCGGAAAACATAAACTGTGCCCTGCCATTAGTCCCAAGAAAACGGTAGAAGGTTTTTTCGGCGGCTGGATTTGCGGCGTTGTAAGCGCTTTGCTGGTTGCTGTTTTATGGGACGTGGCGTTCTTACCGACTGACGTGACGGTGTCGTATTGGAAAATCGCTGTTTTAGCGTTTGTACTGTCGCCGTTATCGGTGATGGGCGATCTGTTTGCATCGGTGGTCAAGCGTCAGGTCGGTGCTAAAGACTATGGCAATATTATGCCTGGACACGGCGGTATGATGGATCGCTTTGATTCTCTGCTGTTTGTGGCGCCGCTGTTTTTCGCGGCGTTGCAGGTAATGACGATCTTACAGGGTGTGTAACAATGAAAAACTTGGTATTACTGGGTTCTACAGGGTCTATCGGCACGCAAGCATTAGACGTAGCGGCGTTGGCGGGTTACCGCCTGCTTGGTATGGCGGTGGGTAGCCGTATTGATGCATTTGAAACGCAACTACGTAAATACCGCCCGCAATATGCGGCGGTATATGACGAAAAAGCCGCGGCGGATTTAAAAACGCGTATTGCGGATACGGATATTACCGTACTGGCAGGTATGGACGGCTTATGTCGGTTGGCATCTTTACCTGAAGCGGATATGGTGTTAAATGCCGTTGTGGGCATGGTAGGTCTGTTACCTACGCTTGCCGCTATTGAAGCGGGTCACGATGTTGCGCTTGCCAATAAAGAAACGTTGGTCGCGGGCGGAGCGTTTGTGTATGAGGCACTTCGTCGTAAAGGCGTACGCCTTTTACCTGTTGACAGTGAACATTCTGCTATTTTTCAATGTTTGCAAGGCGCACCCGAAAATAACGCCTTATCCCGTATCATTTTAACGGCATCCGGCGGCCCGTTTTTCGGTAAAACACAAAAAGAACTGGAAAATATCACCCCCGCAGATGCACTTAAACATCCCAACTGGGATATGGGTGCTAAAATCACCATCGACTCTGCTACTATGATGAACAAAGGGCTCGAAATCATTGAAGCGAGTTGGTTGTTTGATCTGCCGGAAGATAAAATCGACGTGGTAGTACATCGGGAAAGCATTATTCATTCGCTTATCGAATATAATGACCGTGCGGTGATTGCAGAATTGGGCGTACCCGATATGCATGTGCCTATTCAGTATGCATTGACCTATCCCGACCGTTTACCGTCTCCGGTTGTAAAACCGCTCAATCTGGAAGATTGGGCAACCTTGACGTTTTATAAACCCGATGATGAGAATTTCCCGGCTATGCAGGTGTGCCGCGAAGCGATTCGTCGCGGCGGCGCCTATCCCGCGGCGGTTAATGCCGCAAATGAAGCGGCGGTGGCATTATTCTTAAAAGGAAAACTCTCCTTTTTGGATATTACGCGGCGGGTGTCGGCAATACTGGATTTAGACCTGCCTACACCGCAGTCGGTGCAAGATATTTTAGCAACGGATACGGAGATCCGTCAGCGTTTTGAGAGGTAAGTAAGGTATGACATTTTTGGCATCTGCATTGCGTATCGTCATTGCATTGCTGATATTCGGCGTAATTATACTGGTACACGAGTTCGGTCACTTCATCGTTGCGAAACGTATGAAAGTACGGGTAAACGAGTTTGCTATCGGTATGGGACCGAAATTGATAAGTTGGGGTAAAGGGGAGACGCTTTACTCGCTTCGTTTACTGCCGCTTGGCGGTTTTTGCGCTATGGAGGGAGAAGACGAAGATGCACCCACGCCGTCTGCAATGGGTGGCAACGCTGACCGTGATGCGATACCGTCCGAAAATGGTTCGCTTACGGATAAACCTGTGTGGCGTCGCATTTTGATCGTGGTGGCAGGCGCGGCGATGAACTTGTTGCTCGGTTTGCTCATATTGTTGATAGCATTCGGTTGTATGGAGCCGAAAGCGGCGGACGGCAACGCGTATTTCAGTAGTGTGACCATCGCAGAATTGCCCGAAACGTCGTTGGCGTATCAAACAGGACTGAGAGCGGGTGACACCATTTTAAAGGTGGACGGCACCCGTATTGCCACCGATATGGATTTATCCATGGTGATGCAAAGTGATGAAGACGGTGTGTTTGATATGTTGGTGCGCCGTGACGGAAAAAAGACAACGTTAAAGGGTGTTACCTTTACGTTGGCTACTGATGAAGAAAGCGGTATGCGGTATCTTCGGTATGATTTTAAAGTAGCAGGTATTCGTCGTACTGTGTGGACCACTGTAAAACAGGCGGGAAAAATGGAATATTCGCTGGCGGTAACGGTGTGGCGCTCGTTGGGCGATCTGCTGACCGGACGGTACGGACTGAATGATCTGTCCGGTCCTGTGGGCACGGTAGATTTTATCGGTGATGCGGTATCGCAAGCGATAACATTGGAGGGGATGCAATCGTTGTTTATGATGATTGCGCTGATTACCGTCAACGTTGGTGTGTTTAATCTTTTGCCGTTGCCCGCTTTGGACGGTGGCAGACTGTTGTTCTTAATTATCGAAGGTGTAACGCGGAAAAAAGTACCCGCAAAATTTGAGGGTGTGGTCCATTTCATCGGACTTATCCTGCTGTTTGCGCTGATGGCGGTCGTGACCTTCAGCGATATTCGTAAAATGTTAGGGTGATATGTGTATGCAACGCAGAATATCTAAAACCGTTTTTGCGGGAAATCTGCCGATTGGCGGTGGGCATCCCGTTAGTGTGCAATCGATGCTTAACGTCCCTGCCGCAGATATTGCGGGGAGTGTGGCACAGGCAAAGGCATTTGAAGCGGCGGGTTGTCAGGTGATTCGTGCCGCCGTGCCGAATATGGAAGCGGTGCGTTTGATTGCGGCATTGAAAGAAGCGGTGTCGGTACCTATCGTTGCAGATATTCACTTTGATTATCAGTTGGCATTGGAATCCGCCGCGGCGGGTGTAGATAAAATTCGCATTAACCCCGGCAATATTGGTGGTGAAGATAGGGTGAAGGCGGTAGCGGATTGCTGTCGCCAAAGACGCATCCCTATCCGTATCGGTGTCAATGCCGGCTCGTTGGAAAAAGAGATTTTAGCCAAATACGGTCATCCCACGGCGCAAGCGTTGCGGGACAGCGCGCTGTACCACGCGAAACTGCTCGAAAAATACGATTTTGAGGACATCGTGATTTCTATTAAATCTTCTTCCGTTTCTACAATGATGGAAGCGTGTCGTTTGACTGCTGCCGCTTGTGATTATCCGTTGCATTTAGGCGTTACCGAAGCGGGTACCGAGCGATTGGGATTGCTAAAATCCGCGGCAGGCATCGGTGGTTTATTGGCGGAAGGTATCGGGGACACCATTCGTGTTTCTTTGACCGCCGACCCTATTGCCGAAGTAAAAGCAGGCTTGGATCTGCTTGCCGCTTTGGGATTGAAAGAAGATACCGTTCGTTTTGTGTCTTGTCCCACCTGCGGCAGGACAGCAATTGATCTTATCGGTATTGCCAATGCGGTGGAAGAACGGCTGCGCAACGTGAAAAAACCGATTACGGTTGCGGTAATGGGCTGTATCGTCAATGGTCCCGGCGAAGCAAGAGAAGCGGATATCGGTCTTGCAGGCGGTAACGGTAAAGTTGCCATTTTCAAAAAAGGACAGGTTATCCGTACCGTAGATGAAAGTGTTGCTGTAGAAGAACTGATGAAAGAAATTGAAAGTTTATAAAGAGAAGAGAGAAAAGCCGTATGAATGGACAACCCTTCCGAATGGTATTCGGAGAATACATAGAAGATAACCATCCCTTTGCGGATGCTTTGGTTGAAAATATACAATTGGATATACGTGCGCGTACGTTGCGTATGGACCTTATTTTAGAAAACCTTGTGGACGTGCGTGTGTTGGAAGAAACGGAAAAGAAACTGACGGGTGTACTGTTGTTGCATGCCGCGACGATACAGCCGCGTTTCCCTGCGTCCTTGTTGAGTGAACAGGCATTTCCGCTGTGCGTTGCCTATCTGCGCCGTAAAAGTGCGGCGGTAAACGGCACGTTTGATGATGCCACCTGCACCGTTGCCGATAACGCGATGACCGTGACCCTGGCGCACGGCGGCAATAGTTTGTTGCGTGCTACTAACGCCGAAAAGCAGTTGGCAGACGTGGTGGAAGCTATGTTTGGCGTGCGCATTGCGGTGGGTATTGTAGGTGATGACACTATCAGTGAAACGGACGAGCGGTATGTAGCGCTGATGCGTAAGGCGGAAGAAGATACCCGCCGTGTGCAACAAGAAGCGGCGGCAGCGGCGCAAACAAAAGTCACGGTTGCGGCGAAACCCGCGGAAAAAGGCGAAGCGCCTAAGCCGCTCAAGCCCCGCGACACCACCGTGCCGCCTGCAGACGGATTACCGATTTATCTCGAAACAGCGGCGATGTTGTTTGGTACGCCGATAAAAGATCACCCCGTGTCGCTTAAATCGCTGGAAGCGGACGGTAGTACTTACGTTGTTTGGGGTGAAGTGTTTAATATTGAAACCCGAGATAATCGTGACGGCACCAAATGCCGTTACAGCGTGGATATCAGTGACCGCACCGACTCTATTACATTGAGTATGTGGATGGATAAAAAACGCGATGCGGATAAAATCGGCGCTTTAGAATCGCTGGGTAACGGCAGTTGTGTGTTAGTCAGCGGCAGTTACGATTACGATACGTATGTGAAATCGAATTTGATGCGCCCTCGCGCTATAGCAGTAGTGTCTAAATATCAACGCACCGATTCCGCACCGAAAAAGCGCGTAGAATTGCACTTGCATACCAAGATGTCTATGATGGACGCTATGAGCGAAGCAGGAGATTTGGTGAAGCGGGCTGCTTCTTGGGGACACGAAGCTATTGCCATTACCGACCACGGCGTTGTGCAGGCGTTCCCCGATGCGCTCAAGGCGGTGGACGGCTTACGCAAAAAAGGTAATGCCATTAAAGTGCTATACGGTATGGAAGCGTATTTTGTGGATGACCGTGCCGCTGAAACCGACGAAAACTTCGACCCTAAAAAAGCCAAATCGCATCATATGGTGTTGCTTGCGAAAAATAACACGGGTCTTAAAAATCTGTATAAACTGATTTCTTGGTCGAATCTGCATTGTTTCTTCCGCCATCCGCGTATTACCCGTTCTATGCTGGAAAAGCACAGAGAAGGTATTATTGTTGGCAGCGCGTGTGAAGCGGGTGAACTGTTTTACGCTATATTGGAAGGAAAGTCATTTGCGGAATTGGCAGAAGTGGCGTCCTTTTATGACTACTTGGAAATCCAGCCTATCAGCAATAACGCCTTTATGTTGCGCAAGGGGTTAGCGACCGACGAAGAACAATTACGCGATTTTAACCGCACCATTGTTAAACTTGGTGAGCACTTAGGTAAGCCGGTTTGTGCTACCTGCGACGTGCATTTTCTTGACCCGGAAGATGCGGCTTTCCGTGCAATTTTACAGGCAGGCAACGGTTATGAAGATGCGGACCATCAAGCACCGCTTTACCTGCGCACTACCGAAGAAATGCTCAAGGAATTTCAGTATCTCGGCGAAGAAAAGGCGGAAGAAGTGGTTATCACCAACACCAATCTTATCGCTAATATGATAGAAGATATCCGTCCCATACCGCTTGGTACATTTACACCGCATATTGACGGTGCGGACGAGCAGTTACAGGAAATTACGTGGGCGCGTGCGAAAGAACTGTACGGTGACCCTGTACCCGAATTGGTAAAAAAGCGTTTGGAACGTGAACTCGGTTCTATTATTAAACACGGCTTTGCCGTTTTGTATATGATTGCACAAAAGTTGGTAGCAAACTCGGTAGAAAACGGTTACCTTGTGGGTTCCCGTGGATCGGTTGGTTCTTCTTTTGTAGCAAATATGGCAGGCATTTCCGAAGTTAACCCCTTAGAACCGCACTACGTTTGTAAAAAATGTAAGTATTCCGAGTTCTTTACCGACGGTTCGGTGGGGTCGGGCTTTGACCTGCCGCCGAAAAACTGTCCTGTGTGCGGTGAACCGTTAGACCGTGACGGTCACGAAATCCCGTTTGAAACGTTTTTGGGTTTTGACGGCGATAAAGCGCCTGATATCGACTTGAACTTTGCAAGTGAATACCAGACCCGCGCCCATAAATATACCGAAACGTTGTTTGGTGACGAACACGTATTTAAGGCCGGTACTATCGGTACGGTTGCAGATAAAACCGCATACGGTTACGTGAAAAACTACGCCGCCGAGCGGGGACAGGTATACAGCAATGCCGAAACCAACCGACTGGTGGTAGGTTGTACGGGTGTTAAGCGTACCACCAGCCAGCATCCCGGCGGTATGGTAGTAGTGCCGGATGATTTCGACGTGGAAGATTTTTGCCCCATTCAGCATCCTGCCGATAAAACGGATTCGGATATCATCACGACGCATTTTGACTTTCATGCTATCCATGATACGATCTTGAAGTTGGATAACTTGGGCCACATTATTCCTACTACCTATAAATATTTGGAAGAATACAGCGGGAAAAGCGTTATGGATGTAGATATGTCCGATCCTGCCGTATATTCCTTGTTTACATCTCCCGAAGCGCTGGGCGTTACCCCCGCGGATATCGAATGTGAAACGGGTACGCTGTCATTGCCTGAATTGGGCACCAATTTTGTGCGCCAGATGTTGCTGGATTGTAAACCGCGTAATTTTGCAGATTTGTTGCAGATTTCCGGGTTGTCCCACGGAACGGACGTGTGGTTGGGCAACGCACAGGAATTGATCAAAGCGGGTACGTGCACCATTTCCGAAGTTATCGGTACCCGTGATAACATTATGACCTACCTTATGCATAAAGGTCTGCCGCCGAAAATGGCGTTTAAGATCATGGAAATCGTGCGTAAGGGCAACGCGACCAAATTGCTCACCGAAGAACATATGCAGGCAATGCGGGATAACAATGTACCCGAATGGTATATTGAGTCTTGTATGAAGATAAAATATATGTTCCCCAAAGCGCATGCGGCGGCGTATATTATCGCGGCGCTTCGCGTGGCGTGGTATAAGGTGCATATGCCGGTGGAATATTACGCGGCATACTTTACCGCGCGCCGTGAAGATTTTGATGCAGAACCTGTTATGGGCGGCAAAGAAGCGGTTAAAGCCAAAATGGACGAGATTCGCGCAATGGGCAAAGACGCTACCGCTAACGAACAGAAACTCGCTGAAATTTTGCACGTGGTGTACGAAGCTATGCAACGCGGCGTGCAGTTTTTGCCCATCGATCTGTATAAATCGCAAGCGTATAAGTTTGTGCCGCAGGACGGCGGTATTCGTTTGCCGTTTGGCTCTGTTAAAGGCTTAGGCGAGGGTGTGGCGATACAGTTGGCATCCGCGTGTAACGAAAAAGACCCGTTTATTTCGGAAGACGATCTGCAAAATCGCGGCGGTATCAATAAGAGCGTATCCCAGTCGTTGCGCGACCTTGGTGTGCTGGGGGATATGCCCGCGACCAGCCAAATGACATTTTTTTGACAATCTTGCAAAAAGGCATTGCTTTTTTTGACATTATCGCGTATAATACCAAATGGATTTTATAATGGGTGAGAAGGTGGCTTTTTACCTGTTGACTGGAGGCAAATGTATGTTTTTATTTCAATTGGCGACCGAAACTGCAGGTGAGATCTTGTCCGATGCAGGTCTTACCATCGTGATCGGTTTGGTGGTTGTTTTCGCTGTCCTGTTATTGCTGACAGGCGTATTTAAGGGTTTTGGTGTTGTGATGAGCGGCACGAAGGATGAAAAAGAAGTCCCTGCGGCACCTGTGGCTCCCGTGGCGGCACCGGCAGTAGCTCCGACGCCGGCTGTCGATCTTGGCCCCGTGATGTCTTCGGCACAGGTACGTAACGGTATTGAACCGGAAACTACTGCGGTGATTGCGGCGGCTGTTGCTACCTGTATGCCCGCAGGTCAGAAATACAGCATCACAAAGATTGATCTCGCGGACTGAGAAAGGGTGACTCGG
The DNA here is from genome assembly GCA_045543675.1 of Acutalibacteraceae bacterium. Taxonomy (GTDB): domain Bacteria; phylum Bacillota; class Clostridia; order Oscillospirales; family Acutalibacteraceae; genus URNF01. The sequence continues at coordinate 15,420 of JAZPXM010000128.1, forward strand.
CACTATGGAAAAATTTATTGCGGCTATTGTAGATTTGTGGCAATCTTCGGGATTGGCGCAACTCTTAAATTTTGAAAACGGCGGCTGGAAATGTCTTATTATGATCGCTATTGCGTGTGTACTGTTGTACCTCGCGATCAAAAAGCAATTTGAACCGCTGTTGTTGTTGCCCATTGCGTTCGGTATGTTGCTTGTTAACCTGCCTTTGGGCGGTGTGATGGATCCCCAGCGCAATTCGCTGGTACCGCTTACACCCGCAGAGACGCAAAGCATTGTAGACGGCACCTACGAACAGGTATATCCCGTATATGAAATGGAATACGAACTGGACGTGAATGCCTACGGTGCCGTGGAAAAATACGTAAACGCTAACGGCGTAGAAATGGAAATCGTCCGTACTACCGACGGCGGTATGTATAAAGTCAATACCGATGCAAACGGTGTGAAGAGCTATGTCGTACCTTTCTGGCAGCACTTCGAACAGGGCGGCCTTATGTGGTATTTGTATCAAGGCGTTAAGTTCGGCATTTATCCGCCCCTTATCTTCCTTGGCATCGGTTGTATGACCGACTTTGGTCCTTTGCTTTCTAATCCGAAGAGCTTTTTGCTCGGCGCGGCGGCACAGTTGGGCATTTTCTTCACCTATTTTGGCGCCCGTATGTTGAATTTGCTGAATATTGACGGCCTTGCCTTTACCCAGCAGGAAGCGGCGTCTATCGCTATTATCGGCGGTGCTGACGGCCCGACGGCTATTTACTTAACATCTAAATTGGCACCGCATCTGCTTGGTGCTATTGCGGTGGCGGCGTATTCGTATATGGCGCTGGTACCGATTATCCAGCCGCCGATCATGCGCGCACTGACCACCAAAAAGGAACGCTCGGTAGTAATGACCCAGTTGCGTCCCGTTTCTAAGACAGAAAAGATTCTGTTCCCGATTATGGTAACCGTTATCGTTGTATTGTTGTTGCCCAGTGCGGCACCCCTTGTCGGTATGCTGATGCTCGGTAACTTGATGCGCGAAAGCGGTGTAGTGGAACGCATCTCTAAAACCGCTCAGAATGAATTGATGAATATTATTACCATTTTCTTGGGTGTCACCGTTGGTGCTACCGCCAATGCAGGTACGTTCTTGCAATTAAAAACCCTGCTTATCATCTGCCTTGGCCTTATCGCATTTAGCTTTGGTACCGCAGGCGGTGTGTTGCTTGGTAAAGTGATGTATTACCTGAGTGGCGGCAAAGTCAATCCCCTTATCGGTTCGGCGGGCGTTTCCGCTGTGCCGATGGCGGCGCGTGTGGCACAGAAAGTGGGTCAATCGGAAAATCCCGGCAACTTCCTTTTGATGCACGCAATGGGTCCCAACGTAGCAGGCGTTATCGGCTCTGCTGTTGCGGCAGGTGTGTTGCTGACATTGTTCGGTTAATCTTATGTATGCGGAAAGGAGGATACCTTGGTATCCTCCTTTTTTCGTAGAAGAGGTATGTATATGTTAACTAATCAAGAATTTTGCACTTTGCGCCGTCAAGCGATGGAACGGTTTTTCAGCCGTATGAACGACCGACAACGTGAAGCGGTATTTCACACCGAAGGCGCGTTGTTGATTTTGGCGGGCGCAGGTAGCGGTAAGACCACGGTGCTTATTAACCGTATTGCTAATTTGGTGCGCTTTGGCAGTGCCTATCACGCGCCGGATATGCCCGCTTTTATTTCCCCCGAGCAAGAAGATGCGTTGCGTCGTGTAGCGGCGGGCGAACTACCGATGGATGACCGCTTGGCACATTTATTAGCGGTTGACCCGTGCCCCGCTTGGAAGATTTTGGCAATCACTTTTACCAATAAGGCGGCGGGTGAACTCCGCGAACGTCTGTCCCTGATGCTTGGGAGCGAAGGGGAAGAAGTGATGGCAAGTACATTTCACTCGTTTTGTGCACGTATTTTGCGTCGTGACGGTGAAGCGCTCGGTTATTCGGCACATTTTACCATTTATGATACAGATGACAGCCGCCGATTGATGAAAGAGTGTATGAAGTCGCTGAATATCGACGAAAAGTTTTTGGGACACCGCGCCATATTGGGAGAAATCAGCCGTGCGAAAGATTCGCTGCTGACGCCTGCTATGTATGCGCAACGTCCCGAAGTGCAGGGTAATGTGCGCTTGCAAACGGTTGCGAAATGCTATCAGTTATATCAAAACCGCCTTTTAGAAGCAGATGCTATGGATTTCGATGACCTGCTTTGTAAGGTGATCGACCTGTTTGAAACCCGTCCCGACATTGCGGACAGATATCGTATGCGGTATCCCTACATAATGGTAGACGAATATCAGGATACTAACCACGCGCAGTATCGTTTGGTCAGTATGCTGGCAGAAGGTAGCGGTAATTTGTGCGTTGTGGGTGACGATGACCAAAGTATTTATAAATTCCGCGGTGCCACCATTGAAAATATCTTGAACTTTGAAGATGAATTTAAAGGGTGCGCGGTCATTCGCTTGGAGCAGAATTATCGTTCAACCCAAAACATTTTGGATGCCGCCAATGCGGTGATTGCTAAGAATGTGGGCCGCAAAGGAAAGACATTGTGGACACAAAACCCCGAAGGCAAGAAAATTCACGCAGTGACGGTAGATACAGCAGAAGCAGAAGGGCGTTTTGTGGCAGAGACGGTGCTGGCAGGTGTTTCTGCAGGCAGAAAATTCAGCGATTTTGCCGTGCTGTATCGCGCTAATGCCCAGTCTAACGCCATTGAACAGGCACTTTTGAAAAGTGGTGTACCGTACCGCATTATCGGCGGTCATCGGTTTAACGATACTAAAGAAGTTAAAGATGCGATAGCGTATTTACGTCTTATCAACAATCCTGCCGACACGGTCAGCTTGCGCCGCATTATCAACGAGCCGCGCCGCGGTATCGGTGATACGACATTGGAACGTGCCGCCGAGATAGCGGATACAGCAGGGATTAGTATGTATACGGTGTTGGCAAATGCCGCGGCATACCCCGAATTATCCCGTGCGGCAACCAAACTGACTGCGTTTATCGCAATGATTGAAAACCTGCGTTCCTTGAATGAAGACCCCGAAATTTCCTTGCATTTACTGTACCGTACCATGCTTGAAACCACGGGGTATCTGGCAATGTGGGAGAATGCAGGTATCGAAGAAGAAGGCAGGGTGGAAAATCTTAACGAATTGGCATCGAATATTATCAATTTCGAGCAAAATTGCCCTGAAGATGTACAACCGACATTGGCGGGTTTCTTGGAAGAAATGGCGTTGCTCACCGATATTGATAATTACGATGAAAATGCCGATTCGGTTATCTTGATGACCATGCACGCTTCCAAGGGACTTGAATTTCCCGTGGTGCTGTTGCCCGGCCTTGAAGAAGGCGTTTTCCCCGGTATGCAGGTGATGTACCAGCCCGAAGAATTGGAAGAAGACCGCCGTCTTTGCTACGTAGCCATTACCCGCGCAAGAGAAGAATTGTTTATTCTGAATGCGGTCAGCCGTATGTTGTACGGGCAGACCACCTATAACCGTCCGTCGCGGTTTTTACAGGATATCCCCACGGAACTGCTGGAAGTTAAAGATACGAGTCGCAGAGCCACCGAAAAACCACGCAGTTTTGGCGGTTTCGGCGGCAGTCGGTATTCTTTCTCGGAAGAAATGCACCGTGCTCCGTCTGCACCCGCCCCCACACCAAAGGCTACACCCCCGCGCACTTTCTCGCAACCGCAGGCAACCCCTTGTGCGTTAAAAGCAGGGGATATGGTGTCTCACGCCACGTTTGGAACGGGTGAAGTACTGAAAGTGACCCCTATGGGTAACGATTCCTTGCTGGAAATCCGGTTTGAATCGGTGGGTGTTAAAAAGATTATGCATAATTTTGCAAAACTCACAAAATTATAAGCACCGAATCCTCCCGGTTTCATACAATGGTAGTGAAGCACAGGAAACCTGTGTGAACATATCATTCTTGAAACGGGAGGATTTTTTATGGCTGATAATCGATTGATGCGTGACGGCGGCTGTAAGGAAGCGGTGTGTATCGACGCAGGTCGTGTGTATGACAGTTGCGGCGATAAAGATTGCGCCGAAAATATGCGGGTGTATTTCTGTGAGCGGGATCAGATGCTCATAGACCGCGCGGTAAGCGTGAGACCCAAAGGTGTAGAAGTGGTCCATACGCACATTGATGTAGAAGCGTTGCCGTTTAATAGGGGCTATTATGCGTGCGATATCACGTTCTACTTTGAAATCTGTTTGGAAGTGTTTACGGGTCACGGCGCACCGTGTACCGAGGTATGCGGCATCGCTACCTATCAAAAGAAAGTTATCTTGTTCGGCAGCGAAGGTAACGTAAAAGTATTTTGCAGCGAATTTAACGCGGAACCCTGCGAACGTACGCCCAGCACGCTGGTGCGTAATATGCCGCGTTGTTGTGTACAGGTGGCTGACCCCGTCATTCTCGGCGTGAAATTGGTGAACACCTGCGAATGTAAGTGCCGTTGTTGTGAGATCTCTATTCCGGAGTGTCTTTGCAACCGCTACGGCGGTTGCTTCGTAGAAGCCGAAGAAGGTAAAGCGGTTTTGGTGACGGTAGGGTTGTTTACGATCGTACAGCTGATTCGCAAGGTGCAGATGCTGGTTCCTGTCTATGACTATTGCTTGCCGGGTAAGGAATGTTGCTCGACAGCGGATAACCCGTGCGAAATCTTTAAGAAGATGTGCTTCCCCGTAAATGAGTTTTTCCCGCCGGCGGCGGATACGACCGATTGCGGTTGCGGATGCCAAAATAAAAAGTAATATATAATATGTAGTATTATTACAAAAATACACAAAAAGGATACCCGTTGTGGTATCCTTTTTACTATGTTGCACAAAGCGAAAAAAAGTTCAAAAAAATTGATAAAATGTGTTGACAAAGTGAGAAATGGGTGGTATTATAGCAAAGCTGTCCCGCAAGAGACAGCACAGGACCTTGAAAATTAAACAACGAGACAAGAACACTTTACCCGTTAATTCACATCGAAAAGATGCAAGTGGG
>JAZPXM010000129.1:0-2408 GCA_045543675.1 Acutalibacteraceae bacterium
GTTTGTCACATGATATTGCTGGGAACGTAACGAAACGGAGTAATTATAATGGCAGAAAGTAAATTGATTAATTGGCCTAACAGAACAACCTTGACGGGTAGAAGTTCCACCATCACAAGTGCTTTTGTACATTCCATCACACCCTGGCTAAAAGAATTATCCATAGAAGAAGAACAAGCCGTATATGCCATATACAAAAAGGTGGAAGACGTCTATGGTATTAAGATTTTAGGTAATAGCAGAGAAGAAAATTTGTGCGCATATTGCGGTTTGAAAGCTACTTCTGCTGACCATATTCATTCTTTGGTTAATGACAAAACGGCTTCAGGTGACATAACCGAAATCTATAATCTTTTGCCTTGTTGTTCCACGTGTAATTCTTCAAAAGGAAGTAAAACATTTGAGGAATGGTATGAAAGCGAAGAAACCAAAAATCGCATCCAACCCATTACCGATGACTATGAACGCAGAAAAGAAGCGTTAAAATATTTAATCGGCGAACTGGACAAACACTCCAGCCGGGATAAGGTTTTAGAGTTTTACGAAAAAGACGAAGTTAAAGAACGCTTAAAAAGCATCTATCAAAAACGCGATCATATTAACGATTTGTTGCAACAATATTCCGAAGAGTGTTTACAGTTTGCTTTTGAGGCCGAAATGTCTTTGAAAAAGGTCGGAATAATTGCGCAAGAAGAAATAGTCGCTATTATAAAAAAGGGGAAGAATAGGGACTTAGTTGAATACCTTCTCAATAAAGAGTATTGTAAAAAGTACTTTAAATTGAATTATTCAATTTTGTCAGCCGAAAGGGAAAAAGACGCGAACGGATATTACCGATATTATTCAACGCCAATCAAAATCGGAAGAAAAGAATACTATTTATGCAAAGAGTGGAAAGAGAGAAATCGAAAACCTCTGCTAAATTGGATAAGTGAAAACACAAAATGATTTTTCTTATAAGACAAAAAGATGCGCGGAGAATCCGCGCATCTTTTTTTGCCTTTTATAAGGAGGTTTCTACATTTGAAAAGGTGACCGAGAGCGGGAGTGCGGGGACGGTGAGCGAAAGCGGGGCGCCGCTTTGGGAATCGTACACATACGTGTACGGAAAGTCCCCCGCAAGACCGGTGACGGTAATTTGACCGTCTTTCTCTGTACGTTCTCCCTCACCGTGTAATGCCGCGTTGAACGCCTGCAGCAATTGTTCGCCCAACGCCTGTTCGGGGAGTTTGGCAGAGTCCACCGTATAGGACAGTCCCAGATACTGAAGGGTAACGGCATCGCCGTTCCATTCCGCAGATAACCCGTTTAGTGTTTGGGGTTCTGAAAAGTCCAACTGTAACGTGTCGGCGGTGCGGCGGGTGAGTGTTCCCGCGGCGGTCATGTTGTTGTACTGTGCCCGAAACTCACAGACAAAATCCGTGGTCAGCGGGTCTGCGGGTTTGGTATTATGACAAGCTGTGCAGAAAAGGGGAATGAATAAACACAAAACAGTCGCTAAGCGACGGCGCATAAGCTGTTCGACTCCTATTGTTCAAGTTGCAGAAACAGCGCACCCAGCTCATCCATTATGTCGGTTGGCAACAACGCGTGTTGCGAAACCTTTGCGGCGGCGCGATCACCGGCCGCGCCGTGCAGATATACACCGCAACAAGCGGCATCCCACGGAGATAACCCTTGTGCCGCCAGTCCGGCAATTATGCCGGCAAGCACGTCGCCGCTTCCGGCGACTGCCATGCCGGGGTTGCCGGTGTCGTTTACAAACACCGTTCCGTTTGGTTGAGCAATCACGGTGCGGTGTCCTTTCAGTACCACGGTAGCCCCAAAACGCCGTGCGGCGGTTTTGGCAACGGCTTGCCGATCCGCCTGCACTTGTGCGACTGTCAGATTCAGTAACCGCGCAAGTTCGGCAGGATGCGGAGTCAGGATGAGCGGTGCGTGCGCTGCTTCTACTATAGATATAAGCCGCGCCCGCGCATTTATGCCGTCTGCATCCAAAATAATCGGGGTTTCGGTTTGCGCAAACAAAGCAGTAACCAGTTCTGCGGTTTGGGCGGTGTTGCCGAGTCCGCATCCGATCAACACGGCGGTTGCCTTTTTCAAAAACGGTTGCATTTGTGTCATTTTAGCGGCGGCAGACCCCTCGGCAAGGGGGCAGAACACCACTTCGGGCAGTTGCGCGGCGGCGATGGGGTAGACCGATTCGGGTACTGCCGATACTACCAAACCCGTTCCGCAACGACCGGCGGCACGTGCTGCCAATACGGCGGCACCCACCATGCCGTAACTGCCGCAGACCGAAAGCAACGTGCCGTACGTGCCCTTGTGACTATCTACTTTACGCGGCGGAAAACACGCGCGAATGTGTTGAGGAATATCCATGGTTTTCTCCTTTGAAAAAAGGCAGC
>JAZPXM010000130.1:0-39638 GCA_045543675.1 Acutalibacteraceae bacterium
TCAATTTGGTGGTGAGGGCTTGATTAACAAAATAGACGGCGTTACAATTGAAAATTGCACCTTTGACATTACCGACTCTAACGGAGCAAGCTGCACATTCGTAGCTGATGCCGGATTAGGAAGATACGATTTGGTACAGAAGTAATTAGAATTTCTAAGAAATAATTCTAACGGCAAGAAGATAATGGTGTTCCGTTGTAATCATTATTCGCGATACAACATCGTTTCTGGCTACGCTTGACAGTGCGAATGCCACCATTGCTAAGCCGTAAATTCAAAAAAATCATCCTTTTAGGATAACAAAGTCCGTCCTAACTCCCCTCGGGGAGTTAGGCGGCAAGCAGAGGATATAAACTCTGCTTTGCATCTTTTGCTTGCCGAGGGCGTGAGCCCTGCGGCAAAAGGGACGGCGAACCCGTCATTCGCCCGAACTTGTCATATTACCTATGAATTTCAAACGAAACACATTTTATGCAAGAATTTAATAGGAGGTCATTACAATGACTAAAACAAAAAGCACCAAGCGTGCTCTGCTGATGAGTGCTCTCGCACTCTTGGCGTGTGTTTCTATGCTGGTAGGCAGCACGTTCGCTTGGTTTACCGATTCGGTCACTTCTTCCAACAATAAGATCGTGGCCGGTAAACTGGATGTGCAGCTGTGGATGGATACGGGTGCAGGCTATGAAGATATCAGCGCCGCTACCGATTCTATCTTCAATATGCTCAGCAACAAAGCGCAGAACAACAATGCCGATACCCTTTGGGAACCCGGCAAAACACAGGTTGCATACCTGAAAATCGTCAACGCGGGTACTTTGGCTCTCAAATACTCCGTTGCTCTGAAGATCACTGACGTAGAGAAAAATCTCTACGAAGTGATGCAGTACGCAATCACCCCCGACGCGACCTATGGCGAAGTCACCGAATGGGATGCTGACGAAGGCAAAAAAGTTGTTCTCGGCACCCAGACTGTAACCGAAACGGACGTTGTAATGAATCCCGGCGACGAACACAAATTCGCGCTTTCTATCCATATGTTGGAAGAAGCGGGCAATCAGTATCAGGAAGGCAAACTCAACTTTGACCTCGCTGTTCTGGCGGGTCAGGCGACCGTTGAAGAAGATGCGTTCGGCAAAGACTATGACTATGAAGCAGAGTATGCCTACAAAGCTACTGCGAAAGTCGAAGCCGGCACAACTGTTTATGAACTCCTTGCGAAAGACCACAATACCCAGCAGTACAACGTTGGCTATGCGAACGTTCCTTCCGCTGCGGTTGCTACCGATGCTAACGAGCTCGAACTCAGCGTTGTACCGACCGAGTACGACGGTACCTTCACCGTTGCGACCAACGAGACTGCTGAATCCTTCGACGTGAAAGTTATCGGTCTGAAAGAAGGCAACACCGAACTTATCGAAGTTGGTCTGAAGATCCCCACCGGTCTGGATCCCGACACCGTGAGACTGTATCACTACGATACCGAAATCGATGCTCGTTATGATCCCACCACCGGTTACGTGACCTTCAAAACCGCAACCTTCAGCCCCTTTACCGTAGTGTATGACGCTGACTCTGAGTATGTAGCGCCCGAAGTTCCCGACGGCGCAACCTATCCTAAAGCTACCGTAACCTACGCGCCGGAATATGTCGGCGAAGGTAAAGTGCAGTGGGGCTCCTACGGTGCGTGGTCTCCCACAGAGGGCCTTGATTCCGATCTGGAAGCGGCATTCATCTTCAAATGTCCGGAAAATCTCGATCCCGCGGTAAGAGCGGCGTTTGAATACTGGTACTGTGATTTCTATGTCTCTCTTGACCGTGACCTCGGCGAGAATGAGATTTTCCTCGGCGGTTACTATGAAAACTTTGGCGCTTATGTTGGTTTCCACAACGGCGAAGTTACCCTTAACGCAAACGAAGAGCTTCCGCTGCTTGGTTCTGTAACCCAAAATCCGTGGACCTATTCTGCCATAGAAAGTAATGTAAGTACCTTTATGTGCGGTGTCGGCGATGTGGATGACAAACTTGACGGTGCTACCTTCACTGTTAAACTTCGTTTGACCAATCCCGAAGACGAAACCGAGTTCTACGACGTGAACGTAGTAACCTACAAATTCGGCGGCAACGCTGTGATTGACGGTACTACTGTCGTGACCTCCGGTCAAGGTTTGCAGGATGCCATTAACAACGGCGATACGAACATCTCTTTGGGTGACGATATCGACCTGAGCCAAGGCATTGTTATTCCCTGATTTCTAAAATAACCGTGACCCTTTCTCTCGGGAGGAAGGGTCCGGTAACCAAAGGGTACAAATACTGTTGTTTGTATCCTTTGGTTACCGAAAAATAAACAGAGGTGTATATGATGAAACAAAGAAAAACGGCATTGCTGAAAAGTGGTTTGGCATTGCTCTTGTGCGTGTCTATGCTGATAGGCTCCACCTTTGCGTGGTTTACCGACAGCGTGACGTCAAGCAGTAACATTATCAAGGCAGGTAAACTGGACATTGAGATGTACTGGACCGACGACCTTAACAGCGGCGTATGGCATAACGTTGAGGAAGACGGTAAAAATACGATTTTCAGCTACGAAAACTGGGAACCGGGTTACACCGATGTTAAGTACATAAAACTTGTTAACAAAGGTAACTTAGCACTCAACTATAAGCTGACCTTGACCCCGCAAAACGGCGTGGGTAAGCTCGCTGAGGTTATTAACGTGTACTTCGCGGATGAAGCTGTTGAGATGAATGGCCGTGAAGATTTGGATAAACTCGGTGCTATCGGTCTTTTAAATAACGTGTTGAGCGGCGGGACTACTGCAGACGGCACCCTTTTGGCAACCGATCAGTACAGCCCGTTGCATCCGTCGGGTGAGACGGTGGTAACCTTGGCGATGAATATGCTCACCACCGCAGGGAATGATTATCAGGGTAAAGATGCGGGAGATTTCACTATTACCGCATTAGCCACCCAAGCGCCGTTTGAACAGGATGCCTTTGGTTTCGATTATGACGGTAGCGCAGAATATCCGCAGTTGATTGTCGGCGGCTCTGTTACTGCAACCTTTACCCCCGATAACGGCAAGGTGCCCGCAGGCGGCATTACCTTGCAGGGCAACGGTATTTCGGCGTATGCGCCCGCGGGTGTTGCGCTGAAAAACGGCGTAGACAAACTGACACTTTCTGTTACACCTCTGAAAAATACCACCAGCGACATCACCGTTGTCAATGATGAAGTGCTTATCCCCGTGGACGTGCACGTGGAAGGCGTTGCCGAAGATAACACCACCCCGATTATCGTGGACCTCGGCGAAGTGTTGCCCAAATATCTCAATATGGGTAACTACCATCTTTTCCACGTGGAAGATGGTGCCAACTCTGTGATGACCCTTGTGGATAACAGAGATGCGCTCACCGCACATAACACCTTTACCTACGACCCCCTGACAGGTGCTGTCAGCGTTGCTATGGCTTCTTTCTCCGAAGTAGCCTTAGTAGCGGAGACCGCCGCAGGCTGGAAAGGCAACTTCAATTATGACTGGTATGATGCTTCCAAAGACGTGTATGAAATTGCCAACGCTGACCAGTTGGCAGGTTTCGGCGCTATCGTCGGCGGTATGAATGGTAAAACAAGAGGTGACTTTGCCGGAAAAACTGTCAAACTGCTCTCCAATATCAATCTTGGTGACGCTGAAGGAGCAAATCCGGAAGTAATTTTCTATCCCATCGGCTATTACTATACTGAAGATAAAAACGCAGATGGTACGACAGGCGACTATTACAGCACCGTATACTCCTTTGAAGGCACCTTCGACGGTAACGGACACACCGTTGCCAATTTCTATCACAATACGTGGGAAATCAAAGGTGATTATGAAGGTAATTATTATAGCGATGCTATGGGTCTGTTCGGTTACGTTGTAAACGGCACCGTTAAGAACCTGACTGTTGACAATTTCTCGTCCGACGGCGAATTTACCCCCACGGGTGTGGTTGCCGCCTACGCGGTGAACTCCACCTTTGAAAACATCGCGATTACTAACTGTGAACCCCGCGTATATAACACCGGTAACGGCGGTATCGTGGGTATCGGCGGCAACAGCGATGACCCCGACACTTATAAACTGACTTTTAATAACATTACTATCGACAACACCAATAAAATCACCGCTTTGTGGGGATCTTGGGACGTCGCTTGCGGCGGTTTAGTCGGTATGTTCCGCGGTGCAGGTCACGTGTATATGACTAACTGTCACGTTGCGGCACAGATGGATGTATATAATGACGTTTGTGGCAACTATCAGTATTATTGGTATCGTTACAGCGGTATGATGGTTGGTACCAACAAGAATATGGTGACCGATAAAGACGGTTATACCGTTCCCGAAACAAGCAAATTCCACGCGGAAGGTTGTACCGTTCATTTTGGCGATTGGAACGACTATTACTATTGTGAATTGGTTGCAAACACCCTCGCATCGTATACCCACGACCACCAGTTCAGCCGTTTGGAGCAGATTACATCTTTGGACGAGATTAAATCCGGTAACACCTGGACAAAAACCGGTAATTTCTTGCTGGTCTCCAATGATACCAAGACGTGTTATCACATTGTAAAGGATAGTGACGGCACGTTGAAACAGCACCTGCACACCGATGCGGGCGAAGAAACCGTGAATGGTAAGACTGTTCTCAAGGAAGATAAGCAGATTGTGTATCTGCCTTTTAATCAACTCTTCACCGGCTACGGCTGGGGTGTAAAGCATATTCCTGTTTATAACGGCGAGGATTATGCGTTTGAAGGTATTACTATCCTCGACCGCGAAGTCGCAGATTCGGTTGAGAAATTTGAAACTAAATTTACAGGCGATTTCTTGTATCGCGTTGGTAACCAAAACACTTTACCTATAGGTGCTTTGTTCCAACATAAGGATGGCACTTCTGAGATTAAGGATGCCGGCGTTTGGGTGACTGTTGAGAAACTCAATGACGAAATGAATGTTTCCGGCACCTTCACAGCGGACACCAAAGATTGGCCCAAGGGCACTCTGAAATTTGAAGGCACCGGTATTGCGAAGATTACCATTCAGGACTATAACTTCTGTACGCCTACCGTTCTGTATGTTGAAGTTGTGGATGCAACAAACCATACATCAAGTTCGATTAGTTCGTTAGGATCCGGCAATGTTGCATTGCTTTGCAATACCAAGTTGAATAATAATGGTGCACTTGCGCTTCAAAACGCTAGTCTGTATGGTAACGGCTTTATAATAGACGTTTCTGCGGGAAGAACGACGGGCGAGAGTATCACGGCAAACTACTTACTCTATATGAATAATGCAACCATTGACAATGTGCAAGTGATTGGTGCTGTTTATACGAACTTTGATGTTATTGCTTCCAATCAATGGAATAATCCGGTCATCCTTTCTGTTGGTGATAGTACAATTGCTAATTCGTATATTTCCAACTGTGCTAGCCCTGTTCGTTTGAGAAGTGGCCATTTGAATATTATCAACTCTACTTTGAAAGGCGGCTTCTTTGCCAACTTGGATATTCGTGGCGGCAATGTAGTTTTGGACAATGTCACCACTATTAACCAAGCAAATTTGAACGATAAATCCTCTGATGGCAAAGAAATTGTCGGCCTTGGTGTCGTGTTCTACTACGAAGGACCTTCTTCAGACACTACTGTCACCATCAAAAACAAATTCACTCAGCATAACTATCTCAAGAACGAAGATACGGGTAACAGTTACGCGAATATGCTGATAAAAGAAATTTTTGGATCGGATGTGTATTCTGAGTTCATATATACTGATGCAAACGGAGTAAAATGGGCAAATACCGGTATATTATCTTTATCAGAAGAGGTCGAGGCGGATAATATAAAAGTTGAAAAGCAGACCAACAAGGATGAGTATAAAGGTAAAACGGTAAGTTATAGCAACTCGTTGTTGCTTGGCGGCAGCGCGAAAGGATATTTGTATTCTACCAATCCAAAAGTTCTTTGCAACTCTTACGAGTATGTTCCTTCTTCTCAGTATGAGATCGTACCGAAAGTGTCGTTTGATCATAAGGTAAACGAACACATCAAGCAGGAGGGATCGGAAACGTCTTGTACTTCTGATTCGAATACTAATGTGGAGACTATTACCTTTGCTGATGGTGATAGTTTCGAGTGGAATGTGAACATTCTCAAATCTGCTAATAAAGCCATTGAATATACTGTGTGGATGGATGGCGTGAAGCAGGCGGATACGATTGTTTTCGATGAGTCCGGTAGACATACGATTACGTTTAAGTACACTGATGCTAACAACTATCGTAAGAACGAAAAAGGTGAAATCGTTAAGTATACCGCCGAATATGAAGCTTCGATGGAAGTTGTTGTCAGTGAAATGGCGGCAGCTGCAAAAAACGCTGAAATCACCTTCCCGTTGTTAGAATCGTACGGTACGACGAAGGTCACAGTTGATGGTAAGACATATATTATGCCGAACTTGACCGGTACTAATATTCCCAAGTATAGCGATGATTTGACGTTTGATGCTTCTACTCGCAAATACGGTAGTTTGAAAGCTGATGGGAAAACCAGTGTGGATATTTATTATCCGATTATTAAAACAGCGTTTTCGGGCAACTATATGGTTTTCCCCGTGTTTGGCAATAAGAATGGTACGCTTGTGCAAATTCAGGATTATGCCGATGGCGGTACCGGCGCAGCTCTTACCCCGTATAATGCATCGACGCAAGCACTGCCTGAGGGGTTGAGCGTTTCAAGAGGATACACTGTACAGTGGTCTACCGACAAGGATGTTGTCGGTTCCGGCTCGATGAGTTACGGTAACTGGACTAACGGTCTTTTGGCTTTTAAATATCAGAGTTCTTCCGATAATATTGCTTGTAACGTGATGAGCAAATATTTGTCTTACTATCCCAACATCAATTTGCGCACTAACGACCGTAATGAACAAGTTATGGTAGCAGAGTATAAATATGTTGATGCGAAAGGCGATACTTACTATTATTGTGTTGGTTATCATATTGAAGAGCGCAACAACGGTTATGCGTTTGGCGAAACAGTTCCTGAAAGCAGTGGTGGTACTTGCTTGGCTGAAGGTACGCAAATCACCTTGGCAGATGGCTCCAAGAGTGCCATTGAAGACCTCAGAAAAGGCGACTTGGTGATGTCTTATGACCATCTCACTGGTCAAATTACCAGCCAAGAAGTCATTATTGTTGTTAGAACACAGAGCGATTTCTACAAGAATACGTTTGTGTTTGATGATGGCTCTGAATTGATAACCATCAACGAACATGGTATTTACGATTTTGATCTTCGCAAATATGTGAATATTGATCACAAGAATTATGTCGAATATCTTGATCATCGATTTGTATCGATTGATACAAATGGAGTGGTCGGCGTGAAGAAGTTAGTTGATGTTATTTCTGAATGGTCGACTGGCTTTAAGTACGATATCGTTACTGACCAAACCTTGAATTACGTTGCGGAGAACACCTTAAGTGTGACGCACGTTCTAGTGGATGTCATCAACAGTTTTGATTTTGATGAGAACCTGCTATATGACAAGGGAAAGATGCAGAAAGATATTGAAAAATACGGACTGTACACTTATGATGAGTGGGCTGAATATTGTGATATTTCAGTGTTTGAAGAGTATAACATTCCTGTAATGAAAGTCGGTATTTCTAAAGGTTTGTATACCAAAGAATATATTATCGGATTGATTAATCAGTTCGTTTTGGATGAGAGTGTACAGATCGTTGATTGATATCATTCTGTAAGTATATGTTTATATTTGTTCGCAATCCCGCCATCCAACTCCCTTTACGGGAGTTGGGCGGCAATCAAAGGATACAAACAAAGTGTTGTGTCTTTTGATTGCTGAAGGAAGTATTGCTTTGGCAAAGTTCGAAAAACCCTTCTCGCGCGTTTTGTCAACGGTCAGCGTAAGAAACGGTTTCCATCTATCCCAACGTTGACAAAATATAAAAGGAGGTCATTGGAAATGACGAAAACCAAAAGCACCAAGCGCGCACTCCTGATGAGCGCGTTGGCGTTGCTTGCTTGCGTATCTATGCTGGTTGGCAGCACCTTTGCTTGGTTCACCGACAGTGTGACTTCGTCCGGCAACAAAATCCAGGCGGGTACGCTGAAAATCGATTTGGAACTGCTCAACAAAGACGGTTCCTGGACTTCCCTGAAAGGGAATGACACCCCCATTTTTAACTACGACAGATGGGAACCGGGCTTCACCGACGTGAAGATCCTGAAAGTAGAAAACGAAGGCACTCTCGCACTGAAATGGGTAGCGTCCTTCCGTACCGCCGCTGCTGAAATCGGCGAACTCGCCGAAGCTATCGACGTGTACGTAAAACCCAGTGCCACAGAACTGGCGTATTCCACCGACCGTGCTTCCGTTGAAGATTGGGAAAACGTCGGCTCTCTCGATAAATTCATCGAGACTTTGTCCGCTACCACCTACGGTTCTTTGACACCCAAGGGCACTGCGGGCGACACCGCGTATCTCGGCATTGCGCTGAAAATGCGTGAAGAAGCCGGCAACGAGTATCAGGAAGCCTTCCTCAACCCGTTCGACATCGTTATCCTTGCCACGCAGAATACTGTTGAAGAAGATTCCTTCAACAACCAGTATGATAAAGAGGCACTCTACGCGGATCACTTTGCCGGTACTGCTGTAGGTTTGCAGGACGCGATTGATGCGGCTGGAGATGGCGAAACCATTGCTCTTACCGACGACATCAACCTGAACGATCTCGTACCTACCACCTTTGCTATGCGTGCGGCTGCTGCGGATCCGCAGTTGAAAGTTGTTGCAGGCAAAAATGTAGTCATCAACCTGAACGGTCATACCTTGACGGCTACTTCTGCTAATACCGGTAAAAACTATGATATGATCGACGTTCGCGGCACTTTAACTGTTGTGAACGGCACTATCACCACCAAACACGTCGGTGCCAATATGGCTTGGAATAACTCCACCAACGTATTTAACGTCACCGCCGGAGGCGTTTTGAATCTCGAAAACGTTGACGTGAACAACTTTGGCGGTTCCGATATGGCTATCGGTATCCACCTGAACAACTGGGGCAAAGTCACCCTGAATATTAACAATTCCAACATCTATGCCGCCTACTGCGGTATCCGCGTATTCAATAGTGGCAACGATATGAACAATGTTAACGTTACCAATTCCACCGTGTCTTCCGGCAATATGGCTTTCTGGGTACACAACTATACTGCAACCGACTTCGGTAGCCAGACGAAAGCTGACAAGCAGAAAACCTTGCTCAACCTTAACTTTGTTAAGGACGGCGCTGTTGTTGCAGATGCGAACAACACATTCAACGGTAAAATCCGCTTCGGCTTTGACGGCGACGGTGTGGAAGTGATTGAAGTTGGCAAACAGCTTGCAACCGCAGGTTCTACCGAAACTTTGAAGGATGCGCTTGCTGCCGATAAAGACGTTTTCTTGAACGACGATATCACCTTTACCGGCGAAAAACAGATGCCCGACCGCACCGGCTACGTTGAAGCTTACGGCAACAAAGTTGGTTTTGCGCAGTATGGCGGCGTTTTGGACGGCAACGGCTATGAACTGACCGATGACGAAGGCGACAAAGCGTACGTTATTGTTACCCATGGCGGTACCATCAAGAACGTTACCCTTACGACCGGCGCTCGCGGCATTGTTACCTATGCTCCCACCGAGAATGTGTACATTGACAACGTTGTTGTCGACGGCCCCGGCTATGCTTTGAACTCCACCGAGTATGGTGCTGTGGATATGTTTGTGACCAATTCCACCGTGAATGGTTGGACCAGTTTGGCCGGCTTCAAGAGTGTGGACTTTACCAACTGTAAGCTCGGCGAAAACTCTTCCAAGTATTGGCAGGGTATGGGTTATGATCAGGACTACGATCGTTTGTTCCGTGTATATAGCCCCACTACCTACACCAACTGCGAATTTGAAAAAGGCTACTACCTGGATTTGTCCGCCGGCGGCACTGCGACCGTAAAAGATTGTACTGTTAACGGCGTGAAAATCACTGCTGAAAACTATACTGACTATATCACCGTCGAACTGCCCGCAGGCAAGACCTTGGCTGATTGCGTCACCTTTGAATAATTAGTATTTTCGTCCGTCCCAACTCTCCTTGTGGGAGTTGGGCGGCAATCAAAGGATACAAACAAAGTGTTGTGTCTTTTGATTGCCGCGTGAATCGCGCAAATCTTGCAAAAGGAGGACATTGTGTTGGGCAAGATTAAGATAAAAATATTCGTTGTTGCGCTTGTTGCAATACTCGTGACCTTTATCAGCACGTCAACCCTTGCATATTACTCAACAGTCGGAAATGCCACCAATGTTGTGACCTCCGGTGATATCCAATTTATTATCCACGAAACAACCGATCAAGGAAAAGAATTCCCCAAAGAGGGCGTGTATATCATTCCCGGCGACGTGGTTTCCAAGGAAGTTACTGTTGAGAGCGATTGTGCACATCCTTTCTATCTTCGTGTCAAGATGGTATATGGCGTGGATTCTCAGGAACTTTCCGCAGAAGATTGTTTCAAGCTGAATATCAATGAGGAACATTGGGAATTTCACGACGGGTGGTATTACTATACAGGTATCGTTAACCCCGATGAGACCACCCCGCAGGTTTTCTCACACGTAGAAATTGTGGGTTCTAAAGTAGATAACAGTTATATCGGAAAAACGCTCACTCTGACCGTAAAGGCGCAGGCAGTACAAAGCGAAAATAACCCTATTACCGACGGCAATACCTATACTGCATCGGGTTGGCCGACAGAAGGGGTGGTTGAGTGATGAAACGTATATGTGTACTGTTAATTGCCGTTTTATTGCTCTGCGGTTCTGTAACTGCGGTTTCTGCGGCGGACGGAAAAGTAACCTATGACGGCAAGGCAAGAGAATTTGTTTTTGCGCCCGGTAGCGAACATTCGTTGACCGATCTGTTTCCTAATTTTAAAGATGTTATGCCGGGCGACACGTTGACCCAGAAGATTACCGTGAAAAACGACGCGGCAAACGACGTAAAGGTAAAAGTCTATTTGCGTTCTCTCGGCGCGCACGCCATGTCTGCAGATTTCCTGTCACAGCTACAGCTGCAGGTGCAAAAAAGCGGTGATAATGAGATGGCGTATATGTTTGATGCCGCCGCGAGTGAAACGGCAGGGCTTACGGATTGGGTATGCTTAGGCACGCTTTATTCCGGCGGAACGGTGAATTTGGATGTCACTTTGACCGTACCTGTGACGTTGGATAACGCTTTCCAAAAACAAGTGGGATATCTTGACTGGGAATTCAAAATCGAAGAGTTCCCCATAGAAAAGGACGACCCGAAACCGCCCGCAACCGGCGATTCCGTAAAACCCATATGGATAACCGTCGCTTGCGCGTGTTCTTTAGGTATAATGGGTATTTTGGTGAAACGACGCAAGAAATAAGAAGAAAGTCTTTAAAAGGAGGAGTAAAGTATGAAACGGGAACGCATTAAAAAACTGTATAAGAAAATTGCTTTAGCTCTCTCTTTGTGCGGAATGATCGTATGGGCTGTTCTTGGTACGGGTACGTCGTTGGCGTGGTTTGCAGACACATCCCCGGAGGTAAATAACATTTTCCATTTTGCAGATTTCGAACTGGTAGTATCCCAACGTCAGGAAGACGGCAGCTGGAAAAAAGTGGATAGTCAAACCGAAGTTTTCGATAACGAAGCATTGTACGAGCCGGGTTATACGCAGGTCGTATATTTAAAGATTGAAAACAAAGGTGACCGTGACTTTAATTTTGATACGGCGGTTAGCGTAAACGGGTATGTTTTGGCAACTAACGTATTTGGAAACCGCTTTAATTTGCAGGATTATCTATTGTTCGGTTTGTCAACCGCCGAGACGGAGCAGGAAATGGACAGAAATGTTCCTGATAGAGAAGCGGCGATGCAGATAGCTACGCAAAAACTCAACAATTATTATTCTTTGCCGAATGTGATCACATTGGCTCCCAATGAGGCGTCGTATATGACGATTGTGGTGCGTATGCCCGAAGATGTGACCAATGTTGCCAATTACCGCGGAGATACCGTGCCGCAGGTGGATTTGGGTATTATTATCAAAGCGGAACAGATTAAGAACTAAAATCAGTGTATATTCTTTTGAAAGGGAGGTGATGGTGTGAGAAAACTGTATAGGGAGCTGTTGTATGTGCCAAGACACGGCAAGATACGGGAAAAAGTGATGACCGCTCGTGTGGTCGTGACGGTTTTGGTGATGCTCTTTTGCCTGAGTGCGATGAGTTTTTCGGCGTACGCCTATTTTTCTTACAGTATCATCTCCAGCCTCGGTGTGGCGCAAGGCGCTGTTTTTGAAACAACCGTGTCCGTTCAGGAAAACGGGGCATCTGTGGCAGTAACAGACAGCGGAGAAAAATCAAAAACAGCTGTTTTGGAAGCAGGTACGACCTATACCGTGACCATAACGCCTGCTGAACGCAGTACAGCGAGTATGGGCTATGTGGTTATTACTACCAACAATAGCGGAAAACGATATCATACGCAGCAAATAACCAAAGGCAGTACGGTCACTTTTTACATTAAACCTACCGTTACTGCAGAAGTGACATTTGAAACGCGTTGGGGCACGTCTGTATACTATGACGCATATATAGAGTCGGGGGATACCGAGGAATTGTATGTTACTGCGGGTGAAACGGTCACATTATCACCTGATGTAACCTTACAAGTGGCTAAACCGACCACCGGTACAACGGTAACTACCACAGCGAGTACGACGGTTAGCACGACCAATACCACCGTTACAGAAGCATCCCAAACGACTGCAACGACAAGTAAAACGACCGTAACCACTACGGCGGTTATAGAATGATAGCAAAAATGCCTTTCGGATACTCCGAAAGGCGTTTTTCGTATTAGAATGTATATGTTCCGGGGGACAAGGTGTAGGTGTTACCGTTTATAACCGCAGTAGCAGGAACGGGGGTAATGATTTCATAGCACACCTTGCCGTTTTCGTGCCACCAACGGGATGAAACTTTACCCTGTACGGTATCAATTTCCGCTTTAAACCAATCTATACGGTCATCGGCTACGGGTGCAAAATGCACTTTTTTGAAACCTGCAGCATCTTCTACCGTGTTAATACCCGCCATAACGCCGTACATCCAATCGCCGACGGCGCCGTAGGCATAGTGATTATAGGAATTCATAGATACGGGCCAGATATCACCGTTAGGTTTGATGCCGTCCCAATGCTCCCAAATGGTGGTAGCACCTTTGGTGATGGGATACAACCACGACGGATATTCTTGGCGTAACAGTAGGGTATAGGCAAGTTCTGCATATCCGTAGCGGGACAGTACGTGCAGAATGTACGGGGTGCCGGCAAATCCTGTTTGCAACATTGTGCCTTGCTTTTGGATCAACGCGGCGAGTGAGTCGGCTATTTCTTGCGGCTTGTCGGTCAATTCAAAATACAGCGCCAAAACGTGTTCGGTCTGTGTTTTGAAATCATCCTTAAACGCCGCAATAAATGCAGTGCGCACTGCTGTATACAGCGTTTCGTAACGAGAAACGTCTTTGCCCAGCACGTTGCCCATCTTACATAAAAGGCGTATAGAATTGGCGTAATACGCGGAAGCTACAAGGTCGTCACGGGTCGGTCCCTTGGTTTCGCCGTATACACCGCCCAACTCCAACCAATCCGCATATTGCGTTGCACCAAACCACAAATACGGTTTGGTGGTGGTATTTGTAATGTAGTCCACCCACTTACAAATGGGTGTAAAGAGATTTTCTAAAATTGCCGTATCGCCGTAGGTGAGATAACATTGCCATGGGCAAATAGCGATAGCATCGCCCCACGCGGCGCTGATTTGCGGCGTGCGCGGATAGAAAGATGGCACAAAATCAGGAACAGCGCCATTTTCAAATTGCTCGGCTTTGACGTCGTTAAGCCACTTCTTAAAAAATCTCAACACGTCAAAATTGTAGCTTGCCGTGCGGATAAACACCTGCGCATCACCCGTCCAACCGAGACGCTCGTCGCGTTGCGGACAGTCGGTGGGAATGTCTAGAAAATTGTCTTTCTGCCCCCAAATAATGTTGCTGAACAGTTGATTAAGCATCGGGTCGGAACTTTCCATATATCCCGTACGCTTTAAATCGCTGTGCACTTCAATGGCAGTAAAATTTTTAGGGTCAATGGTAGTGGGATACGCATCTACACGTACGTAGCGGAAACCGTAGAAAGTCAACGTCGGCTTGTATGTCTGCTTGCCGTCTTTACAGGTGTATTCATATAACGCTTTTGCATCGCGGTAGTTATCATTATAGAAATTACCGTCTTTATCCAATATTTCACCAAACGAAAAGGCAAGTTTATCACCTGCTTTGGCGTCTACTGTAATTTCCAAATACCCCGTCATATTTTGACCGAAATCCAAAACGGTTTCACCTTTCGGTGTGAAGATGACTTCCTTTACAGCAAGGCGCTCTTGTTCTTTTACCGATTCCCCTTCCTGCTCTATCAGCAAAGTTTGGGTATCGTCAGCCGCTGTCGCTGCTTGTCTGTCGAATACGGGTGTGTGGCTCGCATCAAATATAATGCCATCATATATATGACAAAAACGCAGACCGCTTTCTGCAACAAGCCAGCTTTCATCGGTGCCGATATCCTGTGCGGTGCCGTCGGTAAACGCAATATGTAACTGCGCAATGATTGCTTGCGGTTGTGGTTTTTTTAAACGCCAGAACCACCCTTGCGCGAGTTGTAATATGACGGTGTTATCGCTTTCTAAAAGGTCGGTTATATCATAGGTTTGCACCTGCAACCGATGGTGGTAGGATGTCCAGCCGGGTGCCATAATAAAATCGCCTACCCTTTTACCGTTTAAGGTTGCTTCGTATACACCGCGTGCAGTGATGCGCAATGTAGCTTTTGCAACGCTTTTTGCCAAGTGAAAGGCCTTTTTAAATAAAGGGCTGACATCTCCCATATCATAAGACGGCAGTATCCAATGTGCTTTTAGCATATCCATCACCTCTTGCTTTTAGTATACAATATATGATACAATAAAACTATAATCAAATTTCTTAATTCTGGGTGTGATTTTATTGTTTACAATAAGAAAAAATTTTTTTGAAGGTATGGCGTATGCTGCACGACGGGAAAATGAAACGGAAACGAAGTTACATTCCCATGAGTTTTTGGAACTGGTTTATATTTGTGAGGGCAGTGGCAGATATCGTATCGGCACCCAAACAGGCGTATTACAAGCGGGGGATTACTTTGTGGTTGACTATGACACCTACCACGAATATGTTTCACCGAAAGGGGACCTTACGCTGATAAACTGTTTATTTCGTCCCGAAATTATCGATAAAGCATTTTCTCAAGTGAGTAGTTTTAACAGTTTATGTGAACGGTATTTTTTGGAGGTGGCGGGGCGAAAAATCAACGGTCCTACTGCAAACCAGGTGTTTCACGATGAAGGAGATATTGGCGTGTTATGTCAAAAGTTTCTTTCCGAATACGAAAAAGGATTGGAAGGATATCTCGAAATATTGCGCTGTGCTTTGTGCGAGATCATTGTGAAGACCGTGCGACAGGTCGGTAGTGAACGGCGTGTAAGTCCGTTTACGGAGTTCGCGTTAGAGCGGATAGAGGACCGCTTTGCCGAACGTTTGACATTGCAGGAACTGTGTGCTGAAAAGCATTTTAGTGTATCCTATGCCAGCGCACGGTTTGAAACGGATGTGGGTATGACCTTTACGGCATATCTGCAAAACAAACGCATAGAGGCGGCATGCCGGCTGTTAACGACCACGGCATTGCCTGTTACCGAGATTGCAATGATGGTTGCATACGGCAATATTCGTTTATTTAATATGATTTTTAAAAGAATATTGGGTATACCGCCTTTGCAGTATCGCAAAAAAAGCAGAAACCGTTTATTGTAAACGGTTTCTGCTTTTTATATAGGTAAAGCTTATATTTCATTCAATCCCATTTTCATAATACCCAAGCGTTGCAGGCAGATGGCTTCTTCACCCGCACCGCCACGGCAGTAGCCGCACAGCATCGCATCGTCTTTGGTAAAGAATACTGCAGGATAGCAAAAGCCGCGTTCGGGGTCATCTTCAATGATAACAGGATCCCCCCACGTTCTGCCGTCATCGGTGCTTTTGCGTACGACAAACGGCGTTCTGCCCCAAACGGCGCGGGATTCTACACGTGCGTTATACTCTGGGATGGGGTTGTATATAGCGTAGGTTATCCCGTTATGGGCTTTTATTTGCATGGGTGCATCGGGGGAGGTAAACACAGAGGCGGCAGGTGCTGTAAAGGTGTTTAGGTTGTCACGCGAAAACGCTTCGTATTGCCAACACTCGCGGGTTCTTGCCCATAAACGGATGGTGCCGTCTGCGTGTTGTATCAACCCCGGTTCGATCATACCACGCTTGTCGGGTGTGGTTTTGGAAACGGTGAGGCGCGGATTGGCAATGGTAAACGTTTTACCGTCATCGTTTGAAAAAAGTGCCACGCTTGTTGCAAAGGGGTCTACGCGCCCGTTTGCATCGCCGTAGAAGGCATGCATCGCGGCGGCGGTGGCAATCTGTCCATTCTGCAAGCGGATAAAACGGTCATTGTTGACGACGTAGTACGACAGAGGTGCATCCATTACGCAACGTTCAGCGGTAAAAGTATATCCGTCTGCCGACGTAGCACGCCCAATAGTGTTATTACCGAAATTTTCTTTTATTATGAAATACAGACCGATATTGCCATCGCTTTGTTCAATGGCGGATACGCTCATAATGTTACGTACACCAAACGTTTCGGCTTTTACAAGAATTTCGGGTTCCGACCAGGTTTCTCCCTCATCAAAGGAACGAACGGCGGCAATATCGCACCGACCGTGGTCTGCATAATCGTCGCTGCTGTAACGACTGTACGCGAACAAAATGGCGCCGTCGGGTTGACGGATAAAAGCGCCTTCGCTATTGCGGGCATTGGTGTTAGTCGGCAGTTTATCCCATACAAGTTTCATATTCTGATTCCTCCTGTTGCTTTTGATAGAGTTTATACATATATCTCAAGGATAGCGTATAACAAATCAAGGAATATACCGTGTAAATCAGATAGGTGATTTGTGCGGGATCATCCCGTAACATCGTTATATATAGTACGCAACTGACAAGACCGTTCGCTAACTGCAAAAACGGAAATTCAATCAATGCCAACATACCGAAAACGGTGGAAGTGATGCCGATAATAGTGACGGTGTTATCTAAGATTAAATATTGCGAGCCAAAAGCGGATAAAATCAAATACAAGACTACCCACACGGCAATACCGCCTGACAACCAACCAATGCGTTGCTTGTTGGAAAGGCGGCGGAGTATCGTTGAGTTACCGTATGCCCGTTTGCTCCAACAAATAAAGGTGATAATTTGCAAGGGGAAGGATACGCAAAAAGCGTATAATGCCGAGCCGTATAAGTGCATTGTAAAATAGGCGATGGCATACAAAATGGAGTTGCCGCTACCTAAAAGATACGCAAAGCGATTGGCTTTGGTTTGCAAAAGCATAATAAACAGGGATACAAACAAGGGGATGGTGCGTATCACCGATTGTTTAAAGATAATGGCGGTTGCGGCAAGTGCTATTGCCGTAATGCCTAACAGTATCAAGCGAGGTTTTTTCATATATTTTCCCTTCGTAATTGCCGTAAGGATTTTCCGTATCGTGCTTGTATTTTTCGTTGTACCTGACGTTGTGAATAACCGAGTTGCGCGGCAATCTGAGCTAAGGAAACGTCTTTGGAAAATACCAGGGTCTCCAAAATAATATCAGGTGTGGTGGTTGGGGCAGAAAACACCGTCTGTTCGGTTAATCCCAAAAGCCCTGCAAGAATATCACACGCTTCACCTTTGCGCTCGCATACTTGCCGTAACTGACGGCGCGCAGGTGCTAAGTAATAGTTTATAAACTTGTGAAACAGACTGTTGGGTAGAGGCAACGGTTTTTCGGTATGGGTCTGTAAAAACGTCGTCAAATATTCATAAAACCGCCCTTTGCCGTGCGGTGCAGACACCTCTATGCCTAAAACGACAATAGGGGTCTTTTGTTCATCGTGACAGATGCGGTGTTGTGTCGTGGGAGACAGAATCAACAGTTCCCCTTTTTGCACCGTTATGTCACCGTGCGCAGTTTGGCAGATATGGGCATCCTCCACTACCACTAACAGTTCAAAATACCGATGGGTATGCATAGGCGATAGTGCGGTAGGGTTGTTGCTTTTGATTTTATGTAACGTAACAACGGCATCTTCAAGTAAAAGCATTTCGCTTTCAAATTCTATCGAATGTTCCGACATACACCTCATCTCCTACAATAAGTATAGCACCGTTGTGATAAAAGGCAATAAAATAACACGACATTTTCGGATGAAAATGTCGTGTTTTAATGCTATCTTTCGTCTAATGGTGTGTATGGGACAAAGTCTTTGACGTTGATATACGCAGGACGTATGATTTTGCCTGCGTTTTGTATCTCCTCGATACGATGCGCACTCCAGCCTGCGATACGCGCAACCGCAAAAATCGGGGTATATAGTTCGAGGGGAAGATCTAACATTCTGTAGATCATACCTGAGAAAAAGTCCACGTTTGGGCTGACGCCTTTATACATTTTGCGCTTCTCTGCGATAAGGGCGGGGGCAAGCTCTGCCACCGTTTCGTATAGCGCATACTCGTCTTCGCGTCCCTTTTCTACCGATAAGGCTTTTGCAAACCCCATTAAAATTTCAGCACGGGGGTCAGACAGCGAATATACTGCATGTCCCATACCGTAGATAAGTCCCGCCTTGTCAAATGCATCTTTGTCCAAAAGGCGGGTGAGATACCCTTTGACCGCCTCTTTATCGGTGGTGTCGATGCTGGCTTTCATATCGTCAAACATCTGTACCACTTTTATATTAGCACCGCCGTGACGCGGCCCTTTTAATGAACCGAGTGCCGCGGCAATGGCGGAATAGGTGTCTGTACCCGAAGATGTGACTACGTGGGTGGTAAAGGTAGAGTTGTTGCCGCCACCGTGCTCTGCGTGCAGTACCAAAGCCAAATCGAGCAGTTTTGCTTCCAAGGGTGTATACACGCTGTCCTCGCGGAGAAGATGCAGAAGATTTTCCGCAGTAGAGATTGCGGGGTTGGGCAGATGAATAAATAAGCTTTTATTCTGATGATAATGCTGATACGATTGATAACTGTATACTGAAAGCAATGGGAACACGGCTATCAACTGCAAGCATTGGCGCAATACGTTTGCTATTGCAATATCGTCGGGGTTGTTATCATACGCATACAGCGCCAGCACACAGCGGGACAGGATATTCATCATATCTTTGCCGGGTGCTTTTAAAATCATATCCCGCACAAAGGACGTGGGCAAACTACGGTAATCGGCAAGCGTTTGTTTAAAATCTTCCAATTCTTCCTTGTTAGGCAGTTTAGAGAACAGTAAAAGGTACACCGTTTCTTCAAAACCGAAACGGTTATCCTTCATAAAGCCGTTTACAAGATCGTGTACGTCCACGCCACGGTAATACAATTGACCGTGACAGGGGATGCTGTTGCCGCTTTCGTCCACTTGCTTTGCAACAATGTTGGATACTTCGGTCAGACCGGTGACAACGCCTTTGCCGTTCATATCACGTAGTCCGCGGTTCACCTGATGTGCGGTATACATATCAGGGGTTATACCATTGCTTTCGCAGGAAATCTGTGCCAAGCGTTCAATATACGGGGTGATGGCGGAATAATCTTTCATATAGGTTTAACTCCAAGAAAAAGTGTCGGACAGTAAAGTGACACTGTCCGCAGTGACGGTCAGAAGACCGCCGTCTGTTGTACCTGCGCGTTCATTGCCGTTTTCGTCAATGAAACGACATACGCAGGGGACAATGGGGGTGATAAACGGGATATGCCCTTTTAAAACGGCAAGGTCGCCGCCCTTACCGCGCACAAACAACGCGGAAACTTCCCCTTCAAATATATTGCCGTCGGGAGACGCAATGATCAAGTGGTAGGTATTCATCCGTTTGCCCCTTTCGCCTTCGCTACTGCTTCGTCAATGGTGCCGACAAACAGGAAGGCGGATTCGGGCAGATCATCGTGCTTGCCGTCAATAATTTCGGCAAAACCGCGGATGGTCTCGCTAAGCGGCACATATTTACCCGGAATACCGGTGAATTTTTCCGATACATCAAACGGTTGAGACAGGAAGCGCTGGATTTTTCTGGCGCGCTGTACAAGTAATTTATCAGCATCGGACAATTCGTCCATACCCATAATGGCGATAATATCCATCAATTCGTTGTATCTTTGTAAGATACGCTGTACTTCTCTCGCAACACGGTAATGTTCTTCACCTAAAATGTCGGGGGACAAGATACGGCTGGTGGATTCTAACGGGTCAACCGCGGGATAAATACCTTGCGATGCGATGTTACGCGCCAAAACGGTGGTGGCATCCAAATGTGCAAAGGTGGTCGCGGGAGCAGGGTCGGTAAGGTCGTCTGCAGGGACATATACCGCTTGCACAGAGGTGATAGAGCCACGCTTTGTAGAGGTAATACGTTCTTGCAAAGCACCCATTTCGGTGGCAAGTGTGGGCTGGTAACCAACCGCTGACGGCATACGGCCGAGCAAAGCGGATACTTCGCTACCTGCCTGCGTGAAACGGAAAATGTTGTCGATAAACAGCAATACGTCCTGTCCTTCGGTGTCGCGGAAATATTCTGCCATAGTCAGACCCGAAAGACCGACACGCATACGCGCACCGGGCGGCTCGTTCATCTGTCCGTATACAAGTGCGGTGTTGGAAAGCACGCCGCTTTGTTTCATCTCGTTGTAAAGGTCGTTACCTTCACGGGTGCGTTCGCCAACGCCCGTAAAGACCGACAAACCGCCGTGTTGTTTGGCGATGTTGTTGATAAGTTCCATAATCAGAACGGTTTTACCAACGCCTGCGCCGCCGAAAAGACCGATTTTACCGCCTTTGGAATAGGGACAGATAAGGTCAATAACTTTAATGCCTGTTTCCAGAATTTCGGTAGAGGTGGCGAGTTCTGCATACGCAGGAGCGGGACGGTGAATGTCCCAACGCTCTGCCGTTTCGGGTGCGGGTACGTTGTCCACAGCGTCACCGAGTACGTTAAAGATGCGACCTAAGGTCTCTCTGCCGACGGGCACGCTGATAGGTTTGCCCGTGTCGGTAACTTGGGTGCCGCGGGTAAGACCGTCGGTAGATGCCATAGCGATGCATCTGGCGGTGCTGTCGCCGATATGCTGTGCGACTTCTACCGTTAAGGTGCGGTCGCCGATGGGCATAGTTAAGGCATTGTAAATAGCGGGGAGTTCCCCTTTTTCAAAGCGCACGTCAACAACAGGTCCCATAACCTGTGAAACGACGCCCTTGTTTAAATCTTTCATTGTATACACTCCTTATTCGCCGCTGCCTGCGACGATTTCGGTGATTTCCTGCGTGATAGCACCTTGTCTTGCGCGATTGTACTCAAGTTGCAGATTATCGATCATCTGCTGTGCGTTTTTGCCTGCCGAATCCATCGCCATACGGCGTGCGGTTACTTCGGAAGCAAAACTTTCTCTTACAGCCGCCATAATTTGACCGCTGACGTAGCCCGGCACTACCGTTTGCAAAACGGTATTTTCATCGGGTTCGAAAACAGCGCCTGTACTTTTTACGTTATCGGCTTTGGTAAGCGGTAATACCCATCGAATGGTAGGGACTTGCGACATCATGGAAATGTATTCCGTATACACGATGCCGAGAGCATCGTATTCACCTGCCGCAAAATCCGCACAAAGCGATTTTGCAAGTGCGGCGGCATCGGCAGGAGAAAAATGTTCGGATGATTGTACGGGTTTTCCAAATCGGTCGCAGGCGCGTTTACCCAGCGGAATAATTTGAGCGTCGGAAAGGGTGGCAAGGAAACGGAATATATTGGCGTTATAGCCGCCTGCCATACCTTTGTCACCTGCAATCACGATAAGGCGTACTTTGCCGCCGTTACGCTGTTGCATAAACGGGTTTTTCGCACATTCGGGACAAGCAGACAACAGTTGTACAGCGTGGCCGTAAGCGTGCGCATACTGCTTCGCTTTTGCCATCGCTTCGCTTGCACGGCGAATTTTGGAAGATGCCACTAATCCCATCGCTTTGGTAAGGTGCAGGGTGGAGGTGGCACTCTTAATGCGACCGCGCAGTGCTCTGGTATCAGCCATACACCGTTCCCTCCTGCAAACCTTTCAAAGTTGTCTGCAATTCTTCTACGTCGCTGTCGTCAAAGTACCCTGCCGCAAAGCGGTCAAGCAGTGCCGTGTGGTCATTTTTCAGCGTGTCAAACAACGCATTCTCAAATGCGGGCACTTTATCTACCGCAATGTTGTTCAGATAGCCGTTAACAACTGCGTAAATGATAGCCACCTGACACCCCACTTCTACGGGTGCATTGCGCTTTTGCTTTAATACCGCCACAATGCGTTCGCCGAGCGCCAAACGCGCTTTGGTATCGGCGTCAAGGTCACTGCCGAACTGCGAGAACGCCTGCAATTCGCGGTACTGCGAGTAGAGTAATTTGAGTTCGCCCGACACCTTTTTCATCGCTTTCAACTGTGCAGAACCACCTACACGGCTGACCGAGATGCCGGGGTTGATAGCGGGCATAATGCCCGCGTGGAACAGTTCGGTTTCCAAAAATATCTGACCGTCGGTAATGGAAATAACGTTGGTAGGAATATACGCGGAAACGTCACCCGCCTGCGTCTCAATAATGGGAAGTGCCGTGATGGAGCCGCCGCCGTATTCGGGGGCGACACATGCGGCGCGTTCCAATAAACGGGAATGCAGGTAGAATACGTCACCGGGGTACGCTTCACGGCCGGGGGGACGGCGTATAAGCAAGGAAAGGGCGCGGTAAGCTACCGCGTGCTTGGAAAGGTCATCATACACGATAAGCACGTCTTTGCCTTGTTCGCGGAAATATTCCGCCATAGCACAGCCTGCGTACGGGGCGATATACTGCAACAGCGCGCTTTCGGATGCAGAAGCGGATACCACAATGGTATATTCCATAGCACCTGCGGCGGTTAACTCGTTAACAAGCTGTACCACCGAAGAACTTTTCTGCCCGATGGCTACGTAAATACAAATAACGTCGCTGTTTTTTTGGTTGATAATGGTATCAACGGCAATCACCGTTTTACCGGTTTGGCGGTCACCGATGATAAGTTCGCGCTGACCACGGCCAATCGGGATCATACTGTCAATTGCCTTAATACCCGTCTGCAACGGCACCGAAACGCTTTGGCGCTCGATAATGCCGGGAGCTTCTGATTCAACGGGACGGGTCTCGACGGTGGCAATAGGGCCTTTGCCGTCGATCGGTTGCCCCAAAGCGTCCACAACGCGTCCGATCATAGCGTCGCCTACGGGGACTGAAAGCACTTTTCCCGTACGGCGTACGGTACTGCCTTCGCGAATTTCATTTTTATTGGACAACAGAGCAACCGAAACGGTTTCTTCTTCCAGGTTTTGTGCAAGACCTACACTGCCGTCTTCAAATTCCAACAGTTCACTTGCCATACAACTGCGCAGACCGTATACACGCGCGATGCCGTCACCGACAAGGATAACGGTACCCGTTTCACGCATTTCTATCTGCGTTTCGTATTGTTTGATTTGTTCTTTGATAATACTGCTAATCTGAGCGGTATTGCTCATCCGTTCATCACTTCTTTCAGTTCGCGTAAGCGGTGTTTAATGGTACCGTCTAAAATACAACCGTCCATTTCCACCTTCACCCCGCCGATAAGGGAGGGGTCTACCATAAATGTCGCACGGACAGTATGCCCCGTGCTGACGCTGATTTGCTGTAAAAGCGCATCCTTCTCATCATCGGACAGCGCAGCGGCAGAGGTAATGGTGGCAACCGTTATTTGAGACAGTATATGGAACTGTTCCATATACGTTTCCTGCATAGCGGCAAATTCACGGATATGTCCGTTGTCACACATCAACGCAATGCACGCGGCTATCTCTTGGGGTAACGTCTCGCCAAACGCTTGCCGTAATAAATCTTTACGGGTATCTTTGGAGATAACGGGGGAGGCGAGCAGGTCAAGATAAGCGGGATTTTCACGGAATACGTCCGCAACGAGCGTCAGCGCATCCGCGAATACCTGCTCTTTGCCGTCGTCTTTTGCCAGCATCAACAGCGCATCAGCGTATTCTTTAGCTGTTCCCGTCATGATTGTCTCCTATTTCCTGCATAAATGCAGAGATCAGTTGTTTATGGTCGTCGGCACGCACCTCGCGCTCTAACATTTTTTCGGCAAGCGCCGTAGAAATGGTGACGATTTCTTCACGCATTTCCGATTCGGCTTTCTTGCGTTCCAATGCAATTTCCGCTTCCGCTTGTCGCACCAAAGCATCTGCCTGCGTCTTGGCGGCGGCAACAATAGCATCCCCGCGTTTGTCTGCGGCGGCGGTAGCTTTGCCGATAATGGCAGCGGCTTGCATGTCTGCATCTGCCAATTTTTCTTCCCATACCGCCTTGTCTTTCGCGGCGGCAGCACGGTCGTCGTCGGCAGCGGCGTACTGCGCATCTACTGCGGCTTGTCTGTCGGCGATCATTTTCTTGACCGGCTTAAAGAGAATTTTCTTGAAAATGAGAAAAATCAGCGTAAGATTGGCAAGAGCAATCAGTATCTGCCATAAGTTGACAGAAATAATTCCGAGAGATTGCATTATTCTCAGCCTCCGATGGTGTTCATCAGAATATTGATAAAGGTATTGGGTGCGACGAAAATGAGCAGGATAGCGATAACGAGTGCGTAAAGACCGGTGGTTTCCGCAATAGCACAACCCATTAACATCGTGGTGGTGACGGCGCCTTTACATTCGGGCTGTCTACCGATAGCTTCACACGCTTTGGCAACAGCATTACCTTCACCGATACCGGGGCCGATACCCGCGATCATAGCGGCGCCGGCGCCCAAAGCACAACAACCCAAAATAATACCAATTGCGATTTCTAACATAGTGATTACCTCCGTTTACTGTTTGACAGTTTTTTGTTTTTTCTTATTTTTCAAAGCCTGACGCTTTTCAAATAGCTCTTGTGGGAAACCGCCTGCGACATACAGCATAGTGAGCATAGCAAAAATGAACGCCTGCAACGCACCGCTGAAAATGTCGAAGTACAGCGAGAGAATGGCGGGCAGACCGATTTGTAAAAACGGAATGTCCCCTAAAAAGCCGGGCATCCAGCCGAGCAGGAGATTGGATAACCCTTGCAAACCGGTGGCGACCAACACGCCGATAACCGAGCCCGACAGCACGTTGCCGTAATGACGGAATGCCATGGAAATGGGGGTTGCTACTTCGCTGATAATGTTGAGCGGTGCGAGCAACGGTGGGTCAAAGAAACTTTTGACGTACTGCACGGGACCGCATTTGCATTTATAATAGGTGATAAGAATAAACACCAGTATTGCCCAACCGCCGACAATGTTGATGTCTGACGTAGGGGGATACAATCCAATAAGGGTAATGAGACTGGAAAAAGCGGAAAGCCCTAAAATGGCGGCGATAAACGGGGGAAACCCCTTAAAATACGCGCCCATATTATCATTAACAAGACCTTCACACTTTTCCACGATCCATTCGGCGAACACCTGCCGTTTCAATCCGCCTTTTGCCGTGATACCGTGGGTGAGAAACAGACACATACCCAAGAGACACAGCGTCACGGCAACAGAGTTTATCTGCGACTCCGTGACAAGCAGGTCCTGCAACGGCATGGGCACGGTGAAGAAAATCTGCGCACCCGAAATGGAAATGCCTTCCGTGGCGGGTTTTGTCAGGACCTTCAACACCATACACGCTACAAGCGGAAGGATGGCGATGGAAAGATACAGTATGTCGAGCAGTTTAAAACCGCGACTTTTCACATTCATTCTTGTTCCTTCTTTTCGTCTTTTTTGTTAAATTGGGGACGCAGAGCGACCGCTATGCGTGGAAAGAAAAGCGGTATTAAGACCGCTACCGTGTGAAAACACGGGAGTAATACGCCGATTGCCGCAATGGCAAAGGTCATAAACATACGCAACGACTGGGAAGCTCTCATGGCGGTGGCGGCATCTTTTTCATCTTTCAAAACCGCGCTTTGCACCGCGAGCCCCATTAAAAAGAAATTAAGTATAGCGGTAATACCGCTCAAAGCATTCCCTAAAAGGACGGTGTAATCCCACTTGTTCAGCACAAGAAAAACTGCTTGTAACACGGCGCTTAATACCAGCACCCACAGAGCAATATACCGCGTTTCCCGCGTAACGGCGGGGTCGATTTTTTTCATAAGTGTGCGTCAACTCCTTTCCGGAACACATATCAGTTAAATTTTACCATAAATCTTACATTTAGTCAAAGTAATTTTGCGGAAAAAGTGTGAAAAATATGTAACGAAAAATTATACAAAAAAATACAACGAAAACGGTGTGAATAGTTGACAAAATGTAATAGTTGTGGTAATATAGCACAAATACGATCTTTAACCGGATGCGAGACATCCACAAGATTTGGTAATACGATAAAAGCGGGATACCTTAGGGGTGTTCTGTGTTTCGCTGTGCCAAACCTTGCCTTCCGGTAAGGTTTTTTTCTTTGGAGGACAGTATGACATTACATTTGACAAACTGTAAAATGTATAAAGACGGCAAAATCGTCGCGGCACCTTCCGTTATGGACGTTTCCGCGAACGATGATGTTGTCTCTTTTTCTAATTGTCTCATTTCCCCGACTTTCTGTGATGTACACGTACATTTCAGAGAGCCGGGTTTTTTGTATAAAGAGACAATGTTAACGGGTTCTCAGGCGGCGGCACGCGGGGGATATACCGATGTGTGTACAATGCCGAACTTGAATCCCGTGCCCGATTGTCTTGCAAAACTGCAACCGCAGTTGGACGCTATTAAGAAAGATGCGGTCATACGTGTGCATCCGTTCGGCTCGCTGACGGTGGATGAAAAAGGCGAACGGTTGGCGGCGTTTGAAGAAATGGCACCTTTCGTTATCGGCTACTCGGATGACGGCAGGGGTGTGCAGGAAAAAGGTATGATGCGGGAAGCAATGTTGCGCGTAAAGGCGCTCGGTAAAGTGCTTGCCGCGCATTGCGAAGATAACACGTTGCTTAACGGTGGATATATCCACCTTGGTGCGTATGCTGCCGCACATGGTCATACAGGCATTTGCAGTGAAAGCGAATGGAAACCGATTGCGCGTGACGTAGAACTGTTAGCGCAAACGGGTTGTAAATACCATGTGTGTCACGTATCCACCAAAGAAAGCGTGGAAGTAATACGACAGGCAAAAAAGAGCGGTATTGACATCACCTGTGAGACGGGTCCGCACTACCTTACCTTAGATGACAGTCATCTGCAGGAAGACGGCAGATTTAAAATGAATCCGCCGTTGCGCAGTAAAGCTGACCGCGAAGCGCTGATAGAGGGTGTGTTGGATGGCACGATCGATATGATAGCCACCGACCATGCGCCGCATAGTGCGGAAGAAAAAGCAAAAGGGTTAAGCGGCAGTTTGATGGGTGTTGTG
This sequence comes from Acutalibacteraceae bacterium, assembly GCA_045543675.1. GTDB lineage: Bacteria > Bacillota > Clostridia > Oscillospirales > Acutalibacteraceae > URNF01. The sequence continues at coordinate 27,778 of JAZPXM010000130.1, forward strand.
GGATTGGAAACCGCATTTCCCGTTTTGTATACCCAATTGGTGAAAAAGGGTGTTATCTCGCTCGAAAAACTGATTGAAATGATGTCTGTAGCGCCAAGACAGCGTTTTCAAATGGCTGACACAAACGATTTTTGTGTATATGATTTGGAAAGTATGTATGCGGTGGACCCTGCGATGTTTGCAACAAAAGGCAGAAGCACCCCGTTTGCAGGTAAGCAAGTATATGGAAAATGTGTGTTGACGGTTTGTGACGGTAAAGTTGTGTACCGCTGATACGTGAAAACAGGAGGAAAAGAGAATGGCAAAAAGAACAGATTTAAAGAAAATTCTTATCATCGGTTCGGGACCTATTGTTATCGGTCAGGCGGCGGAATTTGACTATGCGGGCACGCAGGCGTGTCTTGCGTTAAAAGAAGAAGGGTATGAAGTGGTATTGTGCAACTCCAACCCTGCAACCATCATGACCGATACCACCATTGCGGATAAGGTGTATATGGAACCGTTGACTCTTGAATATATCGCCAAAATTCTTCGGTACGAGCGCCCGGATGCTATCGTACCCGGTATCGGCGGTCAGACGGGTTTGAATCTCGCTATGCAGTTGGAGAAAAAAGGCGTTTTGAAAGAATGCGGCGTCGAATTGCTGGGTACGAACAGTGAAAGTATCGAACGCGCAGAAGACCGCGAATTGTTTAAAGAACTGTGCCAATCTATCGGCGAGCCTACCATTCCTTCCGAAATCACCTATAGCATTGAAGAAGCCAAAGCGGCGGCTGCGCGCATCGGTTACCCCGTTGTGTTACGCCCTGCGTTTACTTTGGGCGGTACCGGCGGTGGCTTTGCGTATAATGAAGAGGAACTGATTGAGGTCGGTCTTAACGCATTTAAACTGTCTCCCGTACATCAAGTGTTGATTGAAAAAAGCGTAAAAGGCTACAAAGAAATCGAATTTGAAGTGATGCGCGACTCTACGGGTCACGCCATTACCATCTGCGGTATGGAAAATATCGACCCTGTCGGTGTGCATACGGGCGACTCGGTGGTGGTAGCGCCGATTATGACCTTAAACGACCACGATCTGAAGATGCTTAATGACAGCGCCATTAAGATCATCAAAGAATTGAAAATCGAAGGCGGTTGTAACGTGCAGTTTGCGCTCAATCCCCATTCGAGCGAATATTATCTTATCGAAGTTAACCCCCGCGTATCCCGTTCTTCCGCTCTGGCGTCTAAAGCCAGCGGTTATCCGATTGCACGTGTGACGGCGAAAATTGCCGTAGGTATGACCTTGGAAGAAATTGCGATTGCAAATACCAATGCCGCCTTTGAACCGCGCCTTGATTATGTCATTGCAAAACTGCCCCGTTTCCCGTTTGATAAATTTACCAACGCCAGCAATAAACTCGGCACCCAGATGAAAGCCACCGGCGAAATTATGGGAATCGGTTCCACGCTGGAAGAAGCATTACTCAAGGGTACACGCTCTTTGGAAGTCGGTGTTAACCACCTGTATCACGCGAAGTTCGATAATATGAGTAACGAAGAGATACTTGCCTATATTGCCGAATTCCGTTCGGATAACTTTTTCGCTATCGCGGAACTGTTGGCGCGCGGTGTGACCGTTGAAGAAGTTCATGAGATCACCGAAATCACGCCGTACTTCCTGGAAGCTATCAAACGCATCGTGGATATGGAAGAAACGCTGAAAGCCAACGTGGAAAACAAAGATATTTTGCTTGCGGCAAAACAGATGGGCTTTAGCGATAAATACGTTGCGCGTATGTGGAAATGCCAAGAATTGGATGTGTATAACTTCCGTAAAGCACATAATATGTTCCCTGCGTTCAGAATGGTTGACACCTGCCATACGGGTGCCTATATCCCGTATTTCTACTCGTCTTACACCGGTGAAAACGCATCGCGGCTCACCGACAAAAAGAAGATCGTGGTACTGGGTGCCGGTCCTATCCGTATCGGTCAGGGCGTAGAATTTGACTACTCCACCGTTCACGCGGTTGCTACCATTAAAAATTCGGGATATGAAGCCATTATTATTAACAATAACCCCGAAACGGTTTCCACCGACTACACCACGGCGGATAAACTGTACTTTGAACCCTTAACCCCCGAAGACGTGATGAATATCATTGAGTTTGAACAGCCCGAAGGTGTTGTGGCATCGCTTGGCGGTCAGACCGCTATTAATCTGGCACAACCGCTGGCTGACAGGGGTGTTAAAATCATCGGCACCGATTGTGCGGCAATTGACCGTGCGGAAGATCGCAACGCGTTTGAAAATCTTCTCAATGAATTGGATATTCCGCGTGCCAAAGGGCAGGCGGTTACGAAGATCGAAGACGGTATCGCCGCGGCGGCGGAAATCGGGTATCCCGTACTGGTACGTCCGTCCTTTGTGTTGGGTGGCCGCGCGATGCAGATCGTTGCTAACGAAGAACAACTTCGTCATTATCTGCGCACCGCGGTAGAAATCGACGAAGATAAACCTGTACTGGTGGATAAATATATCCAGGGTCGTGAAGTGGAGATTGATGCTATCTGCGACGGCAGAGATGTGTTTGTGCCCGGTATTATGGAACTGGTAGAACGTACGGGCGTGCACTCGGGCGACTCTATCAGTGTATATCCCACGTTTAGTATTTCTAATAAAGTGAAAGGCATTATCCTGCAGTATGCGAAGAAATTGGGGTTGGGGATTGGCTTTATCGGTCTGTATTACATCCAGTTTATCGTGGACGACAATGACAACGTCTTTATCATTGAAGTAAACCCGCGTTCTTCCCGTACCGTACCGTTCCTTTCCAAAGCGACGGGCTCCTCCTTGGCGGATATTGCAACCGAGGTAATTCTCGGTAAGAGTTTGAAAGAGCAGGGTATCTTTGATATCTATCCCGAAGAGAAAAAACGTTGGTATGTTAAAGCGCCCGTGTTCTCTTTCAATAAACTGCGCGGTCTGGATGCCTATCTGTCCCCCGAAATGAAATCCACCGGTGAAGCGATCGGGTATGACGATAAACTCAACCGTGCGCTGTTTAAAGCGTTGCAAGCGGCGGGTATGCACCTGCAAAACTACGGCACGGTGCTGGCTACCATTGCGGATAGCGATAAAGAAGAAGCGTTGCCGTTGATTCGCCGTTTCTATAATCTCGGCTTTAACATTCAGGCACCCGCCGGTACCGCCAAATTCCTGAAAGAAAACGGTATCCGTACCCACGTGCTCGGCAAAATCAGCGACGGTAGTGAAGAGATCCCCGAAGCGTTGCGGCAGGGACATATCGCGTACGTTATCAATACGAAAGATATCGGCGCAACGGGCGCGGGCAACGACGGTCAGCAGATTCGTCAGATCGCAACCGAAAATAACGTTACTATCTTTACGGCGTTGGATACCGTGAAAGTGTTGTTGGACGTTTTGGAAGAAACCACTATCGGTATTTCGACTGTTGACGCGTGAGGTGCAGTATGACACAAGGGATGTATGAAATCGTCAGTAACGTAAAACTGGCGAAAAACGTATATAAAATGGTGATAGTGGGGGACACCTCCGCTATCACCGCACCCGGCCAGTTTGTGAATCTCAAACTGGACGGTCTGTTTCTTCGCCGTCCTATTTCTATCTGCGATTACGATGATACCGCCATCACCTTGATTTATAAGGTGGTCGGCGAAGGTACTGCGCAGATGGCAGAGATGCAGGCGGGTGAACAGGTAGACGTGCTTGTAGGTTTGGGTAACGGCTATAGTGTGGATAAATGCGGCGATAATGCCCTGCTTATCGGGGGCGGCGTCGGCGTTCCGCCTCTGTATAATCTGTGTAAGAAATTGTTGGCGGCAGGAAAAACCGTGACGGTAGTGCTGGGTTTTAATACAGCAGATGAAATTTTCTTGGAAGACGATTTCAAGGCGCTTGGCGCTACCGTGAAAGTGGCAACGGCAGACGGCAGTTACGGCGTAAAGGGCTTCGTTACCGATGCCATGCAAGACGTAACCTATGACTACTTCTTTACTTGCGGTCCGATGCCGATGTTTAAAGCGATTGAAGCTGTCGCGACTACGAGCGGTCAGTATAGTTTTGAAGAACGTATGGGTTGCGGTTTCGGTGCGTGTATGGGCTGCTCCTGTAAGACCAAATACGGCAATAAACGCATTTGCAAAGACGGTCCCGTACTCACAAGGGAGGAGATTGTATGGTAAACACGCAGGTCACCCTTTGCGGTGTCAAGATGGATAACCCTATTATCCCTGCATCGGGTACGTTTGGTTTCGGCTATGAATTTGCCCAACTGTACGATATCAATCTGCTCGGTTCTTTCTCGTTTAAGGGTACAACAAAAGACCCACGTTTCGGCAATCCCACGCCGCGTATTGCGGAATGTTCCGCGGGTATGATCAACGCGGTGGGTTTGCAAAATCCCGGCGTGGATAAAGTGTTGTCTGAAGAACTCCCGAAAATGAAGCAGGTGTTCCATAAACCCGTCATGGCAAATGTCAGCGGTTTCTCGGTGGATGATTATGCATACACGGTAGAAAAACTGGATGCGGAAAATCAAATCGGTTGGTTTGAAGTGAATGTTTCCTGCCCGAATGTACATGGCGGCGGTATGAGTTTCGGTACGTCGCCCGAGGCGGCGGCAGAAGTGACCCGCGCGGTACGTAAAGTGACCAAAAAGCCGTTGCTTATCAAACTGTCTCCTAACGTGACCGATATTGTGTCTATCGCTAAGGCGTGTGAAGACGCGGGCGCAGACGGTATCAGTATGATAAACACGTTGCTGGGTATGCGTATTGACCTGAAAACCAAGAAACCTGTGATTGCCAATAAAATGGGCGGTTTTTCAGGCCCTGCCATTAAACCCGTAGCGGTCAGAATGGTGTATCAGGTATACGATGCGGTCAAAATCCCGATTGTCGGTATGGGCGGTATTGCTACTGCCGAAGACGTCATTGAAATGATGCTTGCGGGTGCTACCGCGGTAGAGATCGGCGCGGCAAACCTTGTAGATCCGTTTGTATGTCGCGATATTATCGCAGAGTTACCTGCGGTAATGGAAAAATATGGTATTAAAAATTTAGAAGATATAATCGGAGGTGCTCACTAATGGGTAAGGATGTTATTATTGCTTGCGATTTCCCGAGCAAAGAAGATGTGCTCAATTTTCTGGACAAGTTCGAAGGCAAAAAACCGTTTGTCAAAATCGGTATGGAACTGTTTTACGGCGCAGGTCCTGAAATTGTGCGCGAAATCAAAGCGCGCGGGCATAAAATCTTTTTGGACTTGAAACTGCACGACATTCCCAATACCGTCCGTAAAAGTATGGCGGTGTTGTCCGGTCTTGACGTAGATATGTGCAACCTGCACGCAGGCGGCACTATTGCGATGATGGAAGCAGGTTTGGAAGGACTAAAGCGTCCCGACGGCACCCGCCCGTTGCTGATTGCGGTGACCCAGTTAACTTCCACCGACCAGGAACGTATGGAAAACGACCTGCTCATTAAAGAACCGATGGATAAAGTGGTTATGCACTATGCGCATAACGCGAAAGTGGCAGGTCTTGACGGCGTTGTGTGTTCGCCGTTGGAAGCAGGAAAAGTACACGAAACCTGCGGTGCTGACTTCTTGACCGTGACCCCGGGCGTACGTTTTGCTGACGGTGACGTTGGTGACCAGAAACGTGTGATGACCCCTGCCGAAGCCAAAAGAATCGGCTCGGATTACATCGTTGTCGGCCGTCCGATTACTGCGGCGCAGGATCCCGTGGCGGCTTACGAACGCTGTGTTGCGGAATTTGTGGATTAAAGGAGAGAGAACACGATGGAAAGCTATAAAAGAGAATTTATTCAGTTTTTGGAAAGTGCTGGCGTGTTGAAATTCGGTGATTTCACCGCAAAAAGCGGCAGAAAAATCCCGTATTTCATTAATGCAGGCGATATCAAAACGGGTGACCAGATCTCTAAACTCGGCGAATTTTACGCCAAAGCGTATTTTGAAAAAGTGGGCAATAAGAGAACCGTACTGTACGGTCCTGCGTATAAAGGTATTCCGATTGCGGTATCGGTAGCGTGTGCCCTTTCTAAAGAGGGTCTGGACGTGCCGTTCTTCTTTAACCGGAAAGAAGAAAAAGACCATGGCGAAGGCGGCGTATTTGTCGGTTATAAACCGCAAGCGGGCGAAGAAATCGTTATTGTAGAAGACGTTATTACCGCGGGTACCGCTATCCGTGAAAGTATGTCTATTCTGTCGGCTCTGGAAGGCACCAAAGTGGCCGCCACCTTTGTTATGGTTGACCGTAAAGAAAAAGGACAGACCGAAAAATCCGCTATGGCAGAAGTGGGTGAAGAATTCGGTTTCCCCGTATACTCGGTTGTAGACGTGTATGACATTATCGAATATCTCGAAGAAGATGAAGCCAACCGTGAAAACGTTGGACGCATCAAAAAATATCTGGAAGTAAACGGCGCGAAAGCGTGAAAGGATAACGTTAATGAGAAGTTTGATTGATATTTTAGAGTTGTCTCTGGAAGAAATCGACCAACTGCTTTTAGTAGCAAACGATATTATCGCTAATCCCAAAAAGTACGCGGAAAGTTGCCGCGGCAAAAAACTGGCGACGCTGTTTTTTGAACCGTCCACCCGTACGCGCCTTAGCTTTGAAGCGGCGATGTACGAACTGGGCGGTAACGTGCTCGGCTTTTCCGAAGCACAAAGTTCTTCTGCGGCAAAAGGGGAGAGTGTTGCGGATACCGCAAGAACCATTTCGTGTTATGCGGATATCATTGCGATGCGCCATCCAAAAGAGGGCGCACCTTTGGTTGCATCACAGCACGCGTCTATTCCTGTTATTAACGCAGGCGACGGCGGACATAATCACCCGACCCAGACGCTTACCGATCTTTTAACCATTCAACGGGAAAAAGGTACGCTGGAAAATTTGACGATTGGTCTGTGCGGTGACTTGAAATTCGGTAGAACGGTACATTCTTTGATTTGCGCGATGTCCCGCTATAAAGGGGTTAAATTTGTGCTGATTTCCCCCGAAGAACTGAAATTACCCAGCTATGTCAAAAAGGATGTACTGCAGAAAAACGGTATTCCGTATGAGCAGACTACTGATTTGGCAACGGCAATGCCCCGGTTGGATATTCTGTATATGACCCGTGTACAAAGGGAACGCTTCTTTAACGAAGAAGATTATCTGCGACTGAAAGACAGTTACATCTTGACTCCCGATAAATTGGCAACCGCAAAGAGCGATTTGTGCATTATGCACCCGTTACCGCGTGTAAACGAGATCAGCGTAGCGATTGATAATGACCCCCGCGCTTGCTATTTTAAACAGGTGCTCAACGGTAAATTCGCGCGGATGGCACTGATTTTAAAACTGCTGGAGGTGGAAATATGAATATAGATTCCATCAAAAACGGTATTGTTATCGACCATATTACTGCAGGCCGCTCGATGCAGATTTACCGCCTTTTGGGACTGGATGCACTCGAATGTAGCGTGGCGCTTATCAAAAACGTCAACAGCCGCAAAATGGGGAAGAAAGATATTATCAAAATTGATACCGAATACGAAGTGGACACCGCTATTTTGGGTTTTGTTGACCCGAATGCGACTATTAGTGTGATTAAAGACAGCAAAATCGTGGAAAAACGCACATTATCCCTGCCCGAAAAGCTTAACGGTGTACTGCGGTGTAAAAATCCGCGCTGTATCACGTCTACCGAGCAGGAACTGCCCCATATTTTCACCCTTACCGATAAAGAAAACGGCGTTTATCGCTGTATGTACTGCGAAACCAAAGCGGAAAAGATGCAATAAAGATAGTTTTTCTCTTTTGCCTTTTTCTTGGGAAAAGGTGGCACGGCGAAGCCGTGACGGATGCAGGGTAAATCTAATATCATAAAAAAGGACAGCAGATACTTTCATCTGCTGTCCTTTTCTTGTTTGGTTTGTTTTTAGAACAACCCCGTAATTTTCCCGTTGTCGTCTACATCGATTTTTTCTGCGGCGGGGACTTTCGGCAGACCCGGCATGGTCATAATATCGCCGGTTAACACTACCACAAAACCTGCACCCGCAGAAACGCGTACGTTTTTAATGGTCACGGTAAAGTTTTCGGGTGCGCCGAGTTTGGTCGGGTCATCCGAGAAGGAATACTGTGTTTTTGCCATACACACGGGACAGTTGCCAAAACCGAGTTCGGTTAAGCTGGCTAACTGCTTTTTCGCGGCGGGCAGGATAGAAATGCCGTCACCGCCGTACACTTTTTTAACGACCGCTTCGATTTTTTCTTCCAAAGACAGTTCCGTGTCGTACGAGAACGTAAAGTCGCCTTTTTCTTCTTCGCACAGACGCACGACTTCGCGCGCCAGTTCTTCGCCGCCTTTGCCGCCTTCTGCCCATACGTTAGACAGCACCACGTTGACGCCGAGCTCCTTACATTTTGCAATGATAAGGTCAATTTCCGCATCGGTATCGGTGGGGAAGCGGTTAACCGCTACAACCGACGGCAGTTTGTATACGTTTTTGATGTTGGAAACATGGCGAAGAAGATTCGGGATGCCCTTTTCGAGCGCTTCCAAGTTTTCATTACCCAGTTCCGTCTTTGCGAGACCGCCGTGCATTTTCAGCGCGCGTACGGTGGCAACGATAACCACGGCGGACGGGGTAAGCCCTGCCATACGGCATTTGATGTCCAAGAATTTCTCTGCGCCAAGATCGGCACCAAAGCCCGCTTCGGTAATCGCGTAATCACCCAAACGCATCGCCATACGGGTCGCCATTACCGAGTTACAGCCGTGTGCGATATTTGCAAACGGGCCGCCGTGTACAAAAGCGGGAGTACCCTCCAAAGTCTGCACCAAGTTGGGCTTGATGGCATCTTTTAAGAGTGCCGCCATTGCGCCTACCGCTTTCAAATCGCCCGCGGTAACGGGTTTTTCATCATAGGTGTATGCCACAACAATGCGGGATAGACGTTCTTTCAGATCTGCAATGGAAGAAGACAGACAGAATACCGCCATAATTTCGGATGCAACGGTAATGTCGTAACCGTCTTCGCGCGGTACGCCGTTTACTCTGCCACCGAGACCGTCGGTCACAAAACGCAGTTGACGGTCATTCATATCCACGCAACGTTTCCAGGTGATACGGCGGGGGTCGATGTTTAAAGCATTGCCCTGATAAATGTGGTTATCCAGCATCGCAGCAAGCAGGTTGTTGGCCGCACCGATAGCGTGGAAGTCACCCGTAAAATGCAGGTTAATGTCTTCCATCGGTACAACCTGTGCCCAACCGCCGCCTGCAGCGCCGCCCTTGATGCCGAATACGGGACCGAGTGACGGTTCGCGGAGTGCGGCCATAACGTTTTTACCAATGCGGCGCATACCGTCCGCCAAACCGATGGTGGTGGTAGTCTTACCTTCACCGGCAGGGGTGGGGGTAATAGCGGTCACCAAAACGAGTTTACCGTCGGGACGTTTCACTTCGTCTAACAGCGCATAGTCCACTTTTGCTTTATATTTGCCGTACTGTTCTAAATATTTGTCGTCCACACCTGCGGTTTTCGCAATTTCGGTAATGGGCAACATTTCTACGGATTGTGCAATTTCAATATCGGTTTTCATACGTTTACCGCCTTTCCTTATTTGAAATATTTTACAGCCGCACGGAACATACCAATGTCATAGTTGCCGGGCACGTTCTTGTAAAGACCGTTTCCGATACGTTCGCTGTGACCCATTTTACCGAACACTCTGCCATCGGGGGAGGTGATACCCTCAATAGCAAAAGCGGAGTTGTTGGGGTTAAAGCGCACGTTAGCAGTGGGATTGCCGTTAAGATCAACATACTGGGTAGCAATCTGTCCGTTTGCCGCTAAGTCCCGAATGACCTGCTCGCTTGCGAAGAAACGACCTTCGCCGTGGGAAATCGGCACGTTGTAAATATCACCGACATTGGTTTCGGCAAGCCACGGAGATGCAGTGGACGCTACGCGGGTCTGCACGATACGAGACTGGTGACGGCCAATGGTGTTAAAGGTCAAGGTCGGGCAGTTTTCATCGGTGTCGATGATTTTACCGTACGGTACCAGTCCCAATTTGATAAGCGCCTGGAAACCGTTACAGATACCTGCCATCAAACCGTCACGCTGTTCGAGCAGGTCGGTGATTTCCGCTTTGATCTGCGCATTGCGCAGGAAAGCGGTGATAAATTTACCTGAACCGTCCGGTTCGTCACCGCCCGAGAAGCCACCGGGTAAGAACACGATTTGCGCGCCTTTGACCGCCGCCGCAAACTGTTCAGCCGAACGCGCGATACCTGCGGCGGAAAGGTTGTTGATAACAAAGATTTCGGGTGCTGCCCCTGCATCTCTGAACGCTTTCGCACTATCGTATTCACAGTTTGTGCCGGGGAACACAGGAATAACCACTTTGGGTTTTGCGCATTTGATAGCAGGTGCTACACGCTGTGTGGCAGGTGCGCTGAATGTGGTGAGACCTTGTGCTTCCTGCGGAATGTTGCAGGGGTATACGGGCTCTAACGTATCTTCGTAGATGCGCTGTAAGCTATCCAGAGAAACGGCTTCGTCGCCCTTGGTGATATAGCCGTTGTCGGTTACCGTACCGAGTAATTGCGCACCGTCCACGTCTTTCGTAACTTCTAACACGAACGCGCAATAGTTATACCCGAAAATGCTGTTATCAATGCTGTCAGCAAAGGTAAAGCCCAAACGGTTGCCAAGACACATTTTCAGTATTGCTTCCGCGATGCCGCCCATACCGGGGGTGTAGCAGGAAACCGCTTTACCGCTGCGGATAAGATCGGTAACTTTGTCAAACAGCGCTAAGAGCGATTGCGGATCGGGCAGTGCGTTCTCGTCAAAGTCGGGGGTAAGCAGTATAACATTGTTGCCTGCCGTTTTGAATTCGGGGGAGATGATGTTTTGTACCTTTTCGGTGGTCACCGCAAAGGAAACCAAGGTGGGCGGCACATCCAAATCCTCAAAGGAACCGCTCATTGAGTCTTTGCCGCCGATAGAAGCAATGTCAAGGTCTTTTTGTGCCATAAATGCACCGAGCAATGCGGCAAGCGGTTTACCCCAGCGTTTGCCGTCCTGCAACGGTTTTTCAAAATACTCTTGGAAGGTCAAATACACGTCTTCGAATTTTGCGCCCGTTGCAATCAGTTTACATACCGATTCCGCAACCGCCAAATACGCACCGTGATACGGGCTCTGTTCGGTGATAAAGGGATTGTACCCCCAAGACATTACAGAACAATCGTCGGTGTGCTTTTTCTCCACCGAGATTTTGTGTACCATCGCTTGGATGGGGGTCATTTGGTATTTGCCGCCAAACGGCATCAACACCGTGCCCGCACCGATAGTTGCGTCAAATTTTTCGGCAAGTCCGCGTTTGGAACAGATGTTAAGGTCGCTTGCTATCGTCTGCATACCGTTTGCAAAACTGTCGGGAATATCTTTGCTCGCTATAGCAGGTGCGGCAGGGGTGATGGCAATGTGCTTTTCTGCACCGTTGGAATTTAAGAATTCGCGGGACAGATCCACAATGGTATTGCCGTTCCAATGCATTGTCAGTCGCGGCTCTGCGGTAACGGTAGCCACTACGGTAGCTTCTAAGTTTTCAGCTTCCGCCAAGCGGCAGAAGTGTTCTACTTCGTGCGGCTCTACCACGACAGCCATACGTTCCTGCGATTCGCTGATAGCAATTTCGGTGCCGTCAAGCCCTTCGTATTTTTTGGGTACAGCATTCAGGTCAATGGTCAACCCGTCGGCAAGTTCGCCGATAGCCACCGATACGCCGCCCGCACCGAAGTC
>JAZPXM010000131.1:0-8654 GCA_045543675.1 Acutalibacteraceae bacterium
AACCGTTGCTGATACCGTTTACTACTTCAATTACATACGTCCTGTTCGAAAACTTAAAAGAAAACCGCCAGTCCAATACAGGCTTGAACTGGCAACTTAATTCTTTCCTTTTTTGTGTCTACTAACTATTGACTACTTCAATGTGTTTTTACACATCGGCTTTTTTATCATTCATACAATATAAAACAGGCAGGGTCTAACGTGATAACCGTTTTTTCAATGACGATACGGTCTGCTTCCTTGCGGAACGGGCAGGGAACACGTTCGCCGTCCGCTGTTAATATTTCCACACGGGAAACGGGCATCTCCGTGACGAGCGGCACTTCATCCAGCGGGTCTAAGCTGATGTTAAATACCACGGTGAACAAACCGCCGTCCGGCAGATATGCCGCTTTCAGATAAATTTCCGAATCGTCGGGGTAATAGACGGGCAGGTTGCCGCTCTTTTGCAACAAATCCACTATCTGCAATTTGCGGGATGCCGTCAGGAACGAGAATGCTTCGAGATAGTTGAAATTCGTGTTGGGTGATCCGCAAAATGCCACCACCGTGCCGCCACGGTCATTTTCAAAGGCCGTCACAGCGGGAAACAGCGGTATTTCGTCTTTGCCGTCTTTCAGGTGCATGGTCATAGACAGCGTTTGCACACGCGCGTCGGTAGGGACCAGTTCACGAATCCATTTTTGTGCATTGGCTTTGTTGCCGTTTATGTACAAGCGTTCAAAACTGGTGCGCGCACCGCTCCACGGGCGTACGGTAACCCCCATATCGTTGGCAAAACCACGCTTTTCCAGTTTCTCTATCGCATCTGCCGCTAAGAACACGGTGCCGCTAAGCATCTGCACAATTTCTGCATCGGTAAACGCATTGACTGCGTTACCTTCTAAGAATACCGCGCCGCCGTTTGCGGAAGAAAAGTACAACGGGACGCCGAAACGCTCTAATACACACGACGACCACGCATCCGACAGAGAATACCAACCGGGTACGGTAAAGCCGTAATCGGGTTTTATAGGCAACGGAATACGGCAACCGACCCATTGCAAGGTGGGTACCATAGCCGCTAATGCATCGTACATACCGCGATGTTTTGCGAGAATTTTACGGAACGCCTTGCCGCTTTGCGGCTCAAAGGTCGCAAGGCGGGTGATCCAATGTTTCGCACCTGCCGCACCTTCTAAAATAGATGCGACAAAGTGGGAATGTAGCGATTGCGCTCCCGTACTGTAACGGTTTTGCGGGCAGGTGTCGGTTTCGGCCAGCACCACGTCCGCTTTGCCTTTTAAACATTCTATCTGTTGCGCCGCGCGGTAGGACACTTTGCTGAAAAACCGCGCGCCTGCAGGGGTGTAGTTGCCATTGTTGATACGCACCACAACGGGATTATCTTTCCCTGCCAATACAGCGGCAATATCCGCGGCAAACTCCACCGTATGTCCAACGGCACAGAACGTACCGGGAATGGTAGGATTTACGCTGTCAATGCCTTCACGCATCGCCTTTGCCGCGCCGAGCAGGGCGTCTTTTTGGGTTTCTACGTACATATCGGTGTACGCTTCCCGCAGTTCGGGGTGCGTTTTACCGCTGACAACATCCGCGATTTCTTCACGGGTAAGGGCAGTACCTGCCAAACGGTTGAAAGCATCCACGTGCAACGGACACGTACAGCCTTTGCCGCCGCGGTAAATAAGGCGGAAATCGTCGTCCACCATAATTTCTTTCGGCGCATATTTGGCAATGGTGGCGAACTGGTCACGCAGATAGTCGCGAAATGCTTCATCATACGGACACAGCGTACCAACGTCTGCTTTGCCGTCCGAAAAATTGACGTACGGTTGGAAAGCGGACGGTTGATTTAACGCATACCCGTGACCGATGGTGCATTGCACCAAAATGCCGCAAGAAAGCCCCATTTGGCTTAAGCGGTCACGGAACAATGCATAACTTTCGCATTGCATGGTGGCTTTGTCAATGGTGGGGATGCCTTCGGGCACCAATTTCATCAAAAACAGCGCACAATCCGAAACGCCGTTATCGTACTGCCACTTGATATCTTCACATATTTCGTCAATATGTGCCGTATCCAGCGGCATAATGGAGTAGAGATTTTTCATATACAGACCCCGTTATTATTTTTTCAGCGCTATAGCCGTCTTTGCTTTTGCAACAATGTTTTCGGCACACAGACCGAACAGCGGAAGCAGGTCCAACGCGGGACCGGATGCGCCGAACGTATCTTCTACGCCGACACGCAATACGGGTACGGGCACGGTTTCGCAGATAACTTCGGTGACAGCACTGCCTAAACCGCCGATGATGTTGTGCTCTTCCGCTGTGACGATAGCGCCGGTTTCATTAGCGGCGGCAACCAGAATATCGCGGTCGATGGGTTTAATGGTCGGCATATTGATAAGGCGGGCGGAAATGCCCTCATTTTTCAGCAGTTCTACCGCCTTGATAGCTTCACCTACCATAAGACCGGTAGCAACGATCGTTACGTCGGTACCTTGCGCCAAAGTGACGCCTTTGCCGATTTCAAACTGATAGTCTTCATCAAACAGTACCGGCACCGCCAGTCTGCCGAAGCGCAGATACACAGGACCGTCAAACGCGGCGGCGGCACGTACCGCTTTGCGTGCTTCGGTGTCGTCGGCGGGGTTTAAGATAACCATACCGGGAATGGAGCGCATCAGCGCGATATCTTCACAGCATTGGTGGGTAGCACCGTCTTCGCCGACCGAAATACCGGCGTGGGTAGCGCCGATTTTTACGTTTAAGTGGGGGTAACCTATGGAGTTTCTCACCTGCTCAAACGCTCTGCCTGCCGCAAACATCGCAAAGGAAGAAGCAAACACGATTTTGCCGGTGGTGGAAAGACCTGCGGCAACGCTCATCATATTGCCTTCTGCAATACCTGCGTTGATAAACCGTTCGGGAAACGTTTTGCGGAACATACCGGTTTTGGTAGCGGCGGAAAGGTCGGCGTCCATAACGATAATGTTGGGATTTTCTTTGCCGAGTGCGACCAGTTCGTTACCGTAACTGTCGCGGGTTGCAATTTTCTTAACGTCTGCCATCGTTTACGCCTCCTCTATTGCTTTTGCCGCCGCGGTCAATTCCGTAAGCGCGATATCTTTTTGTTCTTCATTCGGGGCACTGCCGTGCCAGTTCACCTGATTTTCCATAAAAGAAACGCCTTTGCCTTTGATGCTCTTTTGGATAATGGCGGTGGGCTTACCTTTTACGGTCTTGGCTTGGTTAAACGCCGCTTCCAAAGCGTCAAAGTCGTGCGCGTCGATTTCAATTACGTGGAAACCGAATGCGGCGAATTTCTCGGGAATGGGGTAGGGGGAGTTTACTTCTTCCACCGTACCGTCGATCTGCAGATTGTTGTTATCCACGATAACCACTAAATTATCAAGCTTTTTATGTGCCGCAAACATGGCCGCTTCCCATACCTGTCCTTCTTCGATCTCGCCGTCACCTAAAATGGTGTAGGTACGGAAATCATCACCGGACAGTTTAGCGCCGAGCGCCATACCCACAGCGGCAGAAACGCCCTGACCGAGAGAGCCCGAAGACATATCGACGCCGGGGATATGTTTCATATCGGGGTGACCTTGTAAAATAGAGCCGATCTTACGCAAGGTGGGGATCAACTCTTCGGAAAAATAGCCCCGCGTCGCCAAAGCACCGTACAAAGCGGGCGCGGCGTGACCTTTAGACAGTACAAAGCGGTCTCTGCCTGCCCATTTCGGTTCTTCGGGACGGATGTTCATCTCTTTAAAATACAGATACGCCAGCGTATCCGCAATGGACAGCGAACCACCGGGGTGCCCGCTCTTGGCGTGAAAGGTGCCGACAATGATATGTTGGCGGATGCGGTTGGCAGCTAAGGATAAGCGTTTTTTTGCGTTTGCGTCCATACTGTTGTTTCTCCTTTTTTGTTGTGTAGTACACTTAGAAACAGTATAACATATATTTCCGCACGATACCACCCCTAAAAGCAAAAAAGTTCACAAAAAATACAGTAGACAACCGCCAAAAAGTTTGGTATAATAAATGGAACAAACTTTTTTCGGGAGGAAATTAACGTGAAATTGTGTAAAAAATTACTGGCGCTTAGTTTGGTGGCGGTGATGCTGTTCTCGTTTGCGGCATGCGGTTCTACCCCTAAAGTAGCCATGACGGTGGATGGCAAAGACTATGCTACGGGTGAATATCTCGCCTATATGTTGGATGCATTCCAGCGGGTATACGTTAACGGCGGTCTGTACTACTACGCGCAGCAGAACGTAGACGTATGGGCGCAGGAATATACCTATAACGAACAGAAAGTAAAACTGGAAGAGTACATCAAAAAAATGACGGTGGACACCATCATTCGCCAGAAAACGCTGGAAAATATGATGGAAAAAGCGGGTGTGAAGCCCAGCGAAGAATCCACCAAAGACGTAGAAGAAATGTTGAAATCTGTTTCCGAAAGCACGTTGTTGTCGTACGGCGTGGGTATGGAAAACTACAAGAAGATGTGCGAAGCGTATTATCGCAACGAGATATCCTTGTTTATGTCCCGTTATGACAAAGACGGTACCACCCCCGTACCGGAAGCGGACATTCGCAAATATTTTGACGAGAACTATTTGAGCTATAAAATGATCTCGGTAGAAATGATGACGGCGGATAACAAGGAAATGTCCAAAGATGAGCAGAAAAAGGTTACCGATAATCTGCAAAAATATCTGGATATGTACAATAAAGGTACCGATTTCAACAAGGTTATTGCGCAGTATAACTACGACATCAGCACCAGCAGCGACAAGAAACTGGAAACGCTGACCGACAAAGATACCCGTCAGGACATCGAAGTGAAAGCAGCCAACGACACCCAGTTTACCGACGCTATCAAGAGTGTTAAAGAAGGCGAAGCAAAACTGGTGACCTATAAAGCGGGCGGCAGCACCTTGACGGCGGCTGTTATTCTGCGTCTTGACCCCGAAAAAGGTGAAGGATACGAAAACGCGTTTACCGAAAACCGTCAAAATATCCTGCTCGGTATCAAATTTGAAGAATTTGACAAAGAAGTAGACGAAGAAGCGAAGAAACTCACCTACACAGTAAACGAACGCGCTTACAAAATGTGTTCGCCCAAGGAATTTGTAAAATAAGTCGGCGAGAGTTGCGCGATTGGCGGTGACGCCACCGCAGTGGCAACCGAGATACCGTAAAAAATAACCGTTCACAAAAAGTGAACGGTTATTTTTTTGCCTTGCTTTTGGCAGATGTCAATCACATATTTTGTGCCTTTGGAAACACCGTCCCAAAAGGCAACTACCGTATCGGCATATGCGACAATTTGCAAATTTCTTTTCAGCGGTGCTTTCGACCGCATATACCGAAAATCCAAGTTTGACCATTGGAAAAAGCGCGCCCCACAGGAGCATTGTTAGGCGCGCGAGCCAAACGGTTTTATTCTTACGCATCGCACACGCTCAAAACCACCTTGCCCACGTTCTCTCCACGCTCCAATATAGCATGTGCCGCTTCTGCATCGGTGATGGGAAGAACCTTGTAAATCGAAGGCTTAATCGTTCCGTCCTCAATCTTCGGCCATACATTTTTCACAAGCTCAGAGAGGATATATGCCTTGAATGCGGGTATACGGTTGCGGAGCATGCTGCCCACAAGGTGCAATCCCTTGGTCAAAAGCGGGCGAAGCTGTACAGTGGTCTCAATGCCTGCCAATGTAGAAATGACGATCCAATATCCGCCTCTCGCCATATATGGCAGGCTCTTGCTAAGTGTTTCTCCTGACAGACAATCCATCGAAACCGCCACGGGAGTTCCGTTTTCTTCCTCTGCTTTTAGAATCTCTTCAACGCACTGTGTCGTTGAATTGATTATGACGTCAGCACCGAGGTGCTTTATTTTTTCTGCGATCTCATCGGATAACACAGATGTAATGACTCTTGCGCCAAACGCCTTTGCCATAGGAATGGCAACAGAAGCAAGTCCGCTTGCTCCTGCGGGGATAAAAGCGGTTTGCCCAGCCTCAAGATGTCCTTCGATGAAAAGATTTAAGTAGGATGTTGCATACGCCTCGGGGAGAGCAGCCGCTTCGACCATAGAAAGTCCTTTTGGAACAGGCATCAGCATATCGTATTTAACCGCAACATATTCGGCATAACCGCCACCGCCAAGAAGAGCGCAGACACGGTCGCCGACCCTCCAATCGGTTACGTCTTTGCCGATTTTTTCAATCACGCCCGCAATCTCCAGCCCCATCCATTCGGGACATCCGGCGGGCGAAGGATATTTCCCTTGCCGCTGTAAGAGATCGGCACGGTTGAGTGCCGCCGCGTGGATTTTGACGAGCACCTCGTCGTCTTTTATCACAGGATCGGCAACATCCGACCAAATGAGATTTTTATGTTCATCAACAAGCATTGCTTTCATAAACTTTTCTCCTTTTAATTTCTGTAAACTATCTGTCCGTCGGACACCGTTAAAACGCAACGGTATCCTTTTTGGCTTTCAATATGATTTCCCGCTTTATCGGTCAAGTCAAAGCTCTCGTCCGTATAGTCAAGCACCGCAATGTCCGCAATACGTCCTATCTGCAGATATCCCCACTCATCACTCTTACCGAGTGCTTTCGCGGGATTTGAGGTGACCGCCCTAAAAATATCCGTCTCGCTCATTCCCATATATTTTGCCATGCTCATACACATAGTCATGCCATAACGTCCGCCGCGCTTATATGCGCTAAACTTTGTTATGTCTGTGCTTATCACGTCGGGAATAATGCCACTCGTGAGTGCTTTTTCAAGTATCGCAAAATCGGTGTGAACGTTACCCGCAAAGCCGACGTCAATGATAACGCCGCGCTTTTGCGCTTCTCTCATGCTCTCAAAATTATCCTCGGCGGCAGTATTTTTTTCGCCGTGAAAGGCGTGTGTAAGGATATCTCCCTTTCCAAGCGTTTCAAGCATCTCTGCCATTTTGACAGGAGAATTTGCGCAATGCGCCATTACGCGCAGAGCCCTTGCGTGCGCAAACTCACAGACCTCCGAAAGAGGAGCGACGCTTGTAATATCGGACATATTCGTATCAAAATATACTTTAATACCTACCGCTTTTTCTCCGAAAAGAGACAGTCTTTCCTTTGTTTTCGCAAGATCGGCATGATTGTTTTGAAATCTCGCCTTCGCAAAAACAACATTTTTTAACATAAAAGAATCAAGCAGAGCCTTATCCCCTTTTTCTCCCGAAGCATCTGCCGCCGCCGTGACACCGAACGGAAAACAGCTCATTTCGGCTTGTGTACCGAATTTATCTGTAGAAATACCTCTCATATGCGTATGCGCGTCAACAAGCCCTGTGGAAACGGTCTTTCCCGAAGCATCATAAACAAACGCGGATTTTTCAGAAATATCGGACTCTATTTTAACTATTCTGTCACCGTCTGTGAGAACATCGGCATAAAAGAATCCCTCTCCGTCCCACACACGACCGTTTTTAATCAATATTTTTGCCATTGAATCGCACTCCTCCGACTATCTCCGACAGTACCTTTTGAACGAGATACTCATGTTCATAAGTAAACGGATTTTCCTTTGTACCCATAATATAAGCGTAAAGGTCGTTTACCATATCGTCATAGCGGCCTTTTGATTCGTAGTCGTCAAAGGTAACGTCTACTTTGACGTTCTTGTAGGGCTGATCGGTAATACTCGTATCCGAATAAGTCATGGTAGGCGGCTCAATAGGAACTATATTGACCGTACCCTTGCTACCCGATACCATGAACTGACGTCTGCCATGACCGTTGACCTCGACCGAGGAAACAAATACACGCGTAAGCGCCTTATCGTATTCAAGAACGGCGAGGTCGTTGTCCTCGAAATCAACTCCGTCAAGTCCCGTATGCTTCAAAAACGAATGTATCTTTTTTGGCTCGCCCATAATGTAAACGATAAGGTCAACAAGGTGGCTTCCGAGGATATACATTATTCCGCCGTTAAAATTTGTAAGCCACTTTTTATATTTCTGACCGTGAAAAGTGCTCATTTCGGCGTTTATCGAATAAATCTCGCCAAGGTCGCCGTTCTTTATATGCTCAAGACATTTAAGCACTGCCGGATTGTAGCGGTACATATATCCGAGCTGAACGACCAAGTTCTTTTCCTTTGCCGTATCAAGCACGTATTTGTATTCCTCAAGCGTTCCGCTCGCGGGCTTATCCATATGTATATGCTTTCCCGCGTCAACGCACATCTTCGCGTATTTTGTCAGATCCCAAACATCGCTCTCGATAAGCACCAGGTCCGACTTTTCTATGATCTCCTCAACACGCATGCGCGTTAAATCTTTATATGCCCCAAGCTCTCCGCGCTTTTCTATCCATCTGTCGTTTTCCTCAGCGTAACCGATCACTTCAAATAATTCGGGAAATTTTTTCACGGCGAGCATCTTTTTTTCGCCGTGATTGTGACCGATGCCGATCTGACCTACGAAACTTGTCAAGATTAGTGGACAGATAAAAGAGTGAAAAACTGGTTTGGAATGTAATAACCAATACCTGAATGCAGTCTTTCTGAATTATAATAAAGTTCAATATAATCAACAATTATTCTTGAAGCTTCTTCGAATGG
>JAZPXM010000132.1:0-5998 GCA_045543675.1 Acutalibacteraceae bacterium
TATTCTTTACCGAGGATACACCGCTGCATACATCGAGCCCATACAGCAGTTCTAAAGCTGCAGCTGACCTGTTGGTGCTGGCATATCACCGTACTTATGGCCTGCCTGTGACCATCAGCCGATGCAGCAACAACTACGGACCATATCATTTCCCGGAAAAATTGATTCCGCTGATGATCGCCAATGCGCTGAATGATAAACCGTTGCCCGTGTATGGCGAAGGTCTTAACGTACGCGATTGGTTGTACGTAGAAGACCATTGTAAAGCAATCGATCTCATTATTCATAAAGGCCGTGTGGGTGAAGTATATAACATTGGCGGCCATAACGAAATGAAGAATATCGATATCGTTAAGATCATCTGTAAAGAACTCGGCAAATCTGAAGATTTGATTACCTACGTTACCGACCGAAAAGGTCACGATATGCGTTACGCTATCGACCCGACCAAAATTCATAATGAATTGGGTTGGTTGCCCGAAACGATGTTTGCCGACGGCATCAAAAAGACTATTCAGTGGTATTTGGACAACCGTGAGTGGTGGGAAACCATTATTTCGGGTGAGTACCAGAACTATTACGAGCAGATGTACGGCAATCGCTAAGGAGGTTCTTGTATGTTAGAACAGTTGAAAGCGGAAGTTTGTGCTGCAAACCTCGATCTTGTCAGTAAAGGTGTTGTCATTTACACCTGGGGTAACGTCAGCGGCATTGACCGTGAAAAAGGTTTAGTGGTTATTAAACCCTCCGGCGTAGATTATGATAATATGCAACCCGAAGATATGGTGGTTGTGGACTTGTATACCGGTGAAGTCGTGGAAGGTAAGTGGAGACCGTCTTCCGATACCCCGACCCATTTGGAATTGTACAAAGCATTTCCCGATATGGGCGGTATTACCCATACCCATTCTATAAACGCGGTTTCTTTTGCGCAGGCGGGTTTGGATATTCCTGCACTCGGTACTACCCATGCCGATTACTTTTGGGGCGACATTCCGTGCACACGCGAGTTGACCGAAGCGGAAGTAAAGGAGGCATACGAAGCGAATACGGGCGCGGTGATTATAGAAACGGTGAAAGAACGCGGATATGATGTTATGGCGATTCCCGGTATTGTGGTGAAAAATCACGGCCCGTTTACGTGGGGTAAAGATGCCGCAGGTTCTGTTTATAACGCAGTTGTGATGGAAAATGTGGCACATATGGCGATTAAAACCTTGATGCTGAACCGTGAGAGCAGTATTGCGCAGTACGTGCTGGATAAACACTACGAAAGAAAACACGGCAAAAATGCCTATTACGGACAGAAATAAGAAAGTGGCGGTGAAATTCACCGCCACTTTTAGACGTTTGGAGCAAGAAGAATGAGACAGTATTTATTTGATTTTGATGGTACGTTGGTAGATTCCATGCCGACGTACGGCGCTTTGATGTTACGCATTTTGGATGAGCACCATATGACCTACGGGGAGGACATTATTAAGATTATTACGCCGTTAGGATTTACGGGTACTGCTAAGTATTTTATCAATATGGGTATGCAAGGCACGGAAGAAGAATTGATTGCGCTGATGTTGCGGTATGCCGTAGATGCATATACCAACGATGTCCCTGCCAAGAATAATGTAATTGCCGTTTTGAAAGAATTAAAGCAACGCGGCGCGGGTTTACACGTTTTGACTGCCAGCCCGCACGATTCGTTGGATCCATGTTTAAAGCGGTTAGGCATTTACGATGTATTCGATAATGTGTGGTCTTGCGAAGATTTTAAAACCACCAAAGCCGACCCCGAAATTTACCGCTTGGTTGCGCAGAAAATCGGTGTTGACGTTGCGGACGTTTTGTTCTTAGATGACAACTATAATGCCGATAAGACGGCAAAAGAAGCCGGTATGCGGGTGTGCGGTGTATACGATGCATCGTCTGCCGAATATACGGATGATATCAAAGCTGTTGCCGACTATTACATAACCGATTTTTCGGAACTTCTGGACATATAAAAAAGACCCCACGGGGTCTTTTTTATTTTCTCTTTTCGGGTAACTCGCTGATTAAAGCCGCGCCCAATACCAATACGGCGCCGACGGCGGTGTACACCGTAAACGGTTCTTTTAGAACGGTAGCGGATAAAATTACTGCGATAATTGGATCGGTGTAACTGAAAATAGCGGTGGTTTGCGCAGGAATGGATTGCATCGCACCGAAATACAGGGCATAAGCAATACCCGTATGTACAACGCCGACGACGATCAATAAAATCCATGCGGTAGGCGAGATGGCAAAGGACGTACCGCGTTCTGCTAATAAACAATAGGGAATCATCACAGTGGCGGCAGCGGCCAATTGCACAACCGTCTTATCGTATGCACCGATATTTTTGATTTTGGTGTTCATCAATACGACACTTGCGTATAAAAGGGCGGCGCCGAGACCCAATAAAATGCCGCGTAATTCTGCGAAAGAGTGAATGCCTGTTTGTAACACACCTGATACGAACACCATACCAACTAAAGCCACCAAAACGCACATCGTCTTTTTGAAGGTGAGTTTTTCCTTGAGCAAGAGAGGCGAAGCCATCACCACAAACAATGGTGCCATATAGTAACATAGGGTAGCGGTAGCAACGGTTGTAAAACGGTAGGATTCGAATAAAAGCACCCAGTTTAATCCGATGCATCCGCCCGAAATCAAAAGCAAAGGCAGATTTTTGCGTATGGCTTCTTTGTTGACGCCTTTACGGGTTACCAACATTACGAGCAGAAGAAATACAGCACCTATTATACCGCGGGAAAGCGCGATAAATCCTGACGGGAGCGGTATGTATCGTACAAAAATACCGATAGTGCCGAAGATGCCCATAGCGCCGATCAACGGTAGCAGGGCGATATGTTGTTTTTTCATATGATCTTCCTTTTTGTTAATATAAGAGATATTTTAGGTAATATCTTGCTAAAAGTCAATCCTTTTGGTTGCATAATGTGTTTTTTTATGATATTATGAACGGGATTTAAGGGGGCATTAGTATGCGTATTGTTGTAAAAGTCGGCACTTCCACCTTGGCACATGCTACGGGACATCTCAATATCCGTACGGTAGAAGCGCTTTGTAAAGTGTTGGCAGACCTGAAAAACGCCGGCAACGAAATTGTTTTAGTATCGTCCGGTGCTATTGGTATGGGTATTGGTAAACTTAATCTACGGGAACGTCCCACCGATATGCCTACAAAACAGGCGGCGGCAGCAGTAGGACAATGCGAATTGATGTATACGTACGATAAACTGTTTTCTGAATATAACCATACGGTGGCACAGATTTTGTTGACCGGCGCAGACGTTAATGATGACACCCGTCATACCCACTTTCAAAATACACTGTATCGCTTATTAGAACTTGGTGTTTTACCGATCGTTAACGAAAATGACACCGTTTCGACGGATGAGATTGTTATCGGTGATAACGATACGTTAGGTGCAATTGTGGCAACCAGTATCAAAGCGGATTTACTTGTTCTGCTGAGTGACATTGATGGCTTGTATACCGCTGATCCGCGCACGACAACTAATGCAATACTTATCCCGAAAGTAGAAGAATTAACGTCTGAAATCATGGCGTTGGCGGAAGGGAAAGGCAGTGCACTCGGTACAGGCGGTATGGTTACAAAACTGCGTGCGGCGGAATTGTGTATGCAAAACGGCTGTGATATGGTGATAGCTAACGGTAGTGACCCCGATGTACTGTATGCCATTGTAGACGGTACGCCCTGCGGCACCAGATTTCTCGCAAAGAGGTAATAAGATGACGACACAACAGATTTTAAAAACGGCAAAACAGACATTGCCGCAAACAGCCACGTTGACAACTGCACAAAAAGACGCGGCATTGTGTGCTATGGCAGATGCGTTAATTGCGCAAACAGATGCCATCTTAGAAGCCAATGCGGCGGATATAAAGGCGGCACGCGGTAGTATATCGGAAGTGATGCTGGATCGCTTGGCGCTCTCCAAAGAACGTATTACTGCGATGGCAGACGGTATTCGTGCAGTGGCGGCTTTGCCCGACCCAACGGGTGCAATTTTAGAAACTACTACCCGTGCCGATGGCTTGGTGATTCAAAAACAAGCTGTGCCTATCGGTGTTATCGGTATTATTTACGAAAGCCGTCCCAATGTGACGGCAGATGCGGCGGCGTTAGCGGTGAAAAGCGGTAACGTTTGTGTGCTGCGTGGCGGCAAGGAAGCGTTTCATTCGGCGAACGCGATTGTAACAGCGTTACAACAAGGTCTTGTAACCTGCGGATTGCCTGCGACAATGGTGCAATTGATACAGGATACTACCCGCGCAAGCGCGAATGAAATGATGAAAGCAAACGGGTATATTGATATGCTGATTCCGCGCGGTGGAGCGGGTCTTATCCGTGCATGTGTAGAAAACGCTACTGTACCGTGTATCCAAACAGGAACCGGTATTTGCCACATCTACGTACAAAAAACTGCGGATATACAGATGGCACTTGACATTGTGGAAAATGCAAAAACAAGTCGCCCGTCGGTGTGTAACGCCGCGGAAGTGTGCTTGGTGGATGCGGAAATTGCATCGCAGTTTCTGCCGTTGTTGCAAAAGCGCTTGGTTGATGACCGCCAAGCGGATGGAAAAACACCCGTAGCGTTACGTTTGGATACGCAAGCGTTGCAGATTATTGACGGTACACCTGCCGGTGAAACAGATTTTGACACAGAGTTTTTGGATTACGTTTTAGCAATAAAAGTAGTAAAAAATACGGAAGAAGCAGTAGCACACATTCGTGAACACTCCACCGGGCATAGTGAAGCTATCGTTTCTTGCGACGATGTTGCTGTTTCTATGTTTACGGCACAGGTGGATAGTGCCGCTGTGTATGTCAATGCGTCTACACGTTTTACTGCTGGCGGCGAATTCGGCCTTGGGTGTGAAATGGGTATTTCAACTCAGAAATTGCACGCACGCGGTCCTATGGGCTTGAAAGAACTTACCACCTATAAATACGTTATTCTTGGTAATGGCCATATCCGCTGAAAGGAGAACGGTATGCAAAAAATCGGATTTATCGGTGTCGGCAATATGGGCGGCGCGTTAGCGTCAGCTGTTTGCAAGACGGTATCACCCGAAACGGTATATCTTGCGGATACTTTTCCGGAGAAAATGCAGGCAGTATCTGAAGAAACAGGTGCAACAGTTTCCGATACTCTAACGGTTGCCGCGACCTGCGATTATATTTTTCTTGGTGTAAAACCGCAAATGTTGTCCGCGTTGTTTGAAGAAGTCGGAGAAGCGCTTTCGAAAAATCCGAATGCTACGCTGATTTCTATGGCGGCAGGGATACCGCTTTCACGTGTGGAAACGCTGTCGGGTGGCAATCATCCGCTGATCCGCATCATGCCGAATACGCCTGTAGCGGTAGGGGAAGGTATGATTGTTTATACACCCAATACGCGCGTAACAGCGGAGCAGACGGCTTTTTTCAAAACGATGCTGTCTAAAGCAGGTATTTTATTGGAAATTCCAGAAGACTATATGGATGCGGCGTGCGCGGTTTCCGGATGCGGCCCTGCTTTTGTGTATATGTTTATAGATGCGTTAACCCGTGGCGGTATGGAAAGCGGTTTACCAAAAGATTGTGCACAACGTTTGGCAATTCAGACGTTATTGGGGGCAGCGCATTTGGCGCAACAGTCAGAAAAACAGCCCGAAGAATTAAAACAGGCAGTGTGCAGTCCTGCAGGCAGTACCATAGAAGGTGTCCATACTTTGGAAGATGCGGACTTTTATCGCATAGTAGAGAATGCGGTAAAAGCGTCTTATAAACGTGCAAAAGAGTTATCAGAAGCATAAAAGAGAAAATAATGATAAATTTTGTGAAAAAAGGCTTGATTTTTTCATTCAAATCTGTTATCATACGACTGTTGCGTAGGGTGAACTGATAGTTTCAAACCCGCCTTAAACGAGTATTTTAACGATGGTA
>JAZPXM010000133.1:0-2264 GCA_045543675.1 Acutalibacteraceae bacterium
ATATATCGAAGAATTTTCTGACGAAATCAGAAAGACTTTCGGTATGAGCAACAAATATTGCAAGAACTGTTTGCATTGGAGCGCAAGCGACCCGCCTTATGGTAATTGCGAATACGTTACTTGTTGTTTGTTCCACGGATACGATAGTTGCGAAAAATGGGAAGGGGCGAAAGAATGAGCAAAGTTTACATTGTAACGTCCGGCACTTATTCGGACTATCACATTTGCGCCGCGTCACTTGACAAAGAACACGCCGAACTATTAGCCGAAAAGTACACGGACAGTTACGACGAAGCGGTAATAGAAGAATATGAACTCGATGAGTTTTTCGAAGAAGCAAAACGGGGTTATTTTTGGTATTGGTGCAAGTGCACGCTAGAAAACGGAATGTTCGGGCAAGTTGAAGTTAGACAGCTTGACGGTTACGGCGCGGGCGCGGACGGTAAAGTTGTTAAAGCGTTCCATCGCAAACAGTTATTTGTTGACGTGTTAGCAGAAGACGACGAACACGCCCGGAAAATCGCCGCAGAAAAATTCGCAACTTATGTTTACGAACGCAGGGGGGAATTGGATTGAACGACAGAAAGAACGCGCTTTTGCTTTCCGGCGGTTTGTTCGTCGCCGTGTGGCTTATCTTGTTTTCGGTAGCCGTCACGGAACGCGGGGGCGTTGCCGTCAACTTTGGTATTGCTTCCGTTGTGTCGGCTTGTATCGGCCTTGTGTGTTTCGTGTCGTGGCTTGCTTTAGACACGGTAGACAAGCGGAAGAACGCAAGCGGGGTTTTTAGTTTCCAGTATTACCGATTGAAACGGAAAGCAAAGAAGGAACTGGAACAGGCAAGGGACACGCACTTTTCAGACCTTGCTTATATGTACGCGGTCGAAGACATTGAACAAGAGTTCACAAGGGACGCGCGAATAATGGGCGTTGACTTGCTTACGATACAAGAAGACTTTAGCGACATTTTGGGGGCGGTCAAATGACAGAACAACTAAGCTTGTTCGAGTATCAGACGTTAGACGGCAAAATAAAGCGGTCAATCGAAGTTATCCAATTAGCCGCCAAAATGTCGGAAGAATACTACAAAAAGCCGTTATTGGTTTGTTATTCGGGCGGTAAAGATAGCGATGTTCTTTTAGACCTTGTCAAGCGTGCGAACGTTCCGTTCGAAGTGCAACATGGATTAACGACCGTTGACGCGCCGCCGACAGTACAGCACGTTAAAAAGGTTTTCCGCGAACTGGAAGAACAGGGCGTACAAGCAACAATTAAGAAAGCAACGTATAAAGGCGAACCCATTACAATGTGGCGCTTAATTGAAATAAAGAAGCTTCCGCCGACAAGGTTAGCAAGATATTGTTGTTCTGTTTTCAAAGAAACCTCCACGCCGAACCGCTTAGTTTGTTTAGGCGTTCGACGCGCTGAGAGTTCAAAACGGGCAATGCGAAAAGAATTCGAGCTCCGAGGAGCTCGAATTGCGGACGCGATACGGTACGACTTCGAACACGTAATGGAAAACTACGATATTTCCCACGACTACGGGGAAGCGTTCGATTGTAAAATTATCGCTTCCGCAAAAGAGAATAACGACATAATTTGTAATCCCATTGTTTATTGGCAAGATCGCGATGTGTGGGGCTACATCGAAGAATACAACGTAAACATGAACCCGTTATATAGCAAGGGCTATAAACGCGTTGGTTGCGTTGGTTGCCCGTTCGCTTCCGCCAAAGAGCGCGAAATTGAATTTCGCGACTTTCCGCAATACAAACAAAACTATATTAAAGCGTTTGACCGCATGATACAGAAGGGAAAAGCCGACGGGAAAACCTACAGATGGGAAGACGGCGCGGACTGTTTCGAGTGGTGGCTATACGGCGGGGAGAATAAGAAACCCGACGACTTTATAGAAGGACAAGAAAGTTTATTTGAAGGGGGTTAAACCATGAAAGAGTACACGCTAACCTATACCGTCGAAATTACGGAAGTCGTCAATCGGGGCGGGAAGTTACCCGTTGAACTTGACGAAACGTACACGGACAAACGAACGATAGAGCAACACATCAAAGACGGGACTTTGCGCCCGGACGACGTACACGTAAAGGGCGGTGTGAAAATTTTTGAGCGGGAATTGTAAAACGTGTATACACAACTATGAACCGAAGCCGAACACTTGCAGTTGTGGACAACCTGGAAGATACAGAAAAGATTTTAAAAGTGTTCAATGTGATAAATGCTACTGTGACTTACTTTTAATTAAGATA
>JAZPXM010000134.1:0-13566 GCA_045543675.1 Acutalibacteraceae bacterium
AAACCGTTGCTGATACCGTTTACTACTTCAATTACATACGTCCTGTTCGAAAACTTAAAAGAAAACCGCCAGTCCAATACAGGCTTGAACTGGCAACTTAATTCTTTCCTTTTTTGTGTCTACTAACTATTGACTACTTCACTTTTCAAAACGAAAAGGTCTGTTTTTTTTACGTTAATTCGGCATCCGTAAAATCGTCACTTTCAACAAAAATATACGAGAAAGTGGAAAACTAAACAGCAAAACTATCGGTTTCGTTGACAACTAATCGTGTGTTTGGTAAAATATACGTAGAGAAAGACACGAAAGGGGTGATTGTGTGAAACGGAAATGGTTGGCGGGGTGTTTAGCGTGCCTTTTGTTGCTTTGCGGGTGCAGGGCAGTAGAGCCGATAACGTCTGCAAGCGCAGATGTCAAAACTACAACACAGAAGACGGATACTACAACCACAGCGCAAACCATTGCCCCTGTCACACAGCCGCCGTTATTGACAACAAAAGTAAAAGCGACTACTACACAGACGCGGATTATTTGTGCACCGCCTGCACCACAGCAAATAGAATTTACCGATATGCAAGCTTTCCAAAAAGCATTGAAAACGGCGAATTCTTTGGAGAATTTGCAAAAGTTGTTTGCGTACGACGGAGCATTTCCGAAAGAGTTCAAAGAAGATATGCATATGTTATTGGAAAGTAAATTCTTTGTTGTTCCCCATCTCCCCGATATAGCAAGCGATGTTCATATTTTCTTTGCACCTGAGGGTGTCACGAATGTTTCTTTTTACTTGCCCGACGAATTTAACACGAAGACTTTTAAAAATATGTGGATATATCATTACGAACAGGAAACACCGTTTCCCAACGCCAAAGACAATGTGGTTGTCGAGACTTGGGTGACGGATGCGGGATTTGCGGTTACGCAATACGGACTGCTTAACCATGTTTTTGAGATAGACGGATACTACATTTTAGTAAAAGGCAGTTATAGTGAAAATATGAAAAGGTTTATCAATGAAATTTCTTTTGAAAAAGTAGAAATCAAGTAGCGCAACCGTGGCGGGGCGGTGTTACGTGCCGTCCCGCGAACATCACAGCCAAAGGGGGCGATTGTGTGAAACGGAAATGGATAGCAGGGTGTTTAGCGTGCCTTTTGTTGCTTTGCGGGTGCAGGGCAGTAGAGCCGATAACGTCTGCAAGCGCGAATGTCAAAACTACAACACATAATACAACCAGAAGTACTCCAAAAACCCACCGAGATCCAACCTTCGTACGGATTCCCTATCTTTCATTGGACGAATACCGTAAAACCGTCAGCAAGGTACACAGCGTACAAGACCTTTCTTCTATCTTTTTGGGAAAGTCAGTAAGCGAAGAAAATATGACTATGCTTTTGAAAGATAGGTTTTTCGTGTTGCCGCAACTAAGCAAGAATATCCGTTGTACGAAAGTCGAATTTGTGACAAGAGGTATTACATCCTTTCGGTGCGAAGTAAATGAAACATGCTATACACACAAATCTCACGAACCGTGCTATATGTCGATTGATATTTTGCACCGCAAAACGGAGTTTAAAAGTTATGGGGAAAACACCGCGGTTTTAGATACGGATTTTCTGACAGCAGACGGCACACGTTTTACGGTCGTTGAAAGTGTCAAAGAAAAATATGATGAGTGGGCAGATGCGCCTTGGAGAACATATTACCATTGGACAGATGAGGGGTATTTAATTGCCGTATCGACCGACGCAAACTGCGATACGGAAGAAGATTGTTTGGAGAAGTATGTCAAAGAGCTTCGATTCGAAAAGGTAGAAATCAAGTAGCGTAACCGTGGCGGGGCGGTGTTACGTGCCGTCCCGCAAGCATCACAACGAAAGGGGGCGATTGTGTGAAACGGAAATGGTTGGCGGGATGTTTAGTCTGCCTTTTGTTGCTTTTGGTTGGTGTACTTGCTTATGCAAGCAGACAACCGGAACGTTGGTCTGATGCTGAAGCAAAGGCAGCCACCGAGAGACATCAAGAAGAGCGTATGGAGCATTTGTGGGGTTATTTAGACAACTTTAAAGATGAAACAGTTGAAAGCACGGATGACCCTGACGAGATTGCCCGTATTACTGAGAAGAATGCTTTGATCAAGGAATATACAGATTATGTAAACAATATACGCTCCAAGGAAATGGCTGATGCGGAATATGAAGAACATTATGACTATTTGATGGGCCTTTTTTCGAGATTATGTGAATTAGAACCTGATCCCACAGCGGAAGAATACCTTGCAATACAATTGGATCGTCTTTTATTCCGCTTGGAAGACGAACTGTACTTCTGTAAAAAGTTTGGTGAAGAGTATGCAGAAAACCGAAACATTGACCTTTGGCAATTGAATCGTTGTATTGAACACCTGATTGCGTTCAAGGAAAAGATAAGCACGCAACAACTGCCGTACGAGCAGATGAAACAAGAATATATGACATATCTGGAAGAAGCAGGAAGGGCGTGCTCCAAAATCGCACTTCACTTTTATGCGTTGGAATGATGTTGTTTTTGCACACGCAAGGAGAGTACCGTGAAAAAACTAACCTTCGAAAAAGTAGAAATCCCGACGTAAAGCGTGGCGGACACGATGGTTGCCCCTACGAACACGCAAAGAATGGTATCGTAGGGGCAGGCGTCTCGACTGCCCGCAAACGGGGTACATTTCTTCGTGCTTGTCAGGACACAGAACCGTCCCCTGTCTCAGTCCCCTGTCTCATAACAAATTTTTCAAACGTCTTTTATTAGAAACGGAGAATGACAATGAGAAGAATAGTTGTTTTTTTGCGCTTGCACGGTGTAAAATTACTGTGTCTCCTTGTGGCAACGGTGTTACTGCTGTTCTTTGTGCCGATAGCGCGCTCGCCTATGCATAAAGAGCCCGCGCGGATGGAAATTTACCGCTACGATCAAAACGTAACGGTCAGCTTAACGCCGCAAGACGCCGCTTTTCACACCGTTTACCGTTCGTTAAAACGGGCGGGTGCAACGTATGCGTATCAACTGCCTGCCGTCTGGTTTGGTAAAAAGGATGTGGTGCAGGATTCCTATCGCGCATCCTTGTGGTTAGCAGTATGTGAAAGCAAAGAAGAAGCATACGTATGGCAGAATTTTATCATTATCCGTGCGTATTATGATGAAACGCAGACTGTCCCGCGCTGTTTCGGTTTGCGGCAACAACATCCGTATACAGAATTGGCGTTTGTATTGGCAGGGGAAAAGACTCCCGCAGACAATGCATTGTATGGAGAAAATGAACCGTGCGCGAATTATTACGGGCCGCGTTCTACCGACGGCGTTGAGTTTTGGCAGGCCTTTTCAATGTGGGGTAACCCCAAGCGCGCCGTACGATTGATTGATAAGCTGTAAGCAAAAAGGGGGCGATTGTGTGAAACGGAAATGGTTGGCGGGGTGTTTAGCGTGCCTTTTGTTGCTTTGCGGGTGCAAAACGGTGGAGACGGTACCGTCTATGGATAATGAAGCCGCCACGGTACAGAAAACCGTTGGGACAACTACGTCTGCAAGCACGAAAACAGCTCTTGGGACAACTGCGCATACAAGTACAAAAACAAACGTTGATACAATCGCTGACAGCACATTACAAACAATCAACACAACTGTAAATCCGTATAATCAAGGCAGACGCTGGTATAAAACGAAAAGCGCATACGAAAAAATCATTCGCGGGCTGCACAGCCAAAAAGATTTAGAAGATGTATTTATGATTGACAGCGGACTAATCGCGGATATGCCTATGTTCCTGGTTGATAAATTTTATTTGTGGCCGTCTACTAATGCAAATTTGCTACCCCAGTACCATTTAGATCCCCGTGGATACTCGGAGTTTTTAGTGGTTTTGGAAGACGATTGCGAAAACTGTAACGGCGACGGAACTATTGATATAATAATACGGCACGATAAAAACTCTATCACAGATTACAACACGACATGGTTGCAAGGAGAGAAGTATACCACGGCGAGCGGGTTGGAAATGGTCCCGTATGATACGGGGTATCGGAACGGTAGATTTTGTATTACCCAAGCGTATGGGTATGCGATAAGTTTGCATATTAGCACGTATTGTGATTGCGCTAAGGCGGTTATGGATACCCTGTCTTTCAAAAAGGTAGAAATCGAGTAGCGCAACTGTGGCGGAGAATACGATTTCCGAGAATGCAATATTTGCGCCGTCAGGATTTTAAAAGTCGCGAAGTTCTGCATAAATTTTTCTTGTAATTTCCCTTGCGATAGTATACAATAAAAGAAAAAGGGGTAAAATGTATGCCTACCGTAACCAACTTCAAATTGCAATCCAAAAGACAGAATCTGTTTTTGCGCTTGTCCAAGGGGCACTTTGCGACCAGCCACAGCCATATCAACTATTATATTGACGTGACCACCCAGAAAACCCGTCTGTCCGAAGCCAAAGCGGTGGCGGAAGAATTGGTTTCCTACTACCAGGCAAACACCGTTGTGGACACGATCTTGTGTCTGGACGGCACCGAAGTGATCGGTACTTGCCTTGCGAAAGAATTGACCGACGGCGGTTTTGTCAATTTGAATGCGCACCGCACCATTTACGTGGTGACTCCCGAACATACCACGGGTAGCCAGTTGTTGTTCCGCGATAACTTAATACCTATGATTGCGGGTAAACACGTGTTGATCTTGGCAGCTTCGGTTACCACCGGTTATACCGCGCAGGCGGCGATAGAAGCTATCAACTATTACGGCGGTCACGTTTCGGGTGTGGCGGCTATCTTCGCGTCGGTGAAAGAGATCGGCGGGTATCCCGTACACGCGACCTTTGAACTGTCCGACCTGCCCGATTACGCGTCCCATCCGTCGTCGGAATGTCCGCTGTGCAAAGCGAAAGTCCCCGTCGATGCCTTGGTAAACAGTTACGGCTATTCGAAATTATAATAAAAAAACAACCTGCCGTAAGGCGGGTGGTCATAGGGATAAAAAAAGAGAAGACACACAAAAGTTGTGTGTCTTCTCTTGTTTTTGTGGGTATTTTTCCTGCCTCCCTTGCCTAAAGGGAGGGGGACCGCCGCGCAAGCGGTGGTGGAGGGATATATCCCCCAGGCTTTCGCCTACGGCGAAATCCAGCCCCCCTTTAGGCAAGGGGGCCAAGTGCAGCCGCAAGTTTCATCAAATCCCTTACCGCAACTCCCGTACGATGGTGTCTTTTTTATATCTCAACACATATCGGATAATGGTCGGACAAATATACCCCGTTTTCACAATCCGTCCACTTTTCAAACGTGTACGGTGCCGTCTCGGTTGTGAAAATATAGTCGATTTTCACCGGTGTTCTTCTGCCGAAATCGTGAAACGTGCCGCCGCTTTGTTCGCTCATATCCAAAAGCGGTAACGGGGCAAATGTTTTACACAATTGCACCGTTTCGCTGTCAGGGGCCGCGTTAAAATCGCCGAGTATATAGGTGGGCAAACGCCGCTTCTCCTGCTCTGCTACCAAGTAGGCCAACACCTGGCGTATACCCAACACCCGTGCCGCTTCGCCGACGTGGTCTAAATGATTATTAGACACCCGCAACATCGTGCCGTCACGGTGGCGCAACACCGCCGTTTGACTGATGCGGGGGCAATCGCTCTGTTCTGCGTACCGCGACCCTGCCACATACGGTGTTTCGCTCAGCCAAAAGCAATCAACGGTCCACAAGGACACCGTTTCGTTACACAGTGCTAACGCCAACCCTTCTCCGCCGTACTGCGCATCCCGCCCGTGGTACACAAACGTGTAGTCGGTCAGCGCCGCTTTCAAATCGGCGGCTATTGCAGGGGTTACTTCCTGAAACCCCATAACGTCGGGTTTCTCTGCGTGAATTTTTCGAATCATTCCGTCTTTGCGGTATATAAAATTGTTTTCGTTGTCTACCGTGTCATACACACAGCGAACGTTAAATGATACGATTTTCATTTGTTTCACCCTTTTACAGAAATGGTGTGTGTTCTGGTTGCGGTTTCCCCTGCAGGCAAGGCGATAAGCCCTTCTTTTACGCGCAGATCCTGCTTCTCGTCCACAAACGACGGGATACCGCACCACGGCTCAATACAGATGTACGGTGCGCCCTGCTTTTGCCACAGCAACAGATACTTGCAATCGGGAAAAGACACGTGTATCTCTTTGCCGTCTTGGCGGTTGCGCAACACACAACTGTCGAAACCGATATTTTTGAATACCAACGCATCTACCGCAAAATAACTTTCTTTCAACGGCAATACGGTCCCGTTTTCCAAAACGGTAACCGTTTCGCGCGATAACAGCGACCCTTCCACCAAGTGAGACCGCAACGTTTGCGGTGTTTCAAACACAATATCGTAATTTTCTATCCCTGCAGGACACGCGTACCCTTCGTGCGAGCCGATAGAAAATAGCATCTCACCGTCCGATGTGTTTGTAACGTCGTAGGTAATCGCCACACCCGCGTCTTGCAAGGTGTAGGTAATTCTCAGTTCATAGTCAAACGGATACATCGCTTTCGTTTCCGCATCCGATGTATGCAAAAAGGTTACCGTCTGTTCCGCTTGCCGTTCCACCGTAAAATCCCGAAACCGTGCATATCCGTGCTTGGGCATTGCGTAGGTGTTACCGTCAAACGTATAGGTATCATCCCGTACACCGCCGCAAATCGGGAACAACACGGGCGCAATACCCGCCCACCACGCAGGGTCACCCGACCACAACACGTCTTTGCCGTTCACCGTCATTTTGCAAATCTGGGCGCCGCGTTTTTCTATTTCCAACGTGACACGCTCATTTTTTAACGTCACCATATATACCAGCCCCTTTGCTAAAATAGTACTCCCGACTTGTATAAATGTCAAGGTTGTGGTATACTGTTTTTTACAAATAGGATTTCGTTCTAAGGGGGTGCCGTATGTACACATATCTGTTTACAAAAGCGGGCGAAAACTTAAAAGAAGTGCCGTGGACGGTATATCCCCGTCCGCTGTTGCAACGCGACTCATTTTTCTGTCTTAACGGCAGTTGGCAGTTCGCGGTGTGTGATACCGACACCCCGCCTGCCGCTTTTACGGAAAATATCGTGGTACCGTTTTGTCCCCAAAGTTTACTGTCCGGCATTTGCCGTACGATAGAAACCACGCAATATTTGTTTTATAAACGCACTTTTTCTCTGCCTGACAACTTTCAAAAAGACCGCGTTTTACTGCATTTCGGCGCGGTGGAACAGTATTGTGCCGTGTGGGTAAACGGCGTGTTTGTCGGAGAACACACGGGCGGTTATCTGCCGTTTTCTTTGGATATCACCGATACGTTGCAAGCGGAAAATACCGTGCTTGTACGCACCCATAACCCATTAGACACCAAACTGCCGTACGGTAAAAACCGCGTGAAACGCGGCGGTATGTGGTATACGCCCGTTTTCGGCATCTGGCAGACGGTGTGGATAGAAAGTGTACCCGCGCAACATATCACCGCGCTTAACACCGTTGTCAACGGCAACGCGGTCACGATACAGGCAAGCGGTGTACAAAACGGCACGGTAACAGTCAACACCCCTACGGGCGCGTTATCTGTACCGCTCACAAACGGGCAGGCAACCTGCCTGCTGGACGCGCCGCGGTTGTGGAGTCCCGAAGACCCGTATTTGTACACCTATACGGTGCAAACAGACACCGATGCGGTCACATCGTATTTTGCGGTGCGCAGGTTAGAAGTTCAAACCGTTAACGGTATTCCACGCCTTTGCTTAAACGGCAAGCCGTACTTTTTCCACGGCTTGTTGGACCAAGGATATTGGAGTGACGGTTTGTATACCCCCGCTGACCCTGCGTGTTTTGAAGAAGAACTGTTAAAACTCAAAAATATGGGCTTTAATATGGTGCGCAAACACATCAAGATAGAGCCGCAACTGTTTTATTACGCGTGCGACCGCTTAGGTATCGCGGTGTTTCAGGATATGGTCAACAACGGGAAATACAATTTTCTGTTGGATACCGCATTCCCCACCGCTTTTGCCAAGTGCCTGCCCGATAAATGGCGTCACCGTGACAAAGAAACGCGCAAACAGTTCCTTGCGTATATGGAAAACACCGTTTCTCTGTTAGGAGAACACCCGTCTATCGTCTACTGGACGATTTTCAATGAGGGGTGGGGACAGTTTGACAGCGAACAAGCGTATCACCGCTTAAAAGCGTTAGATGCCACCCGTTTCATCGACACCGCATCGGGGTGGTTTAAAGGTGCGACCAGCGACGTGGAAAGCGAGCATGTCTATTTTAAACCGTTTCGTTTTAAGCCGTCGCCAAAGCCCGTGGTGCTGTCCGAGTTTGGCGGCTATTCCTACAAACCGCAAGGACACGTTTTTAATACCCACGACACCTACGGCTACCGCTTTTTCGCCGACCGCGCCGCTTTCGAAACGGCGCTGATACACCTGTATCGCAAAGAAGTGGTGCCTGCCGTACAAAAGGGGCTGTGTGCCGCGGTGCTCACCCAGGTGTCCGACGTAGAAGACGAAACCAACGGTCTGTTCAGCTATGACCGTAAAATAACCAAAATCGACCCTGCCAATATGCGCGAAATAGCATACGAACTATCCCTTGACAAACCGTGAAAAACGGGTTTATAATTGTACCAGAGATTAGGAGATGCAAAAGTCCGTGGCTAACTGCGTACTTTTGCATCTTTTTGTTTAACCACGGCGCTGATAAACGGCGCGGTGGTAGTGTCTACGGGAAAGGAAGCGTTGTGGTACGTATGAAATATGATGTCATTATTGTCGGTGCAGGCGTTATCGGCGCGCTGACCGCAAGGGAACTCACCAGATATAACCTGTCGGTTTGTCTTTTGGAAAAAGAGAACGATGTGGCGTGCGGTGCATCTAAAGCCAACAGCGGTATTATCCACGGTGGTTTTGACCCCGAACCCAACACCGAAAAAGCGCGTTTAAACGTCGCAGGTGTCCCGCTGTTATATGAAGCGGCAAAGCAGTTGCACGTACCGTTTAAGCAAAACGGCTCTATGGTTTGTGCGTTTTCCGCGGAAGAAGAAGCGCATTTACAATTGTTATATGCCCGCGGTATTACAAACGGGGTCACCGATATGGAGATATTGACCGGCGACCAAGCGCGCGTGTTAGAACCGCATCTCTCCCCTGCTGTTACCGCCGTATTACGTATCCCGACGGCAGGCATTGTCTGCCCGTATTTCCTGACCATTGCCGCTGTCGGCAACGCCATGGACAACGGCGCACATTTAAAAACCAATTTTGAAGTAACCGCCATTACCAAAGACACAGACGGGTTTACGGTGCAAAGCGCCGCGGGCGACACCGTGCACGGTACGTATTTTATCAACTGTGCAGGGTGTTACGTGGACAAAATCGCCGCTTTAGTAGACGATGCGTTTTACAACATTATTCCGCGTGCCGGCGAATATATGTTGTTAGATAAAATCGAAGGGGCACGGGTGTCCCACACCATTTTCCAAGTACCTACCGCGGCGGGCAAAGGTATTTTGGTATCCCCCACCGCCGACGGCAATCTGCTGGTCGGTCCTACGGCGTCAGCGGTGTCGGACCCGACCCACACCGAGACCACCCCCACAGGATTACAAACGGTAGCAACACTCGCTAAAAAGAGCGTACCGTCGGTGCAGTTGGGCAGTGTCATTACGTCTTTCTCGGGTGTGCGTTCCAGTGAAAAGGGCGGCGACTTTATTATTAAAGCGAGTGAAAAAGCAAACGGATTTATCCACGTCGCCGCTATCGATTCCCCCGGTTTGTCGTCATCGGTCGCGATTGCGAAAGAAGTGGTAAAGTTGCTGGAAAAGGCAGGACTTGCCCTTGTGCCTAATCCGCAATTTAACGGTGAGCGCAAAGATACACACGCATTTCGCCGTATGTCTGCGGCAGAAAAGGATGCCTATATTAAAGAACATCCCGCCTACGGCAAAATCGTTTGCCGTTGCGAAACGGTGAGCGAAGGGGAAATCCGCGATGCCATTCGTATGAACCCCCGTGCCACCGACGTTGACGGTGTCAAACGCCGTACCCGTGCAGGTATGGGGCGCTGTCAAGGTGGTTTCTGTATGCCACACGTACTGCGCTTGTTGGCAGAAGAAAACGGTGTTGCTATGACCGCTGTTACAAAAAAAGGCAAAGACAGCCGTCCGTTGACCGGCAAGTTATAAGGGGGTGCCGTTTATGTTACAACACGATATTGTGATCATCGGCGGCGGTCCCGCGGGACTTGCCGCGGCGGTTGCCGCGTATGATAACGGTGTGGACGACGTGGTTATTTTAGACCGTGAGCCGAGAGTCGGCGGCATTTTAAACCAATGTATCCACAACGGGTTCGGTCTGCACAAAATGGGCGAAGAGTTGACAGGCCCCGAATATGCCGCGCGGTATGCCGAAATGGTCAAAAAGCGCGGCATCAGGACCTATCTTAACACCACCGTCACCGCGGTAACACCCGACAAGGTGGTGACCGCGCAAAACGAAAACGGCATATTGGAAATCAAGGCAAAAGCGGTGGTGCTCGCTATGGGTTGCCGCGAGAGAAGCCGCGGTGCTTTAAACATCGGCGGCACCCGTCCTGCGGGCGTATACAGCGCAGGTACGGCGCAAAAACTTTTAAACTGTGAGGGATATACCGTCGGGTCCCGCGTGGTGATTTTGGGCTCAGGTGACATCGGGTTGATCATGGCACGCAGAATGTCGCTGGAAGGCGCGAAAGTAGAAGCGGTATGCGAAATTATGCCGTATTCGGGCGGGCTTACCCGTAACATTGTGCAATGCTTGGAAGATTTTAACATCCCGCTGTATTTAAGCCACACGGTTGCCGAAATTCACGGTACAGACCGCGTGACAGGGGTCACCATTGCCAAAGTTGACCAAAACAGAAACATCATTGACAGCAGTCGCCGTTACATTCCGTGCGATACGTTACTGTTGTCGGTGGGATTGATTCCCGAAAACGAATTAACACGCGCCGCGGGTATCCCCATTGACCCTGTCACCAACGGCGCATTGGTGGACGAAAACCGCGAAACCGCCGTTGACGGCATTTTTGCGTGCGGCAACGTGTTGCAGGTGCACGATTTGGTGGATTACGTATCCGACGAAGCGGAGTTGGCGGGTGTCGGTGCGGCAAACCACGTGTTACACGCCAAAAACACCACCGCTGCCGTTCCAACCAAAGCAGGTTTTGGCGTGCGGTACGTTTTACCCCAGCGGGTACACACCGACACCGCGTGTGACACGGCGTTATTTTTGCGGGTAACCCAACCGTTTGGCAAAGTGCGGTTTACGGTAAAAGCGGGAGATGCGGTGCTGGCCACCGCCGTACGTCTAAAAGCCGCACCCGGTGAAATGGAAAAACTAACCCTAAAAGCAGAGAAATTACACGGTGTGCAAACACCGATTACGGTAGAGTTGGAGGAGATACCATGAAAAAGACACTCACCTGCATTGTGTGTCCGCGCGGGTGTACCCTTTGTGCCGACATAGACGGCGATACCGTCACCGTGACGGGACACGGATGCAACCGCGGTGTAACGTATGCACAAAGCGAATGTATCCACCCCACCCGCACCATTACATCCACCGTGCGTGTGACAAACCGCACCGATACTATGGTGAGTGTGAAAACCGCCGCTCCCATTCCGAAAGAGCATATCAAGGACGCGATGGAAATGATCCGTCGCGCCACCGTTGTAGCGCCTGTTTCCGTCGGGGATGTGATCATCCCCGACCTGTTTGGCACCGCCCTTGTGGCAACGGGGGACGTTGTATGAACAAATGCAGTATTTTTCTTCTCCGCGCACGGTATGTTTTAGAAAAAGAAAGACGAAAGAGGTACCTGCGTATGAACGATACCATTCCTATTGCCGATAAAAAGCAGGTAAAAATGATTGCCCACCGCGGCGTGTCGGGGCTTGCCACTGAAAACACCCTTGCCGCTTTTGAAGCGGCGGGAACACGCAGCTACTTTGGCATTGAAACCGACGTGCACCGTACCAAAGACGGTAAATTTGTGGTGTTTCACGACGACAATTTAAAACGGTTGGCAGGCAGGGATATCACCGTGGAAGAGACCGATTTTGAAACCTTGCGGTCTATCCCGTTGTTTGAAACCCGTTTTTACAAGTCGGACAGCACCCGTCCTGCCGCGCAAATCCCGACACTCAGCGAATATATCGCCATCTGCAAGCAGTACGACAAAGCGGCGGTTATAGAACTGAAAAACCATTTCGAAAAAGCGGATATTGCCGCCATTATGGAAGAAATTGCCGCACACGATTGGCTGTCCCGTACGATTTTCATTTCCTTTGATTTTGAAAATCTTGTGTTTGTGCGGGAAATCGATGCAACTGCCACCGTGCAGTTTTTGACGGGCGAAGTGGACGATTTTGACCGCCTGTTAGACAAACTGGAACAGCACCGTTTTGATTGGGACGCATATCATCTCACCGTCAACAAAGCGTTGGTGGAAAACTGCCATAAACGCGGTATCAAAGTCAACGTCTGGACGGTAGACGAAGCGGCTGTTGCAAAACGGCTGATCAAAATGGGCGTGGATTTTATCACGTCGGATATTCTGGAGTAAACAATGGATAAACGCGACATTATCAAAAACACCAAACTGTTTTTATTCGATATGGACGGCACGTTGTATCTCGGAGACCGTTTGTACGATTTTACAAAAGAACTGTTACAAACCATTCGGGACAGCGGACGGCAGTATAAGTTTATGACCAACAATTCTTCCAAAAGCGCATGCAGTTACGTGGAAAAATTGGCGAAAATGGGTATTGCCGCCACCACCAACGATATGCAAACATCTTCACAAGCCACCGCTTACTATCTGAAAAAGTATCATAAGGGGCAACGCTTATACGTAGCAGGGACCCGCTCATTACAAGAAGAACTGCGCGCCAACGGATTTACGTTGACCCAAAACGTAGACGAAACCGATTGCATTGTAATGGGGTTTGATACCGAATTGACCTTTCAGAAACTGCAGGACGTGAGTTATCTGTTATGTACGCGGGACATACCGTATATCGCCACCAATCCCGATTACGTCTGCCCCACCGAATTCGGCAGTGTACCCGATTGCGGCAGTGTGGCGGATATGCTGTTTAACGTATCGGGCAAACGCCCCGTCTTTATCGGCAAGCCCAGCCCCTTAATGCCGCAACTGGCGATGGAAAAAGCAGGGGTATCCCCCGAAGAAACGGCGGTTATCGGCGACCGTATCTATACCGACGTCAAAAGCGGTTTAAATGCGGGTTGCACCGCTGTTTTGGTGTTAAGCGGTGAAGCCACCAAGCAAGACCTTGCCGCTTCGGATGTCAAACCCACCTTGGTTATGGACAGTGCCAAAGAGATTTTGGATATATTAAAACAATAAAAAAGAAATGCTATACACACGTATTGAAGTAGTCAATAGTTAGTAGACACAAAAAAGGAAAGAATTAAGTTGCCAGTTCAAGCCTGTATTGGACTGGCGGTTTTCTTTTGAGTTTTCGAACAGGA
>JAZPXM010000135.1:0-16441 GCA_045543675.1 Acutalibacteraceae bacterium
GGACCGTAGTTATTGGAACAGCGGCTGATAGTTACAGGCAAACCAAACGTACGATGATACGCAAGTACCAAAAGGTCTGCACCCGCTTTGGAACTGCTGTAAGGACTACTGGTGTGAATGGGCGTTTCTTCGGTGAAGAACAAGTCGGGGCGGTCTAACGGTAAATCGCCGTACACTTCATCGGTAGAAACCTGATGGTAACGAGTAATGCCATATTTACGGCAAGCATCCATCAGCACGGCGGTCCCCATAATGTTGGTCTGCAGGAAAATGCCGGGATCTTCAATAGAACGATCCACATGGCTTTCGGCCGCAAAGTTCACTACAATGTCAGGATGTTCTTCTTCGAAAAGATTGTATACCCCTTCTCTGTCACAGATATCCAGTTTCACAAAGCGAAACTGCGGATTGTCCATAACGGGCGCCAACGTAGACAGATTGCCTGCGTAGGTCAGCTTGTCCAGACACACAATACGGTAGTCGGGATATTTTTTCAGCATATGGAATACAAAGTTGGAACCGATAAAGCCGGCGCCACCGGTTACGATAATGGTCATAACTACATACCTCTCTTACTGCTTATCTGTATTTTAATTTATCTAACGCAACATTGCGGAGATGTTCGCCATACGGGGATTTACCGTAAAGTTCCGCGGATTCGAGCAATTTTTCTTTGTCGATCCAGTTGCGGCGATAGGCAATCTCTTCGGGTGCAGAGATAACCACACTCTGTCTGTTCTGAATGGTCTGCACAAAGGATGCCGCTTCCATCAAACTATCCATTGTCCCCGTATCCAGCCACGCAAAGCCACGACCGAGAATTTGTACTTTCAAACTATCGGCTTCTAAGTACAGTTTGTTAAGGTCGGTGATCTCCAATTCACCGCGGGCGGACGGTTTTACCTTTTTCGCCATTTCTACCACGCGTTTGTCGTAGAAATACAACCCGGTGACGCAGTAATTGGATTTCGGATCGGCAGGTTTTTCTTCCAGCGACAGCACGTTCAGGTCATCGTCAAACTCAACAATGCCAAACCGTTCAGGGTCGTTGACATAGTAGCCGAAAATGGTAGCCAAACCGTTTTCGGCATTGGCAACCGCTTCGTTAAGATGTTTGGTGAAATAACCGCCGTAAAAGATGTTATCACCAAGCACCATCGCGCACGGTTCATCGCCGATAAAATCTTCGCCGATCAAGAACGCCTGTGCAAGACCGTCGGGGCTTTCCTGTACTGCATAGGACAGTTCTACACCGAATTGATGCCCGTCACCGAGCAACGCCTGGAAACGCGGCGTATCTTCGGGTGTAGAGATGATCAGAATATCACGGATGCCGGCAAGCATCAACGTAGACAACGGATAGTAGATCATCGGTTTGTCATAAATCGGCAATAATTGTTTGGAGGTTACACGGGTCAGCGGATACAACCGCGTACCGGAACCGCCTGCTAAGATAATACCTTTCATAACGTTTTCACCTCATTTATTTTTGTCGATCTCTTGTATGATCTGTTGACGTTCTTCGGAGGACATAGCATCTACAATCGCCAAAAGACGTTTCATACGATTGGTTTCGGTCTCTCCCGGCTTGTTGTTACCCTGTTTCTTTTCTTCCACACCGACGCGCCACGCAATACGGAAACGGTCGGATGCTTCTAACAATTCTTCCTCGTTATTAGGAAGATATTTCGGGTTTTTATCCGAGAAAAGATACGCGCAATACGCATTGCAAATGGCGTAGGTACTGCCAAAAGCAATTTGTTTACCGTGGTCTAACCACAGCACTTTATTGCACAAATCACGTATCTGTTGCACCGAGTGAGAAACCAGAATACCGGTCACACCGTTTGCCAATATCTTTTTAATACGGTGCGCACTCTTATCTTTAAACCCTTCGTCGCCAACACTTAAGACTTCGTCTAATATGACGATATCAGGTTCTACAAGGCAAGCAATCGAAAAGGCCAAGCGACTTTTCATACCGCTGGACAGATGTTTGAACATATGGTCCTGAAAATCTTCCAGTTCGGCAAACGCGATGATTTCATCGTACTTCTCACGGATAAACGCTTTGGTATATCCCAACAACGCACCGCGCAGATAGGTGTTTTCACGTACCGTCAGTTCCGGATCAAAGCCCGATGCCAACTCCAGCAATGCCGCAATATTACCACGGGTGACAACATTGCCTTCCGTGGGAATCATAATCCCCGTAACGGCTTTTAACAGCGTAGATTTACCAGCGCCGTTTGTACCGACAATACCGAGCATATCCCCTTTTTCGAGAGAAAACGTGATATGCCTA
Source organism: Acutalibacteraceae bacterium (assembly GCA_045543675.1). Lineage (GTDB taxonomy): Bacteria > Bacillota > Clostridia > Oscillospirales > Acutalibacteraceae > URNF01. Next base: position 2,306 of record JAZPXM010000135.1, read on the forward strand.
TCCGCCCAAAACTCTGTAACTTTAAAGTTACCGGAAAGTTTTTTGACAACATAATCCTTAAGGCCGATGGACTTTATGTCCCCTGTTTTATAACGGATAGATACATCTTTACATTCAATTACCGACATATCGCACCTCTTTACACATAGTACAGGAATTCGTGGTTGCATTTCTTATAAATGAGACAACCGATCCCCAAGAAAAGCAACGCGTATATCGCGCATAACCCGTGTATTTCCCAAGACGGAATGGCACTGCCCATCGTGACCGTACGGAAATAGTAAATGTAGACATACACCGGATTGCAATAGAAAATCCACTGGAAATTCTTGATAATAGACACCGGATAAAAAATGGCGGAAACGTAGTTCAGTAAGGTTAAAAACACGCCGTACAAGTATTCCACATCTCTGAAAAATACGTACAACGCAGACAGCACCATACCAACGCCAAAGCAAAATACCAACAGCCAGAACATCGGGTACAAAAGCGACAGCATATGCCAGCCAAACTGAATACGATACAGCAAACAAAAAACGATATACAACACAAACGTCAACATAAAGTTGATAAACGCCTGAAAAGCTTTTGACAACAAAAACAGATATTTCGGTACATTGATTTTCGAGAAAATCGAGGCGTTTGCCATCAGACCGCGCATACATCCCTGCGTACATTCCGTATAAAAAGACATAACAAGTGTACCGCTGAAAATATAGATGATAAACGGTTGCACCTCTGCCCCTCTTTGTGCAAAGAAATTGGAAAACACCAAATTTAACACCAAAACGTTGAGAAGCGGTGCTAAAACACTCCAGATTACACCGAGAAATGTACCTTTATATTTCTTTTTGAAATCACGTTTGACCAGTTCTTCGAAAAGAAACCGATACTTTTTGATTTTCGTCAGCAAAACGATTACTCCTTTACTGTCTTTCGTCCAACAGCGCTTCTACAGCATCAACGCCAAGCGCCCAAATACCATATGCATCCTGCATACTCTTGCGTTCTGCGAAAGAATCATCCACAAACAAGGCGTTTTTAGACGGCGACACGTGGTCAATCTTCCGTTCCAAACGCGGCAGACACACAATTTTGTCAAACAACGCAGGATCGATACGGCGTGCTTTCAAATCCAATACAACGTCGGTATCGTGACGGGTCAACAGAATGACGGGAATGTTTTTCTCAACACACTGATAAATAAAGCGTAAAACGGTGAAATTCACCTTATCGTGTACGATAACGGTATCATCAAAATCCATATACACTTCATCATATTGGATGTCCAGTTTGAACACGTTATGCAATGCGCGATCTACTTCTACCCCGCTGATCTGTTCGGGAATATCCACGTCGTATCCGAGTGCATCAAACACAGTAAGTAATGCCAAATTAACACCTGCCGCGCGTTCCACACACATCGTACCTGCAACACGGGTAGCACATTCCAGCAACTTATATTCACCGTTTGCATTGCGTTTTAGCTGGAAAAACCATACGCCGCGGAAATCCATTTTTTGATTGATAATTTCCGCAATCTCCCGCACGCGTGCATCGGGTTTCATTAAGGTGGAATTCACACTGATGCCATTTTTAATACGGTGGCGGTTACGGCAAGAAGCATACCGCAAATTACCGTGGCGATCAGTAAAGCAGTCAATGGTATATTCTTCACCGGGAAGATATTCACAAACCACCTGTTCATCGGTGCGAACAGACAGTTCATACCGCAACTGCTCTTCATTCTTCAAAATCATAAAACCCTGCGCCCCCTGCGACTCGGTAGGTTTTATGATGACGGGATAAGCAGGCACTTCTTCGGGCGTTTTATAAATGCCGGGAAGAAAATCACACCCCGCCAAACGTGCATATGTCTTAGATTTGCTTCTGCACAATTCCACCGTTTCATCGGGACAAGTGAGCAATTTTGCGTGCAACTCTTCCCTATGCTGAGACAGCGCCAAAATCACGCTGTCCAACGCAGGAAAGATAAAATCAATATGGTTTTCGTCGATATGTTTGTTCAACACATCCACAAAAGCGGGATCGCTGATATACGGGATGTCACCGATATAGTTCTTGTATACCCAGCAACCGTGATCCTCCACGCTGGAAGCGCCATACAGGTCAATAAAGCGGATATCTTTCAAAGAACGGTGTAACTCAAGACCGATTTCAGAGCCACAAGGAAACACCATAATTTTTATCTGTTGCATACTACACCTCAGTCGATTCCCAGTCGACGTTTTAATTCCGCCACAATACGTTCGGAGTTATCGGGACCGTTTACGGATTTTTCAAAGAAATACTTGAGCTTTTCTTCACGAAGCGCAGCATCTTTTTCGGGATTTTCGTGATATTCCCGTACACAATGCAGCGTTTCTTCCCAATCTGCAGTCATCGGACCGGGAATAACACTTGGGAAATCCAGATTAAAGCCTGCTTCGTTCTCCACAAACCAATCATAGTCTGCACCATGGAAAATAACCGGTCTGTCCAACTGTGCAAAGTCCAAGGCAATACTGGAATAGTCGGAAATCATAATAGAGAACGTGCCAATCTCTTGGTAAATATCGGGCTCGCTATGCAAGAAAATTCTATCGTATTTTCTTAGCGTGCTCTTGATTTTACCGAGATAGTTACGCCACGTATGCGGATGCATACGCAGATAAAATTCACCGTTGATTTCTTCCATCAACGCCTGCACTTCCGGTGCCGCATCCAAGAATTCCTGCACCATCGCATCTTCACGTTGAAAATCAAAGCGATAGGTCGGTGCATACATCACTTTAACGGGGTCGGTCTGTCTGCTGCTGTCATACATCGGCAAATCGCGCGGATGACCCGCCATAAAGCGCGCTTCTTCCGCTACGTGCCACACGTCAGCGATCATATCCAAACGTTCTTGGCCGGGGCACACGAACAGGAAATATTTTTCAAACAATTCTCTAAACGGTGCCACAAAGAAATACTTGATACGCTTTACAAATCGTGTAAAGGCGTTATCCTTGTCACTGATAAGAATGTCATTACTGTACCTAACACCGCGTTGATCGGTGTTACGTACACCGTTGGCATCGCCCATAGATTTGAAACCGACACCGTGCCACAGTTGTACCACTTTGGTTTTATCGTTAAACCCGCGTATGGGGTCATAATCAGACATTACAAAGTGGTCGGTTACCGCAATCGCCGCATGAGACAACACGTAACGGTATTTTCTCATTTTAGGCATCAATGCAGGCATATTTTCCGCTGTCAGCATATCGTAGATGTCTTGGTCATTTACAAGGAAATATATCTCAATTTCGGGATGATTTTTCACCACGTATTCGTAGAAATACTTGGTGTTATCCAAATACTTCTTGCCGCGGAAACCGGTTATCACCCACAGATTTTTCTTTTTCGGTACTAACGTATTCAGCCAGTACATCACAAGAGAAGCCACACCTTTGAATGCTTTTCTTACAAAAGTACATACTGAAACAATACGTTTTTTAATGCCACTTAACAATTTGATCAGCCACACGTACGGCAAGTTGGCATAACGGAAAATCTTACTACGTACCAACAACCGATAGCCATTCCAGGAATATGCACGTACCATCGCACGGCTGTCGTTATAAAATGAGAGATACGCCGTCAACGACAATCTTGCAACGTCGGGGTACTGCTTAAAATACTGCATAATCGCTTCGTCATCTTGCAAACGAATGGCTGTTTGCAACAAGTTAAAAGATTCCTGCTTCAAGCGGTTTTCAAACGGTATTTTAGGATACATCTTTTGATTTTGCGGATACCAGGAGAGCATACCTGACATCCAACGGATATGGTCAATACGCGTTTTCATAAAATGTTCATCCATATCCGCGCTCATATATACGCCAACGTTGCTACGGCGGTACACAGCGGTGACATCTTTAAGCATACCCGCTTTGCCTTCGCCTAGTTGCATCATAAAAATGGGATGGTCGCCTACAATTCCCGTGAAATACCAATCCGGAATTTCTACATCATAATTCCAGCGATAAAACACGGTTGCCGTATGTGCAGGAAAAACCCATACACAATCCCACGCCGTATACAGAGCGGATCTTTTTTTCGGTTTATAGCTGGGTTCGCAATCGGGAAACACCAGTCTTCCCTGTTTGTCTGCTTTGAACCAGCTACGCAAGAACCAATCATCAGGCGCGCTGATTTCCGCTTTGGTAAATGCAACACGCAAATCGGGATTAGCCTGCATATAGTCGTACTGCTTTTGAAGTTTATATTCATCTACCCAATAATCATCGCCTTCGCAAAATGCGATATACGGACTGGTAGCATGATTACACAAGTCAATAAGGTTTGCCTGTGCTCCCATATTCTTTTCACGTAAAAACGGGACAATCTTATCAGGATACTTTTCAGCATATTCGCGTATAATATCCGCCGTACCGTCGGGGCCGCAGTCTTCACCGACGAAAATTTTATACTTGAAATTGGTCTTTTGCATCAAAAAACTGTCTAACGCGTCGCGAATATATTCTTCGTGCTTATAAGTGATACAACAAATCGTAACCGCACAATCGTCGTTTTCAGCAAAACGTTTGGCAGTTTCAGGACCCATCACCAGGTCGTCACATTCGCCGCTTGTACAGTACGTACCCAGTTCTGCATTGTATAAAGTGGCATATTTGAAGTCCCGTTTCTTTTGTAATTCCATACAACAACCCTCTTATTTCCCTGTCAACACACGCACCGTGTTATTGACACCGTCTTTCACAGTATACTTTCCTTCCCAACCGAGCGCACACAACTTCTCGCTATCTAACACAGCGTAGGTTATCGGCGTTTGTTGGTTCTTCGGTACATCTTGTTCGTCAGCAAACACCACGCGTCTGCCCGTCACCTCAGCAACCGTCTCCGCAAAGCCGGCAATGGTTACCCGTGCATTGGGATTGGCAAGGTTATATGCTTCACAACTTTCACCGCAAAGTAAAACTGTCAACAAAGCCGATGCGCAATCAGCAATATAACAGTACGAACGCATTTGCGTGCCGCGACTTTGCATAACGATATCTTCGCCTGCAATCGCATTGTTAACAAATTGTACATTGGCGCGGTTATCACTGCCCGTGGTATTAGGACCATAGGTATGACACGGTCTGACAATCACCGTATCCAAACCATACTGCTGTGTATAAGATACACACAGCGTTTCCGCCGCCCGTTTTGAGGCGGGATAGCAAGAACGCGCTTTGGTTGGGTCAACATAACCACTGTAATGTTCGGGAAACGCTTCTAACGCAGGGTCTCCTTGTCCGTATACTTCACCGGAAGACACAAACAACAACCGCTTTGCCGCGTGTTGTTTTGCATATTCCAGCAGGTATTTCACGCCCAGAACATTACTGAGTATCGTACCAACGGGGTCACTCGCAAATGCCGCAGGATACGCATTACTTGCCGCATGGATGATATAATCTACATCAAAATCAAAATTCGGTGCACAGTTAACATCCTGCTCAACAAAATGCAACCCATTCGCAACAGCGCCGTCAAAACGTTCTCTCAAGCGCTTCTCGCTTCTTCCAAGTGCATACACTGTGATATTCGCCTGCTGTAAACGGTTATATTCAAGCAACATATCCACCACAAATGAACCGATAAGTCCCGTAGCGCCCGTCACCATCACAGCACAATCTTTCAGCTTTTCAATACCCTTGGTAGAATGAATAGCATTTTGCAGATCCTGTCGGTAGGTCGTACTGTCATACAAAAACAAGGTCATTCCCTCACTTTAACCAATTAGAACGTTTCACGTGCAATAATGCTTTAAAAATATCAATATCTTCCACGGTAGTCAGTTTGATATTTTTCTCGGAGCCTGCCGAAAAATACACTTTTTCGCCCATTTCGATCATCAAGGTTACAGAAGCGACCGAGTTGGTGATACCCGCTTCCAGTGCACGACGGTGCAGGTCACAAATTTTACCGATGGAGAAGCCCTGCGGTGTCTGTGTACGTTTCAATTCATCACGCGGATAAGTCTTTTCGGAAGTTTCCTGGTCATCGGTAATAACCATTGCTTCCGCGCAAGGAATAACCGAAATCGCGCAACCGTGTTTACGGGTCTGCACAATACAATCGGAGATAATTTCAGGAGATACCATCGGACGGATCGCATCGTGGATCAGCACCACATCATCCGCTGCATAGTGTTTTTCCAACTCATACACACCGTTACGGATAGAGTCCTGACCGTTTTTGCCGCCGGGAACAATGTGTTTCAGTTTAGTGATGTTAAACTGGTTGGCATACGCCCACAGCATATTTTCCCAGCCTTCAATACATACTACCGCAATCGCATCAATATCGGGGTGATTCTGGAACGCTTCCAGCGTGTAGACAATGACGGGACGTTCTTCCACGGTCAAAAACTGTTTCGGAATATTCTGCTGCATACGCTGGCCGCTGCCGCCCGCAATAATCAAACCAATGTTCATACTTTTTACCTCTCTAACGTTAAAATGATGTCACAAATGGTATTTACCGTATCTTCATCAAGTCCTTCGTACAACGGCAGACACAGCACCCTTTCGGAGATACGCGCCGCCACCGGCGTTTCGGCAGGGTCATATTTGCCGCCGAAACTTTCGATAGAACTTGTTAACGGATAAAAATATCTTCTGGCGCCGATGTTATGCGCCGCCAACGCATCCAGTACGTCGTCGCGGGTTTTACCGCCAAACTGTTCGGGATGCACCACGACGGGGAAATACGCATAGTTGCTTTCCACGTTTTCCTGTACCACACTTAACTGTATACCCGGCACGTTTTCCAACCGTGCACGATACTGCAAAGCCGCACGTTTACGCGAAGCAATGGTGTCATCAATATGCCGCAGATTACAAAGACCCATCGCCGCGCAAAATTCATTCATTTTGGCGTTGCCGCCTGCAAAACTCAACGTCTCGGGACCGGCCATACCAAAGCTCTTACACTGATTGATCTTCCCATAATTGGCATCATCACGGAAAGTGGCACAACCGCCTTCTACCGAATGGAACACCTTTGTGGCATGGAAACTAAACATAGATGCATCGCCAAGCGCCGCCGAGCTGACACCGTTTTTCCGCACGCCAAACGCGTGGGCCGCATCATAAATGACCTTCAAGCCGTATTTATCCGCAATCTTACGAATGGCATCGTCATCACAAAGATTGCCGTACACGTGTACAGGCATAATCGCGCAGGTTTTATCGGTAATCAACGCCTCAAGCTTGTCCACATCAATGGTAAAATCCTTATCGTTGATATCGCAGAAAACAGGAGTCAAGCCCTTACGCACAATAGCATTGGTGGTGGAAACAAAGGTAAACGGGGTGGTAATCACTTCCCCTTCCAAATCCAACACTTCCAAAATACATTCCAGCGCCAAATGACCGTTTACGCACAACGCCACATTGGATACGCCGAAATATTCACACAATTTCGTTTCCAGTTCCTGATGCTTCGCACCGGAGTTGGTCAGCCATCGTGTATCCCAAAGCGAACGGATCTCCTCGACGTATTCTTCAATGGGCGGCATTGAAGAACGGGTGACCAAAACTTTTTTATCCATACACACACCAACTTTATTTGAGAATTCTTTTTTTCAATCTTTCAAACAACGCGTTACCACGCTGTCCTAAGACCGTAAACATCCACAGCAGTGTACCAAACACCAAACGATCACGTAAACGTAAGCGAGAAATATACGCTTTCGCTTGTTTTTTTACGGGCTTGTCAAACGATTTACGGTATTCCGTAACCCACATATGCGCCATATGATATGCAATCGCTTGCGTATGCGCACCGTTTGTATACGCATCAAACAATGTAAGCCACGCCGTTTCGTTTTCGACGTGTGCATAATCCACCGTTTCTGCGTGTGATGCCGTCCAAGAACCGACAGATGCAAACCGATATACACCCATCATTTCGTCTATATATCGTACCGTGCCCGACGTTGTAGCCAACAACTGTGTAGGATAGTCGTACACATCTGCTTTTTCGCGGAATGTCGGCCAAACGTCCATCACGTCGCGTCTTAACAGCAACGAAACGCTCGGGCAGAACATACCGCCGCGCTTGATAATCAAATCGGCATCCACCGTCCCCGTCGCTTTTAACGGGCGGTAATTGATCAGCGTTCCATCCGGTGCCAACTGCTGTACCGCATGAAAGCACATCGAGCAAGCAGGGTCGTTTTGCATATATGTGACCTGCTTTTGCAGTTTTTTCGGGTCGGTCCAGTAGTCGTCCCCCTCACAAATGGCGATATAGTCGCCTTTTGAAACGGGATGCATAAACGCCCGTATCAGATTGCAATTATGAAACTGGTTAACCGTTTGATAAATCGGGCGGATGATGGCGGGATACTTTTCAGCATACTCACGCACAATGACCGCCGTGTTATCCGTTGACGCATCATCGTGTATAATCAATTCAAAGGGGAAATCCGTCTTCTGTTGCACAATACTTTCTATCGTTTGGGCGATAGTTTTCTCGTGATTATACGTCATACAATACACCGAAACCAACGGTTTTACAGTTACGTTTTCACCCATAAGCACACACCTGTCAGCGTCTTTTCTACACAGCGGTCACCTACATATTTTTCGACACCTTATTATAGCATACACTCCCACTAAAATCAAGATAAATATTTAAGTATTAAATAATATAAAGGACTATGTATTTTCTCGGTTAAAACCCACAAAATGAGAACTGTATATATCCTGCCAATATTGTGTTGAAATATGTCTCAAACTATGGTATTCTGTATATAACATTGTTCGGAATAGAAGGTAGAAAAATGGTAGAATTAAAAAAATACAGCGGACACATCCGTAATCATACAGCCTTATGTGCGGAGTTAGGGATCGACCCTGCCCTACCGCGTGCAGAGAAAGAAAGCGCTATTCTGCTTGCCGCTTATCAAAAATGGGGCGGTCAAATGGCAGACCACATCTACGGTATGTTCAGTTTTGCCATTTATGACAGCGAGCAGGATACGTTGTTCTGTCTGCGTGACCAATTCGGCACCAAACCGTTTTATTATTATGTAACCGAAGACGGTAATCTGCTGTACGGTACAACCATCCGCGAGATTATGAATGAAGACGGTTTCAAAAAAGAACTCAACCAAAAAATGTTGCAAATCTACTTAACAATGACCTATACCACGGGAGAAGACACGTTCTTTAAAGGTGTTAAGAAGTTGTTACCGGGCAGATATATGACTTTTAAAAACAGCGAAGTCAATATCACCCGCTATTTCAAGCCCACCTTCTCCCCCGACAACACAAAAACGCTGGATGAATGGGCGGACGAGATACACGAAACCGTCAAAACAGTTATGCGCGAAGTAAAAACCGACGACGAGTACGTAGAAAGTTTTTTGTCGGGCGGTGTAGACTCTTCTTATGTTTTAGCGATGTCGGACGCTGTCACCTGTAACAGTTGCGGTTATGATGACAGCCGCTTAGACGAATCGGGACTCGCCAAAGAAACCGCGGACATTTTAAAACGCGCGTTTAACCGTTGCGTTATCACCCCCGAAATGTACTTTGATATTGTCCCTTATGTGATGTACAATATGGAACAGCCGCTCGGTGACGCTTCAGCTGTTGCATTTGCATTAGGTTGCATTGCCACCGCGAAGGGCACGGACATTTGCTATTCAGGCGAAGGCGCAGACGAATTTTTCGGCGGGTACAATATGTATCGCAACGCTGAAAGATACGGCGAAAACTTAAAAACTTTCTACGTTGGCAACACCAACATTATGAAAGAAGACGAAAAGCGAAAAATCCTCAAAACCTACTACGAAAATTTCGAACCCATTGATCTGGTGCGGCATATTTACGCAGAAAACGAAGGACTCGACCCACTTTCTAAAATGTCCGACGTCGATATTCAGGTATGGCTGGAAGGTGACATTTATCTCAACGTGGATAAAATGAGCCGCGCCGCAGGATTGGAAGTCAGAATGCCGCTTACCGATATGCGTATTTTTGATATTGCATCCCGTATGCCGTCGCAGTACAAAGTCGACGACGAACAAAACAAAGTGGCGTTACGCACCGCCGCAGCAAAAGTGATACCGCAAGAGATTGCGTTCCGTAAAAAACTCGGTTTTGTGGTGCCTATCCGTATGTGGATGGCAGATGAGCGTTATAACGGTGACATTATAGCAAAATTCAACAGCGATACCGCCAAAAAGTTTTTCAACATCGAAGAAATCAACGCTATTTTCCATTCGTATTTGTACGAAAATTCGGATAACTGGCGTAAAGTCTGGACCATTTATACGTTCCTTGTATGGTATGAAGAATATTTTGTGAAAAGATAAAGAAAAACAGCCGTGAATTCACGGCTGTTTTTTATGTCTGTGTTATCAAAATGCTTTATTCTGTTTAATTCCTCGCATTGCGCCCGCGTGCATCCTTGCACATTTGAATAAACCGTTCAAAAATGGCTGTTCCATCCGTCGCATCAGCTCTTTTTTGCCCAAAGCACGTTCTTTCGGGATGCCATTGTATCCCGAAGATGGGTAGTGATGTATGTTCAAATGCTTCGATATATGTATCTTCCCAAAACACCGTCGCACACAGTCCATCCCCCAGTTTTTTAACCGCCTGGTGATGTGAACTGTTCACCGAAAAAGTTGTTCCGTACGTGGTATCAAAAAAACTGTTTGCCGTTGCAGTAACTGTATGCGTCAAATATAAATCTGTTCTGTTTGTATGCAAATGTGCATCGGGTATATCTTGGTACAAAGAGCCGCCAAAGAATATATTTATCAGCTGAAAGCCCCTGCAAATCCCCATGACAGGTTTACCGGCATCCACATACGCTTTTAGCAAAGCGAATTCCACCACATCTCTATCTTTATCAATATCCACCGCACCGTCAATCGGTTCGTTATACCGACTGGGTTCAATATCGTTTCCGCCGCAGAGAATAAGCCCGTCGTAACTTGTGTCGATAGCGGGGAGATATTGTACGTCCGCTACGGCGCCTGCGCCGTTTACAGCTTCTGCGTAATATTGTAAATTAACCTTACCCGAAAGTAAAATTCTCATTTTGTCCATACAAACACCCTTTCAAAAGCTCAGTATAGCACAAAAACGGTTTTGGTGCAATATGTATCCGTTATCCATTTAAACATCCGTTCTCGTTTCATGCATGATGAATGATAAAAATGATTAGTGAACAACACAAATATAGCGTATTACAATATCAACAGTTTTTCCATTTCGTCAGAAAGCGCATCGTTTTGAATATGAACTTTCACTTCGTTGGACAATGCATTGGTTTTAAGGTGGATAACAAAACTTGTAATGCCTCTCTTTTGGCGAAGCGGTGTCGTTATACTCTCTGCGGCAATCAAATTTTGCGCCATAAACACAGTAACATTTTTAGTAAATCCACCGTAATACGCGGTTATTTTACCGTTGCTGATTGCAAGACCGTTGTTTTGGTAACTGAAAGCGGCACTCAGTGCTTTTATGACAAGTATTATTGCTCCCACGCCTACAACAGCAAGAACGACAGCAAATATCACAGAAGAAGAGACATTAAATATCAGCATAGGCAAGGTTGCTTGCAGCAACACAACACCTGTTATGATACCAAGAATTAACACAAACCAGGATATAAAAGAGAAATAGGATACAGATTTCGTCTGCTTTTTATCCGGAACATAATCAGGTAAAATTCTGCCTAAGATTTCGCCGATTTCATCATACTTACAAAACGGCACAAGCACACCAAGTCCGGCGTTCTTATCATCATCACCGCTATTGACAGTATAACCGATCACCTCAAGCCGAATAGAAGCAAAACCGAGTATCCTTTGCACAAGGCCCTGGGTAATCTTAACGGCCTTGATTCTGTCGTAACTGAACGTGTTTGTATGTTTTTCCAAAAGTCCATAGGAAATTTGAATGTCGTTTCCACACTTGATGATTTTGAACTTATAGTATCCCACGAAGGAATGGATCAAGCACCCGATAAGAGAAAATATAGAAAACAGCAGCATAGCACCCACGGTAATCAAAAAGGCGAACAAGAAAAACTGACCCCAAGTACCCAGGAAACTCTGTTGAATCATCAGCTTGCAAATACCAAGAACAATAATGGCAAGCGTGGCAAATAATGCCGTAAAAAAAGCAGTTGAGGCAATGCTAATAAGCGTGTACAGCATCTTCTTGCCGGAAGTAAAGCGGTAAAGACTATCCTCGTCAGAAAGGAGAAGTTCATCTTTCGGCTGTGTGCTCTCCGCAGCTCGTGCGCCGCCCTCTTTCAGTATATTCAATTCATTCAGCAATGCATCAACCATCTTTGCCTTTTCAATAATAGTTATCTCGGCTTGATGGGAGGTGTTGGTTGAACCGCTGTCAACCGTCAGAATTGCGATGCCGAAAATCCTATGAAAAATATTCTGTTTTTTGTTGATGGCATGTACCTTTTTATAGTCCAAAACAGAGCGCTTTCTAAATAGAACACCTCTATTGCATTTGATTTCCTTTTCTGCCAGTTCGTATCCGGAGGTCTTGTAATACAAAATTCGGTAAAGAATGAAACACAGATACACCACAACAAATCCAATTACCAAAAACGGAATTGCATCTTTGATATCTTCCGCGCTTGACTCGTCATTGAGAAAAAAATCTTTCAGAAAGATAAAGACTATTACGATACTACCGAACAAATCCGACAACAAACTGGAATAAATGTATCCTTTGTCAAATCTCTTCATCTTTTAGTTCCTCAATTCTTGCTTCAAGATTACGTTCCAGCTCGTCAATCATACGATCTGCCTCAGCGGTCGTGAGCATAGAGATATCAAAATTTGAACCTGCCGTTGAGATAGTTACTCCGCTGAGCCTCAGCATCATCATAAGCGGTCCCTGGGTTCGGTGAAGATCCTGGATCTGACAAACAGGAATTACGACTCTATGCCTAAAAATCACACCTTGCTTTACAACGATTCTTTTATCGTCATATCCCCATGCATACATTTTATAGCGCAGTGCCGGCATTATTAAAGTAATAGCAAGAAGCAAAGCAATAGGTATTCCTACTCCCAATAAAACGGCAAGTGTTACATCGTCGGATGCACCCGTTGCGTTTAGAATTACAGCTGTACTTGCAAAGACGCCCACCAGTGCCAGTGACCCAACGGTCGCACGAATGTACCATAACTTAAGTACATTTTTATCCAATTTCTTCAATTGCATATACATTTCCCCCTTAAAACATGCTACATCGGTATTTTTCTTTTGCGTTATTAATTCAAGAACAACACCTTGGGTGTATTATAGCATAAAAGCGGAAAAGCCGCAATACCGAAACTTGTCAAGATTAGTGGACAGATAAAAGAGTAAAAATCCCGCCCACTTGCGTGAACGGGATTTTTGTCTCTCGTGTCCGAAAAAGAACTGGTGGAAAACCGAGGGATTTTCTACACAATTTTCTTTTTATAATATTTTTGTAAAAGTTTTTTAGTTTTTCTCGTTTTAGAAATCTCACTCTCCATAAAAAAATACATTTTTTGTTTTCGTGGATAAGAAATTACATAATGAGGAAATCCGTCAAGAGAGTGAAACCAGGCACCTTCTAACGAGATATTTCTAATATCGCCCCATTTAATCACTTCTCTTTGTTTGAAATGATAAACGATTTCTACACGATCATCAAAAAAACAAAATACAACGGTGAAATCACAAACACAAATATAGGTAGTAGAACGAACATCCCAAACATAATGCTCAAGCCAATCTCATTCTCTACTGCACAAATTATAGAAAGACCAAGAAACACAAAAAGCATTACAATACAGAGAATTAAATGCGTGTTAATTGCAACATGTTTTTTATCCACAAAATCACCAACCTTTTGGTATATTATAGCATAAAAGCGACAAAGGTGCAAGGGTTTGAGCGAAGCATCGGCAAAGCCGATGTGAAGTTATGCCGTTGGCATAGTGAAGTTTTGTGCTTTCGCACAAAGTGAAGTTAAGTGTGCCACTCACGCCCGCAGGCACTTCACTTGCGAAGCAAACTTCACACACCGAAGGTGTGCTTCACGTGCCGTAAG
>JAZPXM010000136.1:0-12355 GCA_045543675.1 Acutalibacteraceae bacterium
AAATGTTACCGTAGGGGCGGGGTTTCCCCGCCCGCAAATGATACGACGGGTGAGATGAAAAGGCATGTGTAACACCGCATCCGTCTCGCTTTGCTCGACAGCACACACCGCAAATGATACCGTAGGGGCAGGCGTCCCCGACTGCCCGCAAATGAATATAAAACGGGATGGGCAACCCCGTATGCAGGGATTTTCTATATAACTAATTGTATAGTATTATTAAAATATACATAACGTACAATATTAGTGCGCGGAAATGTGCGAAAATATAACGGTATTGCGTATACGGCTGCCGTATATATGCAAATAACAGCAAAAAAGCATAGAAAATGCTGTAGAGATATTGCATTTTTTGGAAAAGGTTATATAATGAAAGTGTATAACCCGAAAGTATAAAAAGTTTAGGGGGAAAAGAAAATGAAAACGCAATGCAAAAAACTCGCATCTCTGCTTTTGTGTGTATGCTTGTTGCTGTCGGTTATGGCAGTAAACGTGTTTGCGGGCACCGAAAGCACGTACGTCTATCAAGAAGTGACAGAAGCTCCTGCTGATTGGTCGGGCGAATATTTAATTGTTTATAAAGCTAAAGGTTATGTATTTGATAGTAGTATGGCCAGTCCGGACGTTAGTGGTAACCATTTTACTGTTGCCATCACTGACGGTAAGATCGAAGCGAATGCTACCACTAATGCCGCAAAAGTTACTATTGCTAAAAGTGGTGACGGTTATTCGATTAAAATGGCTAGCGGTAAATATGTCGGTCACTCCGGGAGCAAAAACACCTTAAACACCGGGACGACTCCCTATGTACATACCTTGTCTTACGCTAGTGGTAGTGTGAAGGCGGCTTGTGGCGATTACTCTCTCCTTTTTAATAGTAACACCGGTTCTGGCAACAATCGTTTCCGCTACTATAAAACTAATCAGCAACCTATCAATCTTTACAAACTGGTAGAAGTTGTAAACGAGGAAGAAGAACCGGAACAGGAGCCCAACACCGCTGTGGTGGACGAAGACACCCGCATCATCACCGTAAAAGCGGACGAAGGGTATCAGCTCAAAGCCGGTGCGCTCGTCGTGACCGATAAAAACGGCAAACGTCACGTTCCCACCCGTGTGGGTTACCGTGAAAGCGACGACAGCACAAAGTATGAAATTCCTGCAGAAGCGGGAGACGACTTTACCTTGCCGTCCAACGAAGAATTGTTCTATCAGCCCGCAGGTAACACCGGCGAGAAAGATAACAATATCAACGTTGCCTATCTCGGTGCACAGACCACAGATGTAAACACCTATGGCGGCGGTATGCGTCACGTACACCGTTTGAACATCTCCGCTGATGGCGATAAGAGATACCTGTTGTATAACGGTGTGAAACAAGAAGTTACCGAATACGGTCTGTTGCTTGCGGCACAGGCAGTTCTCAAAAATCCCGAAGATCTGGATATTGAAACTGCAAAAGACAGCATGCACGTACAACGGTACGAATGGCCGAAAGAGAACAAGTACTTTGATCAATGTTCCGACTATGTGGACCTTTCCGTACACGTAACGGGCATTCTGACTGCAGGCGGCGGCGATGTGAACATCATCACCCGTACCTATGTGATACTGGAAGACGCCACTGTGTACTACGGCGAATTTGCAGTAGATAACTACAACGAAGTTAACGCGAGATAAGGGGGAACAGCAAATGAAATATGTAGCTCCTGAAATGGAAATCGTCACGTTAAGCGCCGATACGGCAGTAGCAATCGAAGTTTCGGTAGATTTCGGTAGTTTGATTTCCGAAAACAGCAAACCGTAAAAGAGTAAGTAAAACGACAAAAAACAACCCCGTGATTTCACGGGGTTGTTTTTTGTATAAGAAACGGTTTGTACACAATAAATGATACCGTAGGGGCAGGCGTCTCGACTGCTCGCGAACGGCGGTAAAACGGGACGATGTGGGCATCGTCCCCTACACACACGCTATAGATGGTATCGTAGGGGCGACCATTGGTTGTCCGCAAACAAAAAATCCCTCCACCACCGCTAACGCGGCGGTCCCCCTCCCTTTAGGCAAGGGAGGCAGGAAAAAGGGACGGGGGACCCGTCCCCTACGAACACGCAACAAACGATACCGTAAGGGAGTTGCGGTAAGGGATTGGCAACATTCACCTCCCTCTGACGAGGGAGGTGGATTTTTGCGAAGCAAAAAGACGGAGGGAGAGAAAAAGAAGAACTACCCTTCCGTCAAAACCTACGGTTTTGCCACCTCCCCTGACAAGGGGAGGCAAAAAAAAGATGTTTGCAAAAGATAAGAGAAGACACACAGCTTTTTGTTGTGTATCTTCTCTATTTTTATCCCTATGACCACCCGCCGTAAGTGCACGATATAAAAAATCCCCCGCCAACCGTGACGGAGAGGTGGAAAGGAGATACGGCAATTTTACCCCTCATCACCCGCTGGCTCGACAGCTTCTCCTCAAGGAGAAGCCAAGCACATACCACAAATGATACCGTAGGGGCAGGCGTCTCGACTGCCCGCAAATGAACACGAAAACGGGACGATGTGGGCATCGTCCCCTACGAACAGAATTTGAATGACATAACGGACGGTCGAGGACGCCCGTCCCTACAAACACAAAACAAAGAATATTGCTTTCTCCTCAAGGAGAAGCCAAGAACACATAACGAATGACATCGTAGGGGCGATTCAGGAATCGCCCGCAAATGATACGACGGGTGAGAGGAAAAGGCATGTGTAACACCTCATCAGTCTCGCTTTGCTCGACAGCTTCTCCTCAAGGAGAAGCCAAGTACACACCGCAAACGATACCGTAGGGGCAGGCGTCTCAACTGCCCGCGAATTAGCCGTATCCGCCCGCAAACAGCCGCTTTTGTGTAACAGAAAGTATAATTATCCCATATATATACAAATAGTAATAGAAAAAATATACAGAACGCTATGGGAAATATTGCATTTTTTTAAAAAAACCTATATAATAAAAAGGTGTTTGGACTGAAAAAGGTATAAAGGACGGAAACGTATGAAATTATCGGTGGTTGTTCCTTGCTATAATGAACAGGATAATATAGCGCCGCTGTTTGATGCGGTACAAATGGCATTTGCGGCGTTGCCCGTGGAAATTGACAAATACGAATTGGTCTTTGTCAACGACGGCAGCAAAGACGAGACCCGTGCGCGACTGCTTACGTTGCATGCGGCGTATCCTGCCACAACGGCGGTGGTGGACTTCTCCCGCAACTTCGGCAAAGAAGCCGCAGTGTTGGCTGGGCTTCGCCGTGCGGGCGGTGACCTTGTCGCCATTATGGACGCGGATTTGCAACAGCGCCCCGAGATGGTGGTGGATATGGTGCGGTATTTGTGCGACCACCCCGACACCGATATGGTGGCGGCATACCAGGAAAACCGCATTGAAGGCAAAATGCTGACCTTTTTCAAAAAGATGTTTTATAAGATCGTTAACTGGATGTGCGAGATCCCATTTCGCAAAGACGCGTCGGATTTTCGCACCTTCCGCAAAAACGTGCGGGATGCGGTGTTATCGTTACCCGAGTATGACCGTTTTTCCAAAGGTATTTTCTCTTGGGTCGGCTTTCCTACGCACTATATGCCGTACACCGCCGCACCGCGGCACGCCGGCAGTACGAAATGGTCCTTTTTCAAACTGTTAAAATACGCGGTGACAGGTATTATCTCGTATACCACCACGCCGTTACGCATTTCCACCTTTTTGGGACTTGGTGTTTCTTTCGCGTCGGTTATCTATCTTATCGTCACGGTGATACAAAAACTGTGTTTCGGTGTGGATGTTCCCGGTTACGCGACCATCGTCGGTTTGATCTTGTTGCTTGGCGGCATCCAGTTACTGATGCTCGGCGTAATGGGCGAATATCTCGCGAAAGCGTATATGCAGGGCAAAGGTCGTCCCGTATATATCGAACGGCAGTATCTGCCCGCAAAGGATGATGAAAATGCGTAAAGAAGTGTTGCGGTATCTGATCGTCGGCGGATTGACCACCGTTGTGAGTATGGTGCTGTTTTACGGCAGTACGTGGACCTTCCTTGACGGCAACGATCCGCTGCAGTTGCAGGTGGCAAACGTCATTTCCTGGATAGGTGCGGTGGCGTTTGCGTACGTTACCAACCGCGTGTTTGTGTTTGAAAGCAAAAATCCGCACATTTTCAAAGAAATTGTCTCATTTGTCGGGTCGCGCGTGTTGACGCTGTTGTTGGATATGGCGGTGATGTTTTTACTCGCTACCGTTTTGTCCATAAACTATAATTTTTCCAAACTGGTCGCTATGGTGCTGGTGACGGTGGGAAATTACGTGATTAGTAAACTTTTGGTTTTCAGGTGATAGTATGATGATTTGCAATACCGTTTTGGAAGCATTGGGCAGTACGCCTATCATTCGTTTGAATCGTATGGTTGACGACGATATGGCGGAGATCCTTGTAAAATTTGAGGGATTGAACGTCGGCGGGTCTATTAAGACCCGCACGGCGCTGAATATGATTATGGACGCGGAAAAACGCGGCGTCATTACCAAAGACACGATTATTGTAGAACCCACCAGCGGCAATCAAGGTATCGGTCTTGCGTTGGTGGGGGCGGTACGCGGTTACCGTACGGTTATCATTATGCCCGATTCGGTTTCCGAAGAACGCAGAAAACTGGTCAACCAGTACGGCGCAGAAGTGATTTTGGTGCACGATGCAGGCAATATCGGCGCGTGTATTGAAGAATGTCTCGAACTGGCGCTCAAAATGCAACGGGAAGACCCTAACGTGTTTGTACCGCAACAGTTTGAAAACCCCGCCAACGTGGAGATTCAGTATAAACAGACGGGAAAAGAAATTTTGGAACAGGTAGGCGGCCCTATCGACGGTTTTTGTTCGGGCATCGGCACGGGCGGTACCATTACGGGCATCGGCACGGCGTTGCGCGAACAAAACCCCGACATCACTATCTGGGCGGTAGAGCCCGAAAACGCGGCGATTTTGTCGGGCGGGTCTATCGGCACGCATGTGCAAATGGGTATCGGGGACGGCATTATCCCTGCCATTCTGGATACTGAGATTTTTGATGACGTGTGCATTATCGGGGACACGGAAGCGCTGCAGACCGCGAAAGATTTAGCGGCAAAAGAGGGAATTCTTTGCGGCATTTCCAGCGGCACCAACGTTGCCGCCGCCATTCGCTTGGCGAAAAAACTCGGTAAAGGCAAACGGGTGGTGACCGTGCTGCCCGATACGGCGGAACGGTACTTCTCCACGCCGTTGTTTGAACAGTAAAAAAATTTGCATAACCTATTGATTTTCCAAAAAAATAGCAGTAGAATATTTCAGTTGAAAAAGCAGTAAAAAAGCCGTCTTTGCGGGCGGCTGGACATAGAAGGGAAAATGGTTTATGGAAAAAAAAGAACGTAGAGTAGGTACGGTGTCCCGCGGTATCCGTTGCCCGATCATCCGTGAGGGAGATGACCTGGCGACAATCGTGACCGACAGCGTGTTGGAAGCGGCGGCATACGAAGGGTTTGCACTGCGTGACAAGGATGTTATCTCGATGACCGAATCTATCGTTGCCAGAGCGCAGGGAAACTACGCGTCGGTGGACGATATTGCCGCAGACGTGCGCGCAAAACTGGGCGGTGGCACGATTGGTGTCATTTTCCCCATTCTTTCCCGTAACCGTTTTGCAATTTGTCTCAAAGGTATCGCAAGAGGTGCCAAAAAAATCGTGCTGATGCTCAGCTATCCGTCCGACGAAGTGGGTAACCACCTGGCGACCTATGAACTTATCGACGCGGCGGGCATTAACCCGTATTCCGACGTGCTGTCGCTGGAAAAATACCGCGAAGTGTTCGGTGTGCAGAAATTGGAGTTTACCGGTGTGGACTACGTGCAGTATTACGCCGATCTGATTAAAGCGGAAGGCGCGGAAGTGGAGATCATTTTCGCAAACCAGGCAAAAGCCATCCTCGATTACACCGATTGTGTCTTGACCTGCGATATTCACACCCGTGAACGCAGTAAACGTTTGTTAAAAGCCGCAGGCGCAAAAGTGGTTTGCGGTCTGGACGATATTCTGAACGCCCCCGTTAACGGCAGCGGCTGTAACGAAAAATACGGTCTGCTCGGCTCGAACAAATCCACCGAAGATAAGGTGAAACTGTTCCCCCGCGAATGTAAACCGCTTGTGCTGGATATTCAGGCGAAAATCAAAGCGGCAACGGGTAAACACGTGGAAGTAATGGTATACGGCGACGGCGCGTTTAAAGACCCGAAAGGAAAGATCTGGGAACTTGCCGACCCGGTCGTGTCTCCTGCGTTTACCGACGGTTTGATCGGTACGCCGAACGAATTGAAACTGAAATACCTGGCGGACAACGATTTCAAAGATCTGTCGGGCGACGCTTTGAAAGCCGCAATTTCCGAAAGTATTAAAGCAAAAGACGGTTCCCTTGTCGGCAATATGGCGGCGCAGGGCACCACCCCCAGACAGCTTACCGACCTTATCGGCTCGCTGTGTGACCTGACTTCGGGCTCGGGCGACAAAGGTACCCCCGTTGTTTTGGTGCAGGGTTACTTCGATAACTATACGAACTAAGGGGGAAAAGGATATGGCAAACAATGTACGTCCTGAATCTATGGAAAGAATTACTACAAAAGCACTTGCGGATGCGTTTATCGCTGAGCAAATAGACGCTGTACGCGCGCAGGTCGGCGACAAAAAGGTGTTGCTGGCGTTGTCGGGCGGCGTGGATTCGTCGGTCGTGGCGGCGTTGCTGATCAAAGCTATCGGCAAACAGCTCATTTGTGTGCACGTAAACCACGGTTTGATGCGTAAAGGCGAATCCGAAGCGGTTATCGATACGTTCCGCGGCGAACTGGACGCCAATTTGGTGTACGTGGATGCCACCGACCGTTTCTTGGATCTTCTCGCAGGCGTTGCCGACCCCGAAAGAAAAAGAAAGATCATCGGTGCGGAATTTATCAATGTTTTTGCTGATGAAGCGAGAAAATTAGACGGTGTCGCCTTTTTGGGACAGGGCACTATCTACCCCGATATTTTGGAAAGTATTAAGCAGGCGGAAGGCAAAAAAGCGGTCAAATCCCACCATAACGTGGGTGGTTTGCCGGAAGATCTGCAGTTTGAGTTGGTAGAGCCGTTAAAACTGTTGTATAAAGACGAAGTGCGCGTTGTGGGCGAAGCGTTAGGTTTGCCGCACGCGATGGTATACCGCCAGCCGTTCCCCGGTCCGGGACTCGGCGTGCGTTGTTTGGGTGCTATCACCCGCGACCGTCTGCACGCGTTGCGTGAAGCGGACGCTATTCTGCGCGACGAGTTTGATAAATGCGGCCTTGCGGAAAAGGTGTGGCAGTTCTTTGTGGTTGTTCCCGACATTAAAAGTGTCGGCGTAAAAGACGAGAGCCGTTATGAGGGATGGCCCGCCATTATCCGCGCGGTGAACACCAAAGACGCCATGACCGCGACGGTGGAAGAAATCCCGTACCCCGTTTTGCATAAGATCGTTGCCCGTATCACCGCAGAAGTGGACGGCATCAACCGTGTACTGATGGATCTCACCCCCAAGCCTGTCGGCACGATCGAGTGGGAATAATACCAAAAACGCTGAAAACCCGCATAAATACCGGGGTTTTGAGGTTTGAAAAAGCCTCGTGACAGCGTTTTGGCAACATCTGATAATTATTCATAAATAAAATTAAGAGCTATTAGATTTTTGTACGAAATCTAATAGCTCTTTTTTGTTGCTTAAATTATTCGGTTTCAGACTTGCGTTCTTCACGAAGTCGGTCAAGGGACTCCCTCGTGCGTTGTACCTACTTCCGGGTATGTATAACGCCAACGGTCATATTTCTCTTTGCTGATTTCACCGTTGCGATACTTCTCTGCTTCCTTCCGCCAAGCGGATTTCCTTTCTTTTGTTAATTACTTTTGTATATATCCCCAAGACTTACCAAGGCGAAGCTTTTTAAGTTTTCCTTCTTCGGTTAATTTTGCGAGGATGCGGTTTGCTGTTGCAGCAGACACGGCAAACATTTGTCTGATATCTGCATTTGTAATAGTTTCATTCTTTTTAAGGAACCGTTCGATTTTATACCACCGCAATTCCGCCACGGACATATTTTCGGTTACACCGACCGTTTCAACTGCTTCCATTAATGCTTCCTTGATAGCAGAAAGCATAAACATGATAAAAACTGTGGATTCGCCGTCACAGTTCGACCGATTGATGGCTTTGTAATATTCGGCTTGTCGGTCATGAATGATAGATTCCACAGGAAGCCATGCAAATAGTGATTTCCATTTAGTTAGTAAAAGTGTATGCCAAAGTCGACCCATTCTACCGTTGCCATCCGCAAAGGGATGAATCAACTCAAACTCATAATGAAACACACAACTTTTGATCAGCATATGAATGTCACTGTTTTCTACCCAATCTAATAAATCAACGACCAGACCGGGAACATAATCCGGGAGTGTACCTAAGTGCAGAACATTGCCTTGCTTGTCCACAACGCCAACCGGACGGGAGCGAAAGCAACCGGATTCTTCAACCAATTCTTTGGTCATAACGCCGTGAGCGTTTAATAGATCGTCAACAGAATACGGATTTAATATGTCCATCATTTCATAAATTTCATATGCATTTTTCACTTCGGTAATATCTTTAGGTGGAGCGAGAACGCGTTTACCGTTTAGAACAGCCGTTACCTGTTCTAAACTCAATGTGTTTTGCTCAATAGCCAAAGAGGAGTATATGGTACGGATACGGTTGCTTCGACGCAATGTGGGGTTTGTGGAAAGCCCTTGCGTAGCGCTTAGCTGTCCTACCAACTCCGCAATTTCTGTAACAACTTCTAAAATTTCATTTGTAATTTCAAATGGCGGCTTTTTATTATACATGGTTTTTCACCTCGTTCTTATTATAACACTTCATCGCTCATTTATCAACCCCAAATGATTGATGAAATGAGCGATGAAAAATTAATTTGAGATATATGAGATACCGGATACACTTGAGGTACACGGAAAGTACACAAAAAATCTTTTTCAGAGCAAAAATCAGACTTTTGATGAGAAAATTATAGAAATTTGGGGATTTCTGACATCTGTGAGACCACGTAGCACTAGTGAGATCAAACGCAAAACGGAGTGGGAATACAATGAATATCCCTGCTACGGCGGGGAAGTATAGTGATAAAAAAGAGAGAATGTATCACAAATGATACATTCTCTCTTTTCTTCTATGACCCTACCTTACGGCGTCTGTACAAACCATCGGTTCACGGGTGATTATGATTGAACAAGGTTTCCGGTGCAATAATGGCAGCTTTTCCCGACAGAACAAGATCGTTTCCGCCAACCAGATCTACCTTGCCGTCTTGCATCACCATTACGATCTCCTGTGTTTTTCCGTTGTTGCCGTTTTCCTGTGCTATTACCGTTTGCCCTTTGGCATTTGTATCAAAGCCTTTTACAAACGTCCGGCTGTAATACAGATACATCATATCATCTACCGTCAAATAAAACGTGTACATCCCCGACGTCGGACCTACCCGTAGTGTACAATATTCCGTTTTGCCGTCGCGGTCTATGTCCACGTCCGCCTGTGCAATCAGTTCTTCGGTTTTCGGCGCGGGCAAAACGCCGACACGTCTAAACAGCAGGTGCAACTGCGCTTTATACTGCTCGTCTATGGTATATGCATAACTGGACAACGGGTTTTGTACCGCGCGTATAGATATCTTATCTGCGGGAAGGTCGTAGGTGCTGAGTATCGCACACATTTCGGGTATGCTCACCCCAACATCATACGCAAAAGAATTGTCCGAAACCGCATCTAATGCGGCACTATCCAAGTAACAGCGACAACTTCCCGCCGCCATCTGCCACACGTTCACAATAAGCCCTGCAGAGGTATCCAGGTCAAAAAACTGCGGATATTTTTCCCGTGCCCGCACCAACGCGGCATCGTTTATGAAAACATTTCCGTTTATCAGCGGCAATTCGCCGCGGGGAAGCAGCCCTTTTTCCTGCTCGGCTTCCCGTACTTTGAAAATCCAGCGGATCCCGTTTATTCCCGTACCGATATACAGGTCGCCGTTTTGCTGTTCTAATAATATAAAATGTCCTGTATTGCTGTCCTGCACTTCCAGCGCCAAACGGTTTTGTTCGCGCAACGTCTGTGCGGAAAACCCGTCTTTCCAGCCAAAAGTCAATATATCGTCAAAGTTTTCCTTGGTCAAGGTGTGCCTTCCCATCATATTGGTAACCTGATAATTACCCGAAACGTTGGTTACCAACGATAAATAGTTATCACTTACGTAAAATTGCGGCGGTGTCTCGTCGATGGAAAGCGTGAACGCATACCGTTCATCATCATACACTATCGTCTCGGCTTCGTATTGTACGCCTTGGAACGTATACATTTCATTTATCATAAACTGTACGTATGCGGTATACGTGTTGTTTGGCGCATCCTGCAGAAAGAACGTTTTTCCCAAACGGTACGTACCTGTCGACAGATCATACGCTGATAAATCGTAGGTTTCCGTAAAGCTCTTTCCCGGTGCCACGGTATGCAACAGATCATCAAATCCTATCGGTGTATTCGGCTCACAGGTCGTCCGGTATTGATCCAGCGTGTACGGCGTGCCGAAACACAGCACTTTATCGGTGTTGTTGGTCCAACGAGCGCGAATTTTCTTTTCCTGAACCGACCCGCTCACGTATTCGTACACTACCCCGTCATATGCCGATACCGCAGCCATCACCGTCATATCGTTTTTGTCTGCGCGGAGAGCGGGCTGTTTCGGATTGGTCAAGAAAGTAACAACAAGCGCAACACACGCAACCACAGAAACAACGATCAAACAAAACGCCGGTTTTTTATACTGCAAAATTGCCGTGATACGTCCCCGCACCCCCGTTTCCCCAAAAGCAAGAGGACATACTGACAATACGTTTCTCGGCGCGCTGGCGGTAATGAGTGCCTGGGCATACGGCTTTTTAATGTCTGCGCCGTGTGTACGTATCACCCGCTCATCACACGCCAATTCTATGTCGCGGCAAAACAGCAGATACGCCACCCATATGAGCGGATGAAACCAATATGCCGAAAGCAACAAAAAACCAAGCGGTTTTATGATGTGATCACGGCGGGACAGATGTGCCGTTTCGTGCGCCAGCACATATGCCTTGTCTTCCGTCCGCATACAAGACGGCAGATACACACGGGGGCGTAATATACCTAAAATGAATGGGGTGGTCACGCGGTCGCACACATAAACATTGTCTTGCAAGCATACCGCTTCCCGCACCCGCAGAGAAATACGTATATAGCTGAAAAGCGCATACAGCAACATTCCCGCCGCACCGCAAAGCCAAACAATAACGGCAACCAACACCGCTATTTGCATCGGGTTCACACTATCCCCCGCTTGCGGTGTCATGGTTTGCGCCAAGTACGGGTTAATGGTGGCATTGAGCGCAGAAACACCGCTGTGTACCGCGGGCGTTTCCATATATATGATCTCCTGCGGTATCGTTTCTCCGGACGGCAACAAACTAAGTATGCTTTCGGGTGCTATAGGACAGATAAGCCGCCACGCAACCAACGCCCATAAGAACAGGGAAATGGTTTTAGGCGCTTTTTTCAGCAACTGCCGCACGAACACCACCGCAATGACCAACCATCCGGCGCTGATACTCATATTGCACATCGTCAAAAACAGTTCACTCACGGTCATTCCCCCTGATAATCTGCCACCAAGCGACGTAACGCTTCCACTTCAGCGGCGGTAAGTGTTTTGCGGGATGTAAATGCCGCTAAAAACGCGGGCAGAGACCCGCCAAAAGTGTCCTCTACAAATTGTTCGGTCTGTTTGGCGTAAAAATCGTCCCGTTTAACGATGCTGGTTACTGTCCCTTTTTCGTTTTTGAACAACCCCTTGTCACACAGACGCTTTAACACCGTGTATGTGGTCGATTTCTTCCAACCCAACATTTCTTCGCCGTGTTTTGCAAGTGCTGCAGACGAAAGCGGCTCGTTTTCCCAGATGATATTTGCAAAACGCGCTTCTATCTCGCCTAACTGCCAACCCGCCATTTGTGCACCTCCTTTTTGTTCTACACGTTGTAGACTAACTTTAGTCTACAACGTGTAGACCGATTTGTCAATAGCCAATTTAAAAAATGCAATAAACGGCACCCACCGAAAGTGAGTTGCGGGTAGGGATTGGCAACATTCACCTCCCTCTGACGAGGGAGGTGGATTTTTGCGAAGCAAAAAGACGGAGGGAGAGAAAAAGAAGAAC
>JAZPXM010000137.1:0-12919 GCA_045543675.1 Acutalibacteraceae bacterium
TTCGCTCGGTCGCGAAAACTCTTGGCTCCCCTTGTCAGGGGAGCTGTTGAACGAGCGTTTAAGCGAGTGAAACTGAGGGGTAGTCGAAGTGCTTTTCTTATGTCCAGAACTACCCTTCCGTCAAAACCTACGGTTTTGCCACCTCCCCTGACAAGGGGAGGCAAGAAAAAGATGTCTGCAAAAGATAAGAGAAGACACACAACTTTTGTGTATCTTCTCTATTTTTATCCCTATGACCATCCACCGTATACGGGGAAAATTTTATTTATCCTTGATACATATCGTTGTCGTTTGCGGTGGTGGTTACGTCTTGGTCAAAAATGCATTGGAACAACGCATCCGCAAACAGTTCGTGCATCTCGCGGGTGGGGTGATTGATGCGGTTGGCAAGCAGTAACGTGGTGTCCTGCGTTTTTGCCAGTTCTTTCCACATCCCGTAGCAGTCGCACACTTTAACGCCGCATTCTTTGGCTACGGCACACGCTTTTTCTATATACATATCCATTTTACCGCTGTTTTGCATATCGGCAGTAAGGGCCGCGTAGCTTTTCCATTCTTCGGGCGCTTCGTCGGATACATAGGTGTTGAGCATATTGGGGGTCATATATATTGTTTCCGCACCCGCAGCAATACTCTTTTCGAAAATCGTTTTCAGGGCGTCCAAAAAGACGTCCAACGGGCGATTGACGTCGTTAAGACCGAAGCATACGATCATCAAATCGGGGTTATGTGCCAAAACGCTGTCCAAACGGGGCAATGCGTCGTCGGCGCAGGTGCCGCCCACGCCGAAGTTAATGACCGATACGGGCACGAAAGTTTTCACCGCTAAAATCTTTTCGCGCAAACGGTTGTGATACACCGTATCGTGCGCCATAAGACCGCCCGCGACCGAACCGTGGGATACGCTGTCACCTAACACCGTGATGATAATGGGACCGTATTGCATAAGGTCCGCTTTGTTCATATGAATCTTATCTTTAATACGCATACTTTTACACCTTACTTACTTTCATTAAAATTCTGTGCGGTAATATCCTTGCTAAAATACGGTACACTTTGAAAAGCAATTTCGGAGTGTACACCGCGTGTCCCAAAGCGGCGTGTTTTAACGCCGCTTTTGCCACTTTTGCGGGGTCGGCATAGGGGAGTGTGTCAAAGGTCTTAGAGTCACCCGCACCAATGCCTGCAATCGGCAAGAATTCGGTGGACATAGGACCGGGACATAACGCCAACACGTTAACACCTTTGGGCTTTAATTCTTCGCGTAATCCGCGCGAAAAACTCATTACGTACGCTTTGGTAGACGAATATACCGTCATACGCGGATTGGGCACAAAGGATGCTATGGAGCAAACATTGAGTATGTAACCGCCCTTTTGCATATAGGGCGCAAACAAAGCGGAAAGTTCTGTAAGGGCGCGGCAGTTTAAATCCACCATACCGCCCTGCTCTGCGGGGGACAGTTCATACACGTACCCCATTTTCCCGAACCCCGCGTTATTGATAAGGGCTTTTACCTGCGGTTTTTCGGTTTCCAACAGATGTTTTAACGTGGCGATACTCTCCGGTTGCACCAGATCCAGCGGCAACACCCGCACATTTTGCGCAGTGGCGGCGGCAAGCGCCTCCAGCCGTTCCTTCCTGCGGGCGATAAGCCATATTTCGTCTACTTTCGGACCGTTTTGCAGGTACGCGTCAAAAAAGGCTTTGCCGAGTCCGGCGGAAGCACCTGTTAATACTGCAATTTCCATACTTTACTCCCATTTTTTACACAAATTTTTGATCTGTTCGGTAAATGCGGTGATATCTTTGTTGGACATACCGCGGCATTTTTTGGCAATGCTCAGCAGCTTTTCCGCCGCTTGTACCAACGCGCTGTACAGACGGTTGCCGCGTTCGCCCGCAAGGGTAGGTTTCTCGATGCGTACACCGCTGACGACGTTCAGCGGCTGACCTGTCAGCAGATCGTAACTACTGCCCGAGTAGGGTGCGTAGGCGGTGACGCCAAATTGTTCTTCCAGTAATTGTTTTAACGTTTCGGCAGCTTGTTCGTCTCCGTGGTTGACAAACACGGTATGCGGTCGTTTTTCAAACGCTGTGACCCAATCCAGTAACCCTTTTTGGTCCGCGTGACCGCTGGTGCCGTGCAAGGTCAAAATCTCTGCGCTTACCTGCACGTCTTCGCCGAACAGTCGCACGATCGGCGCACCGTCCTGCAACTTCCTGCCAAGCGAATTTTCTGCTTGATACCCCACAAACAGTACGCTGTTTTCGGGTTTCCACAGGTTGTGTTTTAAGTGGTGACGGATACGTCCCGCTTCGCACATACCGCTTGCCGA
This sequence comes from Acutalibacteraceae bacterium, assembly GCA_045543675.1. Lineage (GTDB taxonomy): Bacteria > Bacillota > Clostridia > Oscillospirales > Acutalibacteraceae > URNF01. The sequence goes on from JAZPXM010000137.1 coordinate 2,340, forward strand.
AATGATGACCTTCGGGCGGTCGTCATAGTTTATTGCTCTGGATTGTTCGCTGTCCACCGATAAGGTGATACCGTCAAACCAAATGGGATTGATACCCGCATTCAAAAGGGCTGTGGTTTCTTCGTCGAAACATACGGGATCACATTGCAGGAAAATACCTGTGGCTTCCACCGCAAGCGGACTGTCTACGTATACGGGAAAGTTGCCGTATTTGTCCAACAAACCGCGCACTTTGCACTGCCGAATGGCATACAGCATTTCTTGCGTACGTCCCACCGCAAACGACGGGATGATCAGCGAGCCGCCGCGGTCAAAGGTGCGGGAAATATATTCTGCCAATTCCGCCACTGTATCGCCGTGGGGACGGCGGTCGTGCAAGCGGTTGCCGTAGGTGGATTCCAATACCAGATAATCGGCATCTTCTACCGCTTTCGGATCGTTGATAAGCGGCTGGTTGATATTACCGACGTCGCCGCTGAAAACGATTTTTTGGGTTTTGCCTTGTTCGGTGAGCCACAGTTCCACGGCGGCAGAACCGAGCAGGTGACCGATGTCGGTAAACCGTACGCGGATATTTTCGGAAATTTGATAGGTCTGCCCGTATTGGCAACGGCGGAATAAACGCATAGTACCTTCCGCATCTGCCACGGTGTACAGCGGCTCGATCAACGTACCGCCGTGCCGCTGTGCTTTACGGTTTTTCCATTCTGCTTCGGATTCCTGAATATGCGCAGAATCCCGCAACATAATTTCACATAGGTCACCTGTGACAGCAGTGGTATAAATTTTCCCCTTAAATCCGTCTTTGTACAGACGGGGGAGCATACCGGAATGGTCTACGTGCGCATGGGTCAAAAACACCGCTTCAATGGTGTTGGCGGCAATCGGCAACGGTACGTTTTCAAAAATGTCCCGTCCTTGTTCCATACCGCAGTCAATGAGATAGTGTGTCTCCCCTACGGTGAGCAAGGTGCAACTGCCGGTCACTTCATGCGCGGCACCGATAAAGGTTATTTTCATATACGTAATCCCCCTTGACCAAAGTACGGCGTTGGCTATTGGTAGTATATTTGTATGTACACATAGTATACCACATTTTAAAAATAAGCGCAACAGAAAAAGCACGTTGTAAACAATGATATACACGAAAAAGTGAAAAACGGCAAAAAACACGTACTTTTGTTGATTTTGACGGTAAAAGCAACCTGTGGTTGCGTAAAAATTCTATGTTTTGTTGCTTGTTTTGCGCATATGTTTATAGTAAGATAATATTTAGGAAAACTTGGATCAAATATAGGAGGGTATTATGACACTTGGTGAAAAAATCACCCATTTGCGCAGTGCGGCGGGTATGTCGCAGGAAGAATTGGCGGATAAACTATCGGTTTCCCGTCAATCGGTATCCAAATGGGAAATGGACCACGCGCAGCCCCAAATTGATAAAATTTTGCAGATATGCGAACTGTTTCACATTTCAACAGATGAGCTGTTGTATGATGAGATCCGCATTAATCGCGCACCCAAAGGGGCGCCGATCAAAAATAAATATTTCGGCACCGACGGGTTCCGCGGCGAAGCCAATGTTAACCTGACTTCTATGCAGGCGTATAAAGTAGGTAGATTTCTCGGCTGGTATTACGCTTCCAAATTGTCGGGTTGCGAAAAAGCGGGGTATCGCCCGCGCATCGTGGTGGGTAAAGACACCCGCCGTTCCAGTTATATGCTGGAATACTCCATTGTAGCAGGCATCACCGCGTCGGGAGCGGACGCGTATATGTTACACGTGACCACCACGCCCAGCGTATCCTACGTGACCCGTCAGGATGCATTTGATTGCGGTATTATGATCACCGCATCGCACAATCCGTTTTACGATAACGGCATCAAAGTTATCAATAAATACGGCGAAAAATTGGACGATGAAACCACTGCGCTTATCGAGGCGTACATTGACGGCGATCTGTCGGTGCTTGGGGTGCAGGGCAAAGACCTGCCGTTGGCACACCGTGAACGCATCGGTTGTATCGTAGACTACATTTCTGGCAGAAACCGTTACGTAGGGTATCTCATTTCGGTGGCATCCAATTCGTATAAACATCTGCGCATCGGTCTTGACTGCGCTAACGGTGCTTCGTGGACCATTGCCAAAGCGGTATTTAACGCTTTGGGTGCACAGACGGTGATGATCGGTGTGGAGCCGGACGGTTTAAACGTCAACAACGGTTGCGGGTCTACCCACATCGAAAAACTGTGTGCGTTGGTCAAAGAGCAGCATTTAGATGTTGGTTTTGCGTTTGACGGGGATGCTGACCGCTGTATTGCGGTGGACGAAAACGGCAACGTGGTGGACGGCGATGCCATGATGTACGTACTTGCTAACCGTTTGAAATCCCGCGGTATGCTCAACGGCAACACGGTGGTGGCTACCGTGATGTCTAACAGCGGCTTTTTCGCATCACTTAAAAAAGTCGGCATCGAATGTGAACAGACCAAGGTGGGCGACCGCTTTGTATACGAGTCGATGCAGAATAACGATTTCAGTTTAGGCGGCGAGCAATCGGGACATATTATTCTTAAAAAGTACGCTACCACGGGTGACGGCATTTTGACCGCTATTATGATTGCGGAAGAAATGTGTGACCGCAAAACCACGTTGGGTAAATTGGTACAACCGATCATGCTGTATCCGCAATATACGGTCAACGTCCGTGTAAAAGATAAAGCGGCGGTTGTGGCGGATGCGGAAGTGCAAAAGGAAGTGCAGGCGGTGGAAGCGTTGATCGACGGCAACGGCAGAGCGTTGTTGCGTCAAAGCGGTACCGAACCGGTTATCCGTATTATGATTGAAAGTGAGACGCAGCAGTTGTGTGAGCAGTACGCAGACAGAATTGCTAAGAAAATTAAGGAAAGGGGTCATCTCAGTGACTAAATTGGTGAAAACCGCTGATCTGTACGAATGTAACGTGCCCTACTTGAAAGATTTGTTTGATGGGGCGGAGTACCCGTGGGAAATGCTCCCGCACATCAAGACGTATATTTTGGCACTCATTGAAAAGGGTTTGCCCGATTTTACCGAATTAAAACCCGGCGTATGGGTAGGTAAAGACGTTAAAATTGCAGATTTTGTCACCATTGAAGCGCCTGCGATTATCGGGCATAACACCGAAATTCGTCCGGGCGCGTATATCCGCGGCAGTGTGATTACGGGCAGCGGTTGTGTACTCGGCAATTCCAGCGAATTTAAAAACTGTATTTTATTGGATAAAGTACAGGTGCCGCACTATAACTACGTAGGCGATTCGGTGCTGGGTAATAAAGCGCATATGGGCGCAGGCTCCATTTGTTCCAATCTCAAATCCGACGGCAAAGCGGTGGTTATTCACGGCGAACAACATATCGAGACGGGTCTGCGTAAAATCGGCGGTATTTTAGCGGACGGTGCGGACGTTGGTTGCGGTTGCGTTATCAATCCCGGCACGGTAATCGGTAAAGGTACGTCTGTGTATCCGTTGACGGCGTTGCGCGGCGTGTATCCTGCAGGTTGTATTGTCAAAGCGGCGGATACCGTGGTAAAAAGAGAAGAAAGATAATAAAAAAGACGTGCTTTGCACGTCTTTTTTATTGTAATTTTTGGGAAAACATAGTATACTTTTTTAGAAAGGCGGTGCTGACTATGTTGAAATATGTCGAAAAACATCAACAACGTATCATAGATGCATTTCATTACATCTGGAAAAACCCCGAAACGGGGTATCGTGAATGGAAAACCCATCGGTATCTTAAAGAACAGTTTGAAGAATTGGGATACACGGTGAACGAAGCGGGCAATATCCCCGGCTTCTATGTGGATATCGATACGGGACGTCCCGGTCCTACATTGGCCATTTTTGGCGAAATGGACGGTTTGATCATCCCCGAACATCCCGAATGTGATAAGGAAACGGGCGCGGTACACGCGTGCGGTCACGTATTGCAGGTGGCGGCGCTGGTCGGTATTGCCGGCGCTTTAAAAGAAGACGGCGCTTTAGACGGTCTCTCGGGCAAGATCCGTCTTATCGCGGTACCTGCCGAAGAAGGCATTGAACTGGCATTCCGTTTGCAGTTGCGTAACGACGGCATTATCGGGTATCGCAGCGGTAAAATCGAGTTTGTACGTCGCGGCTATCTGGACGGTGTGGATCTTGCATTTATGGTGCACGCTCATGTAGCACCGTTGCACCACGGGTATTTAAACGGTGGTTCTAACGGTCTTATTGCGAAAACGGTCACCTTTGAGGGGGTGGCGGCGCACGCAGGCGGTCTTCCGCATCAGGGTATCAACGCGTTGTATGCCGCAACCACCGCGTTGCAGGCAATCAACGCGTTGCGTGAGACGTTTGAAGATCAAAACCATATCCGCGTACATCCCATTATCACCGAAGGCGGTTCTTCGGTAAACGTTATTCCCAATAAAGTGAAACTGGAAAGTTATGTCCGCGGCGCAAATATGCCCGCTGTGGCGGAAGCAAACAAAAAAATAGACCGCGCTATTGCGGCGGCTGCGGCATCTATCGGCGCGAAAGTACATATTACCGACACCCCCGGCTCCTGGCCGCGCCTTACCGACCGCGTGATGATGCAGGTGTTTGAAGACGCTATGGACGAAGTGCTGGAAACCAAAGACTGCAGTGCGGATTACTGGAATGCGGGTTGCTCGGATATGGGTGATATCGGCAGTATGATGCCTACCGTACACGCATACGTCGGTGGTGCGACCGGTAAAGAGCACGGCAATAACTACCGTATTCCCGATCCCGTGGCGTGTGTGGATTCCGCAAAATTACAGGTGGAAGCGTTAAAACGTTTGTTGGAAAACGATGCGGCAAAAGCGAAAGAAGCGGTGGCGAATTACAAACCGTTCTTTACCTGCAAAGAAGACTATTTTGCGTATATTGATGCGTTAAACCGTGACTATGATGCGGTTATTTACAGCGAAAACGGCGATGTTACACTCGCTGTGGGCAGATAAGCCCCATCCCTGCAAAGCTCTATAAATTTCTGCAAAAAGAAGAGAGAATGTACCATTTATGATACATTCTCTCTTCTTTTTATCCCTGTTTGCACCTGCCGTGCGCGCATTTTATGCATTTTCGCGGATAAACAGGGTGGCCTCTCCGTTTTTAAAACGTTGTACAAAATCCTGTTCATCCTTAAGGGGAGAAGCAAACTGTAAACCGCCGAATTTCTTTTGCGCGCCGGCAACGTGGTTGTCGCTGCCCGCAAACGGCAATAAACCGTATTTTTCTGCAAAGATATCCGCCATTTCGTTTTCGAACAGGGTACGGTTGGCATTGTAGATTTCCGCACCGTGTACTTCCCGCGGGAATAAACGGATACATTCGATGTAATGGGATTCGCGGTACGGATGTGCGTGAATGATCAACGCGCCGTTATCTGCCAAAAACGTTAATCGGTCAACAATTTTCATGTTTTCAATTTCCGGGTGGGACAACCACCAAGTCTTATCGAGACCGTAAATGAGAAAATCCGTGCCCATATAGGAGATTTCGACACCAAAAAAGACCGCAAGCCCGATTTCGTTGCCGATTTCTACTGCTTTTTCATAATCCGAAAACAAAAACGCTATGCGTCTTTCAAAGGTGGGAAACAGTTCAAGGTCGCGGTGCGGCTCTACGTAGTGATTGGTGAGAAAAATGCCCGCATACCCTTGTTTTTTATAAAATTCCACCGTATCCTGCACGCTTGCTCGCGCGCAACGGCTGACGGGGGATGTGTGCAGATGCGTTTCATACAGATACATAGGTACCACCTCTTTCCTATAGTATAGGTGTTTTTAAGGTGGTTGTAAAGGGCTTTGGGTGGTTTTTGTTGACCTTTTTTTGCCGTTGTGCTACTATACTGACAAAGGGGGCGCAGTATATGAAATTACAGTTTTTAAACGCGGAAACCCTGCACGACGGCATTGCAGCTGTCAGCACAGATTTGGGATTTTCGGTGTCCGCAGACGGTATTGCGGTGACGGTGAATACGGTCAAAGAAGACGTGTCTAAAGTTGCTTTCTCCGCAAGCGCCGCTGTCATTACCTACGGTGGCGGTGCGTCCCGTTTTTTCAGAGCGCTTTCCTTTTTGGTACAATGGATACGGGACGGCAAAACCGATGGGTTTAATGAAGAGCACCCCGTTTTTCAAAATAACGGTGCAATGGTGGATATGTCCCGTAACGCCGTGATGACGGTGGATACCGTCAAAGCGATGTTGCGTAAAATGGCGTTGATGGGTATGAACACCTTTATGTTGTATACCGAAGATACCTATACGTTAGAAAACAGACCGTATTTCGGATATATGCGGGGCAGATATACGAAGCAAGAGCTACGGGAATTGGACGCGTACGCCGCACAGTTGGGCATTGAACTCATTCCTTGCGTGCAATTTTTGGGACATTTGGCAACCCATTTATCGTGGGGCGCCGCCGCGCCTTACCGTGACACCGATAAGGTGTTGCTGGTGGGCAGCGATGCCACCTACCGCTTGATTGACGATATTTTAAAAACGGTAAAAGACTGTTTTTCGTCTAAGAAAATCCATATCGGTATGGACGAAACGGTGGATTTAGGGTTAGGCAAATATATGGTGCAAAACGGCTACCGCCCCCGTCACGAACTGTTTTTAGAACATCTTAACAAGGTTGTCGCCATGGCGAAAGCACACGGTTTTGAGCCGATGATGTGGAGCGATATGTTCTTCCGCTTGGCAGGGGAAGATATGGCGGGATACTACGATTATCACCCCGACGTGCAACTGCCTGACCACATTTGTAAACTGGTCCCTGACGGGGTCGGGCAGGTGTTCTGGGAATACGCGCAGAGAGAAAAAGATTTTTACGTTAAGAACATTGAAAAACACAAAAAACTCAACAACCGCACCTTGTTTGCGGGCGGTGTGTGGGGCTGGAGCGGGTTTGCTGTGCAGTATACCCGTTCTATGGAGGCTACCCGTCCCGCGCTGGAAGCGTGTAAAGAAAACGGTATACGGGACGTGTTTGCCGCCGCGTGGCATAACGGCGCTGAAGCGCCGCTTATCACCGCTTTGGCGGGCTTTGCGTGGTATGTGGATTTTGGGTACACGGGTGTATGGGATATAGACAGCCAAAAGGCCACCTTTACCCGCGCTTGCGGTCCCGTGTATGATGCCGTGACAGCCACCGAACGGATTGAATATCCGCACGGCGGCAGGGCGGGTGTTTCCCGCGCGTTAGTGTATAACGACCCGTTGCTCGGCTTGGCGGATAAGCATATAAAAGAGCAGGGGATAACCGGCGCATATTTTGTCGGGTTGCGGGATATGCCGCAAACGGCAGACCCCTTGTTTGCGCCTGCGTTGGAAATGTGCAAAGCGTGTGCCGCATTTCTGGAAAACAAGGCAGATTTCGGTGTGCGGTTGACCCGCGCCTATACCGATAAAGATAAGGCAACGCTGACGGCGCTGTGCGCAGAATGTGACGGTATCCTTGAAAAGTTAACCGCGTTTCGACAAGCGTACCGTGCCTGCTGGTTGGCGTATAATAAGCCGTTTGGATACGAAGTGCACGATATCCGCTTAGGCGGTTTGTCGGCACGGTTTGAAACGGCAAAGGCGCGGATTGCGGCGTACGTGGCGGGTGAAACAGACCACATTGCAGAGCTGGAAGAAGAGCGGCTGTATATAGATTGTCACCCGTACGGCGCGGACGATGATAAATTCTGCGGTCATTTTTTGTGGATGACGTATCAGAAACTGGCAACAGCAGGAATATTATGAGTGAAGTATCGTGCTGACGCACGAAGTGATGTTATGCCTGCGGCATAGTGAAGTTTTGTGCATTGCACAAAGTGAAGTTAAGTGTGCCAAAACACTTGCGAAGCAAACTTCACTGCACAGCAACTTCACGATGCGAAGCATCACTTCTCGTGCCGGAAGGCACACTTAGTTAAAAAAACACCCTTTGTCGACAGACAAAGGGTGTTTTTTCTGGCCCGCCCGGAGGGATTCGAACCCCCGGCCTTTGGAATCGGAATCCACTGCGATATCCAGCTTCGCCACGGGCGGATGTGATGTTTATTTTACACTATTTTCCGCACTATTGCAAGCATTTATTTTTCTTTCCCAAAAAATAACCTTTTTTTCATTTTCTATGGAAATTTTTGCACATTTCATATATAATGGTGACAAGTGTTAAAAAAGGAGTGTTTTTATGCCTATTCAGTTTTTGGAGGACAAGAAATTATTCACCGTCTCTACCGACAACACCACCTTGGCGTTTTCGGTGTTTGACTGTGATTATCTTATGAGCCAGTATTACGGTAAGAAAATCCGCCCTGCGGATTTGCTCCGCTTATGGCAACCCGGCGCGTCAGGTTTTACCCCTAACTATGATGGCGCGTTTAACGGTCGGCACGCGTTGGACGTCATACCCACCGAATACCCGTCGTACGGCGGCGGCGACTACAGAGAGCCTGCCATTGGCGTGGAATTCCCCAACGGTAGCCGTTTGTTGGACTTAAAATACGTGTCCCATACGATTACGGACGGCAACGTAGAGCCTGATGGTTTACCCGGTCTTTCGGGCGGTGACCAGACGTTGGAAGTCACTTTGCGTGACCATTTCAGCGGTCTTACGGTGGTGCTCCGCTACGTTACATACGAAAACATCGATATCATCACCCGCAACGCGCGTATTATCAACACCACCGGCGCACCCGTGTCGGTCACCCGTGCTTTGAGCGCATCTCTCGACCTTGCTGAAGGAAAATTCGATATGATTTCCCTGTATGGCGGTCATAACTGGGAACGTCAGGTGTGCAGAGAACCGCTCCGTCACGGTACCCAATCGGTGGGCAGCCGCCGCGGCACATCCAGCCACCACCACAATCCCTTTATCGCGTTGGCGGCACCGCACACCACCGAATTTACCGGTGAAGCATACGGCGCGGCGCTTATCTACAGCGGTAACTTTATTGCAAGCGCGGACGTGAACTATCAGGATGCCGTTCGTTTACAGATTGGTATACACCCCACCGATTTCCGTTGGAAATTGGAAGTAGGCGAGACCTTTACCACCCCTGAAGCGGTACTTACCTACACCGACAAGGGCTTAAACGCGATGTCCCAGAATTTCCACAAAGCGGTGAAATATCATTTAGGACACACCAAATTCCGCAACAAAGCGCGTCCTATCGTTATCAATAACTGGGAAGCGACCTACTTTAATTTCAATGAAGAAAAACTGTTGGGCATTATTGAGAGTTGTAAAGGACTTGGCATCGATACGTTTGTGTTGGATGACGGTTGGTTCGGCAAACGCGATAACGACCACACGTCGTTGGGCGACTGGTTTGTGGACAAAAATAAACTGCCCAACGGGTTGACACCGCTTATTGAAAAATGCGAATCGCAGGGTATGACTTTCGGTTTGTGGTTCGAGCCCGAAATGATTTCGGAAGTCAGTGAATTGTATAAGGCGCACCCCGATTGGTGTATGCGTTTGCCCGACAGACCCTATTGCCGCGGCAGAAACCAGTTGATTCTCGATTTGTCTCGCGACGACGTGGAACAGTATCTGGAAACCGTGGTGGGGGATATTCTCGCCAACAATCGCATTTCTTACGTGAAATGGGATATGAACCGTCATTTTACCGACGTGTATTCCACCCAGTTGCCTGCAGAACGTCAGCCGGAAGTGTTTCACCGCTACGTGCTGAATTTGTACAAATTGCTTGGCAATCTCACCACGCGTTTCCCCGACGTGCTGTTTGAAGGTTGTTCGGGTGGCGGCGGCCGTTTTGATATGGGTATGTTGTACTATGACCCGCAGATCTGGACCAGTGATGACAGCGATGCTATCGAACGTTTGAAAATCCAGTACGGTACGTCCTTTGTGTATCCGCCGCAGGCGATGACAGCGCACGTATCTGCGTGTCCTAACCACCAGGTTGGCCGTGTCACCCCGTTTAACACCCGCGCCGCTGTGGCGATGAGTGCTACCTTTGGTTACGAACTCAATCCGTTGCAGTTGTCCGACGAAGAGCGTGCGGAAATTGCAAACCAGACGGCATTGTATCACAAAATTCAGCCGATCATTATGGATGGCGATTTCTACCGTGTGGTAGATCCGTTCACCGAAAACAGCTGTTGCTGGATGTTTGTCACCCCGGACAAAGACGAAGCCATCGTGACATATGTGCACAAATTGCGTTTCCCGTACTGGCATCGCAGGGTGAAATTCGTCGGTTTGGATCCCGAAGCAACCTATCACGTGACCGAGTTGCACGGTGATTTTGCGGCGGATCTCGGCGGCGATGAGTTGATGTATGCGGGCTTTGCCATTCCGTGTTGCAACGATTTCACCGCAAAAGTGTATATGTTAAAGAAAATATGATCTAAAAAAGCACCCGTACGGCGGGTGGTCATAGGGATAAAAATAGAGAAGATACACAAAAGCTGTGTGTCTTCTCTTATCTTTTGCAGACATCTTTTTCTTGCCTCCCCTTGTCAGGGGAGGTGGCAAAACCGTAGGTTTTGACGGAAGGGTAGTTCTTCTT
>JAZPXM010000138.1:0-3016 GCA_045543675.1 Acutalibacteraceae bacterium
TAACCTAATACCCCCATGCGAACCCCGGCGCCGTTTCCCACGATCACCCGGACCGCTGACACCCGGACCGCTTTGCAACTTGTGCAACTTTTATGCAACCCTAACCGACCAACACCGACCAACACCGACCAACACCGACCATATGAAAAACGCCCGGCGGGTAGAACCGGGCGTCCCTTTGTACAAGGTATTATGTACACATATTATAACCCGATATTGAAGTATTTTTCAAATAACACCTTTTCGGTGTACCCTTCAAAATATACCCGTTTGTTTAAGTGGGCCAACCATAATATGTAATAGTCTTTACGCCATTTCTTAAGGCTTACCGTGTCGGCGTCATAATTTGCGGTAAAGCTTCCGTGGTTATGCGGTGATATGTAATAATCGCGTTTGTCTTTATGCTGGTATATAAACAGCTCGCCAACATTAACAAGCGGTTTATATTCCTTAAATGAACGCGTTGTAACGTTGGTTAGATCGTTAGAGCTGAACCGGTTATTAATAGCCATGTCGGTAAATGACCCGGAACCAACGGCCCTATATAGCGCCGTTTGCGCCTTCTTCTGGCTTATAGGCGTTAGCGACATTAATATTAATGTTATGTCGCGTCCGTCCAGGTTTAGAACGCTTTGGCCTTTTCTGGCCATGTTTTCCAGATCATGTACAAGCTTAAACGCCATGATAACCGGTACGGCCATATCGTTAGAATTGGCCATCAGTAACGCTTTTAAAGGCGCTTTACCGGACAATTCGCGGTTTCTGTTTATAGTTTCATAGGCGTTAAAAAAAGCGCTGTCTTCGGCTTTAATACGCCTTTCGTGGGCTTCGCCTTCGAACTCGTCGAAAATTAATATATCTATGTCGGACATGTCAAAACCCCTAACATTAGACACAGTCGAAAGCGCCAACATGTAACCAATAGGCGCCCCGGCTGGCTTTCCTTCTTCGTCTGACAGATAAACGCCGGTTATTTCCTTACGTACAGGCTTAACCGTGATCGCTTCGTCAATGCTTTTAAATGGGTTAGTATCGTCTATGCTGATTAAGTTTAATTGTGTTTGTGTTCTTCTCATATAGATAAATCTAATGCGGTTACGGTAGCAATATTCCAGGGCGCCCCACGTTTTGCCCGTTCCACGGGCGCCGAAAATAAAAGTAAACGTATTGCCCTTTTCTATGATCGCGGACATATTTATATAACCATTAGGTAATAACAGATCGTCGTTAGTTAACATATGATCACCCCTTCCGTTTTCATTATAAAGGCTTTCGGGCATAATAAAAAGCGCCCGGGCTTTGGCGCTTTATCGGGTCTTACTTTTTACCCTTGCGGTTGTACTTTTTGTTGTTGGCTGGCTTTTCGTCTTCTTCGTCTTCGTCTTCGTCTTCTTCGTCTTCGTCTTCAGCTGGTGCGCTGTTTTTACCTAATAACTGTAAGCCGGTGACTAATACTTCATAGCTGTAAACCATGTCGCCGTTTTTGTCCTTGTAGTTGTTGGCTACGATCTTACCTTCAACGGCTATCAGCTGTCCTTTAGCGGTGTAGTTTTCTATCGTATTGGCCAGCGTGTTCCAGGCTTTACAGCTGATAAACTGTACCAGGCGTTCGCCTTCCTGGTTGATACCGTCGTCACATGCCAGGGTGAAGCGTGCAAGCTTCCAGCTTTCCTTTTTCTTATCGCTTTTAGTGATCTTTGCGTCTCTGGTAAGACGTCCAATTAATGATACATGATTAGTTAACATTCTTTTATACCTTCCTTTTCCTTAATTAATCAATCTGTATACGTCAGCCGTGGCCCGTTTTGGCTGTTCGTAATAACCTAAAATGTCATGGTCAGCGTATTTTATGTCATAAGCGCGTTCAAGTACTCGCTTATATTCGCCGGTAATGCCTAAAGTATATTCGCTGTCACGTATTACCACGTTGTCGGTAATCTCAATAAATTTACCTGGTAATACTTCATAGCTGAATGATACATTATCATTGTATACGCTTTCCGTTCCGCCGGCTTTCCGGAAAATAAAACCTTCTTTAAAGTTGTGAATGTCGCCCAATTCGTCAGCGCCTTTACTTTTGTTAACGCCGGCTATGGTAATATGTAGTTTGTCATTTTCAACGTATACGTATTTTTTCGCGCCCAGCGTTGCGAATTGCTGGTAATCGCCGTCCGGTTCCAGCGTCCCCAGATAGTGGGTTGTACCATGTTTGTCGGTAGCATAACCGCCGTTATCTATGCTTTTAGCCTTCTGACGTTCGTTAAATTCGGTGAAGTCGTGATCACCTACATACTTAACACTGTCAGTGTCACAATAGACAAAATCATAACCGACGCTGTCTATTACTTCCTGTAACAGGTAACGACATTGTGATGTTACCCAGACACCCCAGGCATAGGACAGAAACGCCTTTTTATTGTGCTTTTCCAATTCCTTTTCCGGTGGTTCGTCGTGCTGGTAATACAGCCCGTCTATTAATTCGACGTGGCCCTGTATAGGGTCCTGCGCGCACATGCCATATAAACTATTTAATAAGGCTTTAGCCTTGCTATAGTATAGTTCCTGGCCTTCAACGCCTTTTAATTCAGTCTTACGGCGGTAATATTCTTTTACCTGGTCAATTAACATTGACGGTAACTTCCTATATCGCGCCGTGTATACGTCGTAAGGGTTCGCGCCTTCGTAATCATATTGTTTGTTTATGATCTTGAAGTCAAAATCGGTTATTGTCGTTTCCAGGTAGTCCGCCGATAATATACGCCCGTTGTCATATTCACCGTTAACAATATTACGGCATTTATCGCGTGATAGATAAGGTGCCCCGGTCATAATATCCGACAGCTTCACGCCGTGTAATGCTATTCGCATTAATACAGCTTTTTTTCTGACCTTTATTAACTGTCTTAACCGTTTCATATTGATAGCCCCTTCATGGTACCATTTGGTCATAGGGTATAAACCGTTGACCATTACTGACGGGTACGCGCTGGACAGATCAACGCTTTTTACAAGTCGG
>JAZPXM010000139.1:0-2413 GCA_045543675.1 Acutalibacteraceae bacterium
CTGTAACGGTAGATGCACAGGGTAAGAACGTTGCTTGCTCGTTGCATAGGCTGAGTAACACGGTGAAGTTCACGGCGGACGGCAAAGCTGTTGCGGCGGCTGAATTTAAAACCAAGTATGAACAGGGCGCTGACTACAATATGGTAGCTTACGGCGGTGCTAAAAAAGAATGGTTTGAGCAGGCAGATGCTTTTGAAGCACTGGTTGCGGGCAAAACACTTGATGAAGTAAAAGCATTGGTTGCCGAAGGCAATAAAGGCAACGCGGAAGTGGTTAACGCGGGTTGCACTATTATGATCAATGAATTTGTCGGTGCTATCGAAAAAGCGTACAATGCCGCCGCAGAGTCTAAAGTAACCGCAAAAGACACTTTGAAAGTCACCGCTGCTACCGATGTGACCACTGCTAACGCTACCGAAGACAAAGACGGCAGCAGCAAAGTTTCCACCACTGTTTTCGCCGCTGCTGTCGGCGCTGACGGCAAAGTGGTAGCCGCTTCCAGCGACTGCGTAGAACTGTCCTTCACGTTTGATACCAAAGGCGCTTCCACTCTGGATACGTCCAAAGCGGTTGCTTCCAAAAAGGAACAGGGCGCTAATTATGGCATGGTCGCTTACGGCGGCGCTAAAAAAGAATGGTTCGAACAGGCCGCAGCATTTGATGCCGCTTGCGTAGGCAAGACCGCTACCGAAATTGCCGCTTTGGTTGGCCAGGACGGTAAAGGTGTGGCGGACGTGCAGAATGCAGGTTGCACCATTTACGTGTCCGGTTTTGTAAAAGCTGCTTCTAAAATCTAACCTAATAACGAAATAATGAACGCAAGAAGGGGAGAACGTTTCTCCCTTTTTTGCTATCTAAAAGTGATGATGAGAAAAAGAGTATATTGCGGCGTGCTTGCACTTTGCTTGACGTTGTGCTGTGTGCTGTCTTCTTGTGCACAGCAACCCCAAAAAAGTAAATATAGTACCCACTCTTTTGATTGGTTTGATACGGTGACCACGATTACAGGATATGAAGCCAGCCAACAAGCGTTTGATGCGGTGTCAAAAGAAATTTTGGCAGAACTTGGCGAATATCACCGTTTGTACTCGATTTATAACCGTTTTGACGGTTTGGAAAATCTGTGTACCATCAACGAGTTGACAGATGGGCAACACCGTACGGTGACGGTAGACCGCCGTATTATCGATATGCTGTTGTACGCGAAAGAGATGTACACCAGAACGGGCGGTATGCTGAATGTGGCGATGGGTAGTGTGCTGTCGTTGTGGCACGACTACCGTACGCTGGGTATGGACAACCCTGCGCAAGCGAGTTTGCCGCCTTTGGATAGGTTGCAGGCCGCAGCGGCACATACGGATATCACAAAGGTGGTTATCGACGAAAAAAACAACACCGTTACGTTGCAAGATCCGTTAATGACGTTGGATGTTGGTGCTATTGCAAAGGGCTATGCCGTCGAACGTATTGCGCGCGCCTTAGAAGAAAAGGGTATTAGCGGCTACGTGCTGAATGTCGGCGGAAACGTGCGTACGATAGGCAGTAAAGCGGACGGCACACCGTGGACCGTCGGCGTTGAAAATCCCGATGGGGAAGACTATCTCGTGCAGTTGCAACTGCAAGGCGAATCGGTGGTTACCAGCGGCTCGTATCAACGGTTTTATTATGTGGATGGCAAACCGTATCACCATATCATTCATCCTGACACTTTGATGCCTGCTACCGCGTATGTATCCGTGTCGGTGGTATGTAAGGATTCGGGGCTGGGGGACGCTTTGTCCACGGCGCTGTTTTGTATGCCGCAAAAGGACGGTTTAGCACTTGTGGAATCGTTACCGGATGTGCAAGCAATGTGGGTGACCGCGGACGGCAAAAAAACGTTCTCGTCCGATTGGGACAAATACGTAAAAGAATAAAGGGGGCGAAAATGATGCTGGAAAGTTTAGTGGTGAACTATAAGGAATTTTTATATCCTTTGGCAGAAATTGCGGCGTGTTCCTTGGAATTGGTCGGTATTTTGATTATCATTGTCGGCTCGTTTCGCGCTTTGGTACGGTTGCTTAAATGCCTTGTTAAAAGACAACCGTTTCGCGTTGTTGTAGATTTGGGTAAGGCGTTATCGCTGGCATTGGAATTTAAAATGGGCGCAGAGATCATCAAAACAGTCATTATTCATAATTTAGAAGAATTGGCGATTTTAGGTGTGGTAATTATCATACGTGCATTGCTCGCATTTATCATCCATTGGGAAATCCATACCGAAGAAAAAGAAAACGCACTCAAAAAAGATACGCCACCCGAAAAGTGAACAAAGCGCGCTTGAAAAAGCAATAAGTATTGTACGGTGGGTGGTTATAGGGATAAAAATAGAGAGAATGTATCACAAGTGGTACATTCTCTCTTGTCTTTTTGT
>JAZPXM010000140.1:0-9468 GCA_045543675.1 Acutalibacteraceae bacterium
TTCTCCCAGATGGCATAGCCGTACGGACGGATCACCATACAACCCTTTACGCTGGTATATTCAATGAGCTCCGCTTTTTTAACAATATCGGTGTACCATTTCGCAAAATCTTCATCCATAGAGGTGATGGCTTCCACCATTTTTTTATTATCTGCCATAGTGAATCTTCCTTTCATAGCATATACGTTTTTATTATATACAAATATATATGTTTTTTCAAGAGATTTACCAATAAATTCCGCATACAAAATATTTTTTTGCTTGTTGCAAGTTTTTACATCCATTAAGGCAAGGCGGTTACACTCTTTGTATCATTTCTTTCGACATTTTTTGTGGAAAACCGCGTCAGAAAAAGCGAAAAACCCGCTCAACACGGGACTTTTTCACACTTTCAACAAAGTTTTCAACAATTTTTCCGCGTTTTATATTATACATTTAGTATATTTTGGAATAAAACCATGCGCCGTGCCCATACTAAATCCTGCATAAAAGTACGCAAAGGAGTGGCGAGAATGATAAAAGGTATCAACCGACAGATGATTGAGATTTTGGACACGGGCAACCCGTATTTTGAACGCGCGTTTTTGGTAATACAAACAGGTATGGACGCCGACACCGATATTTTACGACGGGAAGCGTATGATGTGTTGGCATCCGCGGACAGTTGCAGTCATTTGCGCCGTTCCCGCAGACGGTTTTTGCTGTCCTACGTGTTATTGGGGTTAGGATCCGCCGCTTTAGGGGCATTGACAGCGGTTTTGTGTATGGTGTTGTAGAAACGGCGCCCGCAATGCATATCAAAACGGCAGGACCAAGGCCCTGCCCTACGATGTATAAAAAAAGAACGTGCAAGCACGTTCTTTTTTTATACACTCTCCAAAAACCGTTTTACCGTTTCGCGGTAGAGCGGTTCGTCCTGCAGGAAACTTAACCCGTGCTCCGCATCGGGCACGATCAACAATTCCTTGCGGGATGCACACGCGGCGTACGCCTTTTCGGTATGGGACACGGGTACAAAACTGTCCTTATCCCCGTGCGCAAACAAAATCGGGATTTTACACCGTTTCAGTTCGTCCACCGTCGAAAACGCCGAAAACATAAACCCTGCACGATGCACGCAGATCCTTTCCGCTATCGGTAACAGCGGAAATGCGGGCATATGGAAACGGGTGCGCAATACGTGGCGGTATTCTTCAATCGGGGACACAAATCCGCAGTCTGCCACCACCCCTTTTACCTGCTTAGGGATATCGGGTAGGCACGCAGCGAGCAATATAGTGGTCGCGCCCATCGAAATACCCGCCAGCACGATGCTATGCTGTTCACCGAAGCGAGAAACGAGATATTTACACCAATCCCGCACATCATACCGTTCCTTTGCACCAAAACAGATATATTCTCCTTGCGATTTACCGTGGGCGCGTTGGTGAATGACCAGCACGTTTGCGCCGTCCTGCATATACATACCCATTGCGCCGCCGAAATCGTGGTTAGGGGAACTTTGGTAACCATGAGCCATCACCACCGTGCGGTTGGGATTACTGCCGCAAAACAGTTGTCCGTACAGTTTTAACCCGTCGTACGACTGTATATATACTTCTTCAAACGGTCCTTCCCGCAACAGGCGCATACCGTCGCTGACCATCTGCACTTTATCGGCATATCTGCCGCTTTGCAGACCGTCCAACAGGTTCTTTTCCATATCCGCCGCCACGTTGGCGCGGCGGAACATCATTTTAAACATTTTGAGCGCCACAAGGTAGCACACCACACACAGCAATGCCACAACACCCAAAACGATCAGCGCAATTTTCATTCCGTTTCTCTCCTAAAAAATGCATACACCGCATCTGCCGCAGGTACGGTCATCCCTTTTACCAGCAACAGTTCTTCTTTAGTCGCCAAAGATACCGCTTTTACCGACCCGAATTGGCGCAAAAGGGCCTTCGCCCGCTCGGCACCGATGCCGGGTATCTGCAAAAGGGTGGTAGACACCGTTTGTTTGCCCCGTTTTTGGCGGTGATAGGCAATGGCAAAGCGGTGCACTTCTTCGCCGATAGCGGAAATCAGCGTAAACACCGTCCGTTTCGCGGCAATTTCAATTTCGCCGCCGTCGGCAGACACCGCACGGGTGCGGTGCTTATCGTCTTTGACGATACCAAACACGGGAATATCCAAGTGGTAACTGTCCACCAGCGGTTTTACCGCCGCTACGTGCGTTTCGCCGCCGTCCAGCAATATCAAGTCGGGTTTTCTGCCAAACCCGTCGGCAGTTTCGCTGTTTACGTATTCATCTAACCGTCTGCCCACCACTTCCCGCATAGCGGCGTAATCATCCCCCGCCGCGGCGTGTTTTACGGTGAAACGGCGATACGCCGATTTAAACGGTTTACCGTTTTTGAATACGACCATACCGGCTACGGGGGTATCCCCTGCGGTGTGAGAAATGTCGTAACATTCGATATATTGCGGTGCCGACTGTAATCCCAACAGTGTTTTCAATTCTTCCAACGCGGCGTTTTCTCTGCCGGTCATACCTACCCGATGCGCAATGCGTTCGGCAGCATTGCCGCGGCACATTTCGGCAAGCCTTGCCTGCTCACCGATCTGCGGACGCACAATGTGCACCCGTTTACCGCGCTTGCGTGTCAGCCATTCTTCCAGCAGGGCAACGTCTTCCACGTCCCCGTCCACCGTCACCTGCGCAGGTACGCGGTCACGCATCGAATAATACCGCCGCAAAAATTCGCTTCTCGCTGAAGCCGCATTTTCCTGTTCTTCCAGTAAAAACGATTCTTCTTCCCGCAACGCACCGTCTAAAAAGCGGAACACTTCAAAGCAACTTTTACCGCTGCCCGTCGCAAGCGCGATAACGTCCTGCTCGGGGATGGACGACATCACCACTTTTTGTTTATCCGTCAACCGCTTGATTGCGGCGATACGGTCGCGCAGTCTCGCCGCTTTTTCAAACTCTAAATTTTCCGCCGCCTGCTCCATACGACGTTTCATATCCGCCATCAACGCGCCGCTGCCGTGGGTCAGAAACGCCGACGCTTCCGCGACCCGCTCGGCGTAATCGGCGGCGCGCACCTTGCCTGTACACGGCGCACAACACAAGCCGATATGCGCATTTAAACACGGGCGCACGGTGGCGACCCCTTCTTTTAAGGGGTGGTTGCAGGTAGCCAGTTTAAAAATAGCCCCCACTTCTTTGAGCGCCTGCCGCAAATCGTACGAACGCATATACGGACCGATATAGGTAGCACCGTCGTCTGCCTTTTGCTTCGCTTCGATAAGCCGTGAAAACGGCGGCGGCGTAATTTTTAAATACCGATACCCTTTATCGTCCTTTAACAGAATATTGTATTTGGGCTTATGCTGTTTTATGAGTGAACATTCCAACACTAACGCCTCAAATTCACTACCCACCACAATGTATTCAAACGTCTCCACCTGCGACACCATACGGCGCACCTTGGGAGAATGGTTGGTATCCGCGCCGAAATACTGGCTGACGCGGTTTTTCAGCGCTTTGGCTTTGCCGATATAGATAATATCCCCGTCGGCATTTTTCATAATATACACGCCCGGCTCTAACGGCAGGCGCATGGCTTTTTCTCTCAAACGGGAAAGTCGTGTATCTCGCATACGGACACCTCCTTTTTTGATAAAAATGGCAGACCTTATCTGGTCTGCCAATATTTTCTGTCAAGCGAACGGTACTGTATCGCTTCCGCAATATGCGCGGTGTCGATCACTTCGCTACCGCCAAGGTCTGCCACCGTTCGCGCCACTTTCAGTAAACGGTCATACGCACGGGCGGACAGGCCCAACCGTTCAAACGCACCTTTTAACATATTGCGCGCCGCATCGGTCAGCGGACACAGTTCTTTTAACCGTGCTGTCGGTATCATCGCATTCGCGACAATGCCGCTGTCCCCAAACCGCGCTTTTTGCAGTTCGCGGGCGGCATTTACACGCTTCTTGATTTGGGCAGAACTTTCCGCTTTTTCGGTAGCCGCCAAATGCTCAAATTCCACGGGCGGCACCTCGATATGTAGATCGATTCTATCGAGAAGCGGACCTGAAATTTTATTGATATACCGACTTGCCGCCTGCGCGGAGCAGGTGCAAGGGCGGGTGGGATGCCCGAAATAGCCGCAAGGACACGGGTTCATCGCCGCCACCAGCATAAATTCGCTCGGGTAGGTCAAGGACGCGCTGACACGGGAAATGGTCACCACGCCGTCTTCTAACGGTTGGCGCAAACATTCCATCGTCTGGCGGGAAAATTCGGGTAATTCGTCTAAAAACAGCACCCCGCCGTGCGCCAAAGAGATCTCACCGGGGCGCGGTATGATGCCGCCGCCCGCAAGACCTTGCGGTGAAATGTTATGGTGCGGCGAACGAAACGGGCGTTCTTTCATAAGACCGCCGCCTGTCAGCGTCCCCGCCACCGAATGAATTTTGGTGATTGCCAGCGATTCCGCCAAGGTCACGTCGGGCAAAATGGTCGGCAAGCGCTTTGCAAGCATACTTTTTCCCGAGCCGGGTGGGCCGATCAGCAATATGATAGGATACATAGTCACGGTTATATATTTTACCACCAATATCCCACCTTTTAGAGTTTGGTCACCTGTTTATATAACTGCTTGATGTGATGGGCGGTATAGAGCATATAATCACCGCACATTTTACAATCGGTTTTATCCAATTCCACATACAACACATCCGTAGGTTTATGCCGGAATTGTTTTTTGAATTTATACCACAATGACCGTTTACTGTTTAATAGCAAACCTACATTGTGCCATTTACCTTTGTGCATTATCTGTACGTCAATTTTTTCCTCATAATCTTTTTTGAATGAGTATCGGACCGCATCAAAGCAGTTGCTTTCATTCGCCAAAATATAAAAGTGCAAATCTCGTAACAGTGAGGGATAGGTTCGCAGAACCCTTGCGGTTATGCTTTCAACACTGCACAAAGCGGTAGTATTTTCATAAGCAACATTGACCTTGCCATCCGCAACAAAAGAAAAATACGGTTGTTTGAAATACTCCTTTAATAAATCATCTGGTGATGGAACATTGTCAGTATCATACAATATACTGTAAAACACCAAAGCGATAGGCGGTAACAACAGATTTTCAACCTGTTCATCCACAACCCTTTTTTCGCCTTTATAGGGATAGTTTTTGACACTGTTCTCAATCTGGGATGATGTTAAATGCAATTCCTTTGTTTGCCGGATGTGGTCATTGTACATTTCAACATTCAGTATCATTCGCACACATCCATTATCTAAATCTAACCTGCAGACAGAGTTTGATTTTATATTCGCCATCCTCTTTGTAAACACTCATATAGTGGAATTTGCTTGTACTGGGTTTATCAAAATAGGTGTAATCAAGAAGATAGTTTTCAAACTCGGTACGGTTGTACAGGTGATAACAGACAACAGAACCATCGTTTTTAACGGTGATATATCCACCATTTGCATCCTCATTACCTAACCAGTCAGTACGTTCTGGTGTTAAACCCAAAGCCCAAGCACAGAGTAATTTTTTATATTTGTACGTGTACATTTCAAGGTTAGAAAAACCGAGAGGATTCAACTCTTTCATTTTGTCAATGAGTTGAGCAGAACTCTTGATACTGTACCTGTAACTATACAAAAGCATATAGTTTACAAAGGTTGGCATTATGGTATCAATGAATTGCAGGTTCTCTGTAAACTGAGCTGAAATAGAATTGTCCTGTAATTCAAAGGTACAACCGTTATCCAGTAAATACTGGATTCGGTCAATGATTTTGGTTCTGGTTTCAATACCATTCACCGCATCCATCAGCTCATCGTTGCAACCTTTAAGGGTATATGTAAAATTGGTGTTTGTACCTGCATTGATGAGGGTAGGATTCGCACCAAGATATGACTTGATGCTAAACCCACAAATCGGTTGAATACCGGTGTTAATATCGTGTAATTGCACCGTGATGTCTTGCTTTTTGTTGGATGCTGCTTTGACCTTGTTGCAGTAGATACTGTCAAAGAAATCATCAACAGATGGTATTTCAAATGCTCGGCTACCTTGCGGAATCTTGTCAAACAATTCCGCAACAACCTGCTCAAAATGTATTTTCGGAACCTCTTTGAGCAATTCATCGCCCTTATAGATGCGAACCAAATTACCAGTTTTATAGTCAATGGGTTCGCCCTCGGTTTCCTCACGAATGATTTTAAGCACAGGAAAATATATCTCATCAATTTTGTTTAGGTCTTTGTCAGCAGAGTACAGAATACCAGAACTCAACAAATAAGCAAAAGTATATATCTCACTCCATTCGCCTTTGTTATACTTTCGCATTATCAAGTACCACCTTTATCTGTTCTGCTATTGCCTGTATTACAGGAACGGTCACAGAGTTACCGAACTGTTTATACAGGTGGGTATCTGCCAACACCAATTTATAAGAATCCGGAAAACCTTGCAACCTTGCCCATTCTCTGGGTGTCATTTTGCGGATGCCCTGTTTATTGATTTCACCCTTGATATGGGTTGTAGGCGTCAAATCCTTTTGCCTTTTATCAATGATGAGGTTTCTTTCTCTACCCATACCACCGCAAACGATAGCACCGGCTATACCAGTAAGCGGTCTAATCTCATAACCAAAACCGTTGCCTTTTGCCTCGTGTCTGGCCTTATGCTTTTTGAGTGTTTCAACATAGGTTTCGGACAGATAGTATTTTGCAGGTACAGGTTTCTTTTCCATTATATCCATAATGGTTTTGGTGGTGTCGGTAGGTTCTGGGAACACAAACCCAGAACTGTCAATATCGTTACGGAAAGCAACGATATAAATTCTCTCACGGTTCTGCGGTACACCGTAATCTTTACTGTTCAACACTTTATGATAAACAGTATATCCCATTTCCTCTAATGTACCGGTAATAACCTTAAAGGTTCTGCCCCTATCGTGGATAGTCAAACCTTTTACATTCTCACAGAAAATGACTTTCGGTTTATGGTGTTCGCAGATACGTGCAACATCAAAGAACAGTGTTCCTCTTGACATACCTTTGTAGTTGTCTTTGAACCCTTGTCTTTGACCTGCTAAACTAAATGCTTGACAGGGAAAGCCGGCAAGACAAATATCAAATGCCGGTATATCCTTTTCATCAATCTTTGTAATATCGCCATTGATAGAGATTCCATCCTCAAAGTTTGCTGAATAGGTCTGTTGTGCGAATTTATCCCATTCGCTAACAAATACTGTTTTTATATCATCCGCAAAGGCATTATCAAAACCCATACGAATACCGCCAATACCGGCGAACAAATCAATAGATTTCAGCATAAGTAAAAATCTCCTTTTATAGGCATAAGTATACACTGTACATTATATCATAAACCTCTGTTTAATTCAAGCCGTTACGGAAAGGTTTTGCAAAAAGGACACAAAAAACGGTATGAGGAAAATTTCTCATACCGTTTTTGCAATTATAATGTATTCATCCAAGTTTCAACAAGCGCGGCAATTGTTTTTTGTCCTTCAGAGGAAGGATGAACACCATCAACATAGTCAACATCCACATCATATAGATTGAGATAAGGAATGTTATATTTTTCTAAAACGGAAATCCATCCAGTCCAATACTCTGGTTTGTCTCTATATGCATTACTTCCATTGGGTTGAGGAGTTAAAACAACACCGATTTTTGCTTTATAATTAGCATTATTTGTATAATCATAAAACATTTTTTCAAGTGTGCCGATAGATGTTGTGGTGTCAAATTCTGTTGTTCCAACTGCGGTTAATGTTCCTAACGGAACATCTTTGCTTGGGTCGTTTACAAAGCCGCCTATGATGACAAAATCATCTGCACCTAATGAGGATAAGAGGGAACTATTGGATTGCATAGTGCTAATTATATCCGATGATTTATAACCGCCAGTTGCTCTTTCAGTTAATGTCATAGAGTTGGCACATGCGATATAGTCAGCATAGGAAACATAATTGGCGAGGTAACCATCAGTAATACTATCACCAAAGGCTATATATTTTTTGTTAGTTAAGTTGTTGGTAGCAGGTAAAACACTATTGTATAAAGAAACACCCATTCCTTCATAAGAAACTTTTTGTATTTTCAAATATTTAATTGTGATTAAATCACCAGCGCCGCTATTTCCCATATTAACATACATTTTTGTCGCATTTTTTGGAACAGTAATTGATTTAATTGTAATATAATCAGATTCAATATCATTAAAATCAGCATGTTTTAACATACCAACATAATTATCTTCTTTATCAAAAAATACAAATGCACCTACATTATTACAGAAAGATTTTTCCCATTCGTTGTATGCACCCAATCCTTCGTGTTCAAGAGAAACATATAACACTTCAGATGGTTTTACAGGAATTACATCGCTGTAATAATTACCAGTAGAGGTAACAGGATTACCGTCACTTCCCATATAACCCCCGATTGTATAACCATCCACGGAACCGTCATACACAATTTCAGCGTGTTTTCCCTGTTGTGTCATACCTACAACATTCATCGCTTTTTCTTGTGTTTCAAATAAACCTGCGGTGGTGGATTCAACACCGGCTTTGATATATTCACCAAACGGTGTTGCAAGTGCTATCATTACTGATAACACCAAAACCGCAATTACTATCCATCCGTAATTGCTTAATGTGTTTTTGTCCATAATTATAGACTCCTTTCAAAATTTTTATTTTTATCGGTTAATACCGTTACTATAAGAATGAGAGAAAGGAACTTTTCTCTCATAACTTTTTTAATGTTCAAGGTCATCGTGTGAATTGTTGTTTCTGGTCGGAACCGTTTTTTCCTGTTCTGCGGTTTGTGATTTCAACAATTCCTCGTTGACCTCTTTTTGCAATCCAAACTTTTTGCCAATGGTGTGCAAAACCTTTTTGAATGTTTCCGCTGCGGATTTTAGAGATTTGTTTTCCGTGCGGAGTTGTTGGTTCTCTTGTTGTAGTTGTTTGATTTCGGTCTGGTGTTTCTGTCGCTCGGTCACAATCCCATTTTTAAGCTCGGCCTCGTGGTTCTCTAACTCATACACCCTGTTTTGCAGTTTTCGTATTGCAGGTAATTTAGCGAATGTATCTCTCAAACTGCTAAATAAGGTTGAAACCTTTTTTCGCATACTGTCTGGGTTGAAATAAACTGCTTTATCCATATCGCTATAAACCTGTTCTGGTATTAAAACAAAGGTTGTCTTGTTTTTGCCAAAACCTTTGGTTGTACGTTCAAAACTTGCAAACTTGTCGGAGTTTTCAACAACCAACTCTTCTTTGAATTTTACCTCTGCATGATCGATGGTTTGTTTGATGTTGATTCGCATATCATCAAGCAGGTTTATATGATGCTCGGCATCAGCAATCGTTTCTTGCAGGTCTTGTATCTCTTGGTGGGTATCTGCGAGT
>JAZPXM010000141.1:0-18184 GCA_045543675.1 Acutalibacteraceae bacterium
GACCGCTTGGCCTCCGACTTTAAGAGCCGTTTTACCCGGAATGTCCATATACCGCGGTTTAAAACCGTTCTCAATGTCCACACCGAGCAAGGTTTTCGGCAGGTCACGGATATGACCCATCGAAGCAACCACTTCGTACCCTTGTCCCAGATATTTTTGAATGGTTTTGGCTTTCGCCGGAGATTCCACAATCACTAAATTAGCCATATTGTGTCCCTTTCTTAGTGTGTCAGAATTTTATATTGTTGACCTGCTGTGCTTTGCACACAGCCGAGTAATTCCAATTCGGTAAGCAGTATCAATACGTCCTGCGGTGAAAGACCCGCATTTTTCGCCAGCGTATCCACGGGGCAAGGTGTTTCGGACAAAAATCCAAACAGCCGTTTTGCCTCCGAAGATGCATCCTCAGGACAAGACACTGCCTTTTTCGGTGCAGACGGTTTTACGTCTGCTACCGCTGTTTTCGGCGGTTCTTCCGCAACGGCAGGTTTACGGAAAATCTTAGCTTTTGTCGACTTTTCCATTTCTTCCGCCGCTTTTCTGTCCAACAGACCAGGAAAGCGGGATAGATACTCGTCCACAATGTCTGTAGAAGACGACACCAACATCGCGCCTTGCCGAATCTGGTGATGTGCACCGTCGTGTTTACCGTCCAGCACGTTACCGGGTACGGCAAACACTTCTCTACCCTGCTCTCTGGCAAG
This sequence comes from Acutalibacteraceae bacterium, assembly GCA_045543675.1. Lineage (GTDB taxonomy): Bacteria > Bacillota > Clostridia > Oscillospirales > Acutalibacteraceae > URNF01. Next base: position 705 of record JAZPXM010000141.1, read on the forward strand.
GTTCGCGGTAATCATTGCACCGCTTATCTTCGGTGCTTCTGTCACACAGACGCCCACACTCATACCGGATATCAACCGATTTCTCACGTGGTAATCGCAATACCCGTGAAACCCCGGTTCAAACTCGGTAACGATAGCACCGCGTCCGTTTAATATATCCTGCCGCAGTTGCTTATTGACCACGGGATACTCCACTTCGGGTGCGGCACCTTTCACCAGTACGGTTTTGCCGTCTGCATACATAGCACCGTTATGTGCCGCGGCATCGCCGCCTTTAGCGCCGCCGCTAACCACGATCATACCTGCCGCCGCCAATCCTGCCGCGATAGAAAAGGTCAGTTTCTCACCCGTTTCGGTGATGTCACGGGTACTCACCACACCAATCGTCGGCAATGCATTGACGTTCGGGAAATCCCCCTGCACATACAGCGCCGCAGGAAAACCCGCGATATGGCGTAATGCAGCAGGATATCGCGCATCGTCAGGTGTCATAACCGACCCGCCCAATTTTTGTATATCTTTCAGGATACGACGGGCGCGGGTCAACGATTTGTCATTAAGTTTCTTGGCATCTTCAAGGCGAAGCGGCAAATGTTTTAATTGTTTCGCATCTGCGGCATACACCGCTTCCACATCTTCAAAATATTCGAACAACCGATTGAGCGCCGTGGAGCCGAGCGGTAAACTTTGTTGCAACCAAATCCAGTATATCCGTCTATCCACGTATCAGCCCTCCGTCGGTCTGGTCATTTCCCAAAGAACAATACCCGCCGCCATCGCCGCATTCAGCGATTCCGCGCGGCCTGCCATCGGAATGGTCACCGACAGTTCGCACGCCTCTATCGTGCTTTGCCGTAAACCGTTACCCTCGTTCCCGATAAAACATACACAACCCTTGTTTAGCGGCAATCGGGATATCGGGGTTGCCGTATCGGCAGGTACACACGCATAGGTATGCATCCCTGCTTTGCGCAAAGCAACGGCTGTTTCGCCCATATCGGCAGTATGCAAAATCTGCTGACGGAATACGCCGCCCATACTGCCGCGCAAAACTTTCGCACTATACACGTCACAGCATCCTGCCGACAGCAAAATGCCGTCGATACCGAGCGCTTCCGCCGTACGGATAATGGTTCCCAAGTTAGACGGGTCTTGCACGTCTTCCAGCGCCAAATATTTGCCGTTTGTATGCAAATCATCGGATGAAAGGTTACGCTTTTGCATTTCACAAATGCAAAATATGCCTTGCGGAGACTGGGTATCCGCCATAAAACTTGCTATTTGAGGGGTGATCTCATACGCATTTTTCGCAACAGCCAACACCGCGTTTAAACGGTCCCCGTAAGTTTTCGCCGCGTGTTCAGTATACAAAACCACGTTTATGCACACGCCGGACAGCGCCGCATCTGCACAAAGGCGCGCCCCTTCACACGCAAAAAGCGACTGTTTTTTGCGCGCTTTTCCATCATTTGACAGCTGTTTCCACTGTTTAATAAGATGGTTTTCTTTGCTGGAAATACGCATATTTCGCCCCTCCTTTTCCAAAAAATCCGATGTTTTTTTGCGGTTTTTTCCTGCTTATAAAACGGAAACGGCGCCCACCGAAAAGTCGGTGGGCGCAGATACAGCTTATTTAGACAGGGCTTTCTGAGCTTTCGCAACGAGCGCGGTAAATGCAGCAGCATCGGTAGCCGCTACTTCCGCCAACATCTTGCGGTTCATGGTGATACCTGCTTTTTTCAGACCGTTCATAAAAGTGGAGTAGTTCATACCGTTCATTTTCGCCGCAGCGGAAATGCGGGCAATCCACAAACGACGGAAATCACGCTTACGCTGTTTACGGCCGATGTATGCATACTGGCCGGATTTCATAACCGCTTCTTTAGCAGTTTTGAAAAGTTTGGATTTTGCACCATAGTAGCCCTTAGCGAGCTTTAATACTTTCTTTCTTCTTTTGCGCGCCATCATTGCGCCTTTTACACGAGCCATATTTCGTAACCTCCGTGCTTATTTGTAGGGAATCATGCGCTTGACCTTTGCTACGTTGGTCACGTCAGCAATAGTGGTCTGGCGAAGATTTCTCTTGCGTTTGGTGGTCTTCTTGTTCAGAATGTGGGATTTGTAGGCATGGGCACGGACAACCTTGCCGGTCTTGGTCAGCTTGAAACGCTTTTTCGCGCCGCTGTGCGTTTTGATCTTAGGCATAATGTGTATCCTCCTTAAATTACTTCGGTGTTTTTGCTTACTTATTCGGCTTAGGAGCCAAGAACATCAACATATGACGGCCTTCGAACTTCGCAGGTTTTTCCACAACGGCAAAATCTGCGCAAGCTTCTGCAAACCGTTTCATAGCTTCCTGACCGATTTCGGGATGTCCCAATTCACGGCCGCGGAAACGGATGGAAACCTTTACTTTGTCACCCTGACGGATGAAGCGCTGTGCATGGTTTACCTTGGTGTTAAAGTCGCCGATATCGGTATTCAGACCGAGACGGACTTCTTTAACGTCCACAACGTGTTGATTTTTCTTCGCTTCTTTTTCTCTTTTCGCCTGTTCGAAACGGTATTTACCGTAATCAGCGATACGGCATACCGGCGGATTGGCGTTAGGAGAAATCTTAATGAGGTCCAGACCGCTTTCGTCGGCAAGTTTCTGCGCATCTTTCGCGCTCATAATGCCGACCTGCTTGCCCTCTGCGTCAATAACGCGCACCTCATTATCACGGATCTGTTCGTTGATCTGCAGTTCCTTGATAGCTATGGGTAAGCACCTCCACCACTGTTTTACAGTGAAAATCATAAAACGCGGGCAGAATACACCTGCCCGCGTTAATACGCAACTGTACCTTTCTATAAGAAAGGAAACCGTATCAGCCTATGAGAACCATCTCCGAAGGCGAGAGCGGGCACGCTCTGCTTTGTTTTACGCAAAGAGTATAACAGACGTTTCACACTTTGTCAAGCATTATTTTTGGTGTTTTTCAAGATATTCTTCCAAACAAATACCGCTGTCCATAATCTCGCGCGCCGCTTCCTTGCCGACATAGCGATAATGCCACGGCTCGTAGATAACTCCCGTTATCGCTTCCTTACCCTTGGGAAAACGAAGAATAAAGCCGTAATCGGCGCAATGCTCGTACAGCCATTTGAACGCGGGGGTGTTTTCAAAGTTTTGTTCCAACTCAAAGTTGCCGCTGCCGCCTAAATCTACTGCAAGACCCGTATTATGTTCGCTGTAACCGGGACGCTTTACAACTTGACCCGCCGCTTTTTGCGCCGCCAGTTCGTTCCATCCGGCGTTGCGGCGGTACTGCACCTGTCGCCAATACAATGTACCTTGGTGTTCAGCAGAGCGATATCCCGACTGCACATCGATACCGTATGCTTTACCCGCCTCCAGCATAGCTTTTAAATTTTCCAAAATACGGCTATCCACTTTTTGGTTGCGGTTGCCTGCCGACACAAAAGTGACGGTCGATTCATAATCAGAAGACATTCCGTTCCAATCGTTGACCAACATCAAGTTCCAATCGGAAACCCCATTCGGTTGTACATAGTACCCATCCGTCTTAAATTGTAACAACCCCTTTTCATCCAACCAACAAGTATCATCCTTTACCTGTGCGGTTGTTGTAGTCGCTTTTGTGGTGGATACTGTGGTTGTGGTGGGCGCAGTAGTAGTAATCGTTGTAGCAACTGTAGTAGTCGTAGGTGTCTCAAGCGCCTCAGGTTCATTGGGCGTTGTCGCAGATATAATCAGCACCACCAACGCAACGAGCAAAGCAACTATGGCAACCAACGCCGCTTTCACCTGACCAACGGTCACTTTTCTTCTTTTTCTTTTATGTTTTGCCATTTTTACACTTCCTTTTCGCACAGTATACCACAAACAAACGCATATTTCAACACAAAAAGCAACGCCGCGGAAAATCCGCGGCGTTGCTTTGCCCTTCTTACCGAGCCGCAAAAGCGGTTTCCGAGGGCGCGTTCTCTATTACAGTATATGCGAAACTTTGCAAATTATTCCGCTTTTACATATTTTACTTCTCGATCAATGGTTTTAACGGGATCGGCATATGCGCCCGCCACGGTGATTTCCAGATGCAGATGACAACCGTCTGCGCTTTCACAAGGCACACCGCTTAGCGAGCCGAGCGTATCACCGGCTTTCACAAACGCGCCTTTCTTTACCGACGGCGTTACGCCGCAATAGCGCGACTGCACGCCAAAGCCGTGGTCTATTACCACGACACCGCCCCAGGCGGCATCTTCTTCCACAGCTTTCACGGTACCTTCCGCTACCGCTTTAACGGTCATACCGCTGTTCCCGCTGAAATCGGTACCGTTATGACAGCGCCAATCCCCCATCGTTGCGGAATAAACCGGTGTATTACCGCTAAACGCTTTTGCCACCGTATTGGTACCGGGTAGCACAAAAAGCGGCTCGGTAGGTGTCGCCGTTGTAGACGGTGTCGTGGGGGCGGTCGTCTTTTGCGTCGTAACCGTTGTACGGGTGTCTGTCACGTTGGTAACACGTTCTACCACCTGTTGTCCGTTGTCAGTGGGCTCGGTATCGGTATCTTTGTCACCACGCATATCCTTGCCAAACGTAGCAAACGCCACCCCACCGACTACTAAAAGGCAAATTGCCAACAATCCAAAGAAACCACTGCCTGCTATAAACCGCGTAAACCGAGAGTTCGGTCTCCTTTTTGACATATCCTTACATTCCTTTCCAAAAAAGCTTGTATACATAGTGTGGGCGGTTTTCTCGGGTTTATGCTGAAAAATAACTATGTACAAATGGAAACAGTTGTGTTATAATGAAAAAAATGCTTTGGATGGGTGGTGTTCTTGTTGGCGGTCGGCTTTCCTTTATATGTGGATTTGAAAGACAATAACTGCACCGTATTCGGCGGTGGCGAAGATGCCTACGAAGCGGCATTGACCTTACGCCGCTTTGATGCAAAAGTAACCGTTGTCAGTCCTACGGTATGCGATGCATTACAGGAAATGGACAAAGCAGGCGAAATTCGCTATCTGCGCCGTAAATATTTCAGGGGCGACTGTTCTTCTGCGCGTCTTTGCGTGGCATTGACCGATGATACAGCAACCAACATCGCCATTTCGGATGAATGTAAAAATAAAAACATCCCCGTAGCGCTGAACACCCCGCAGGGCTTTGGTACGTTTTCTTTTCCCCATGCCGCCATTTGTGGGGATACGGTTGTAACCGTTTCAGGCACTGCCGATACTGCACAGCAACGGTTTATTGCGGAAAAATTAGAACATCTCCTGCCTTTGCTCATCGATGAATATAACAAAAGGTAAGCAGCCCCGATACATCGGGACTGCTTTTTCTTTATTTGCTGTTCTGGTTATCTTTCTTGTTCTGCTGCTGGTTGTAATTCTGTTTGTTCTGAGAATTCTGATTGTTTTGATTTTTGTTCTGATTCTGCTGTTTCTGTTCCATTTTCTATACCCCTTTTTTCAAAATTCGGAACTGCGTTCCGTGTGAATAGTGTACCCGCCTTTTTTGTATAAAATTATTGTAAAATTTTACTTGCATTTTTAAAAATGGCGTGCTATACTATATATAAAGTATACATTGTATGTAAAGGAGTGGGGCGACCCGCTCTTTTGTATTGTTGAGGTGAAATCAGAATGGCAAAGAAAAAAAGCGGTAACAGTAACATAGGTAACACCGCCGAAATCGTACGCAAATTGGCATTGCCCGTTGTGGAAGAAACCGGCGTGTTTTTATGGGACGTACGCTTTGTCAAGGAAGGTGCAGATTGGTTTTTGCGCGTATATATCGACAAAGAGACCGCGCCCGTTTCTATCAATGATTGCGTAGCCGTCTCCCGTAAACTGAGCGACCTTTTAGACAAAGCAGATCCCATTTCACAATCCTATTGCTTGGAAGTCAGTTCACCCGGTATTGAGCGCGAACTTATCCGCCCTGAACATTTTGAAATGTTTGCAGGCGCCGCGGTAGTTGTAAAACTGTACCACACAAAGGAAAACGGCGAACGCGAGTTTGCAGGTATCCTGCAAGACCCCACCGACGACGGTATCATACGGATTGTGGATATCGACGGCAACACATTGGATTTTGACCGCAAGGAAGTGTCTTCCGTCCACGTCTTAGACGATGAAGACAGTTATCTTTCGGAAGAAGAATAAACAAGAAAAATCATTTTGGAGGTATATCATGACAAGCAAAGAAACCACCGAATTTTTTGAAGCCCTCAAAATGCTGGAAACCGAAAAAGGTATCTCCGGCGACTATTTGATGGAGAAAATTCGCGCCGCGATTGTCAGCGCGGTGAACAAAGACTATGACACCAAAGACAATGTTATCGTGGTTATGGATCCGGTGAACAACGTATTTACCGTTGCCATCCGCAAGCAGATCGTGGAAGAAGTAACCGACGATAAGACCGAAATCCTGCCCGAAGGCGCCAAAAAATATATGAGAAGAAAACCCGTCATCGGCGATTTCGTAGACATTCCGCTGGATCCGAAACAGTTTGGTCGTGTTGCCGCGCAGGCCGCGAAACATACCATTCATCAAGGTATCCGTGAAGCAGAAAAAGGCCAGCAGATGGAAGAATTCCAGCGTTGCAACCAGGAATTGGTTACCGCCGTGGTGCGCCGCGTTGATCCGCGCACGGGCGCTGTAACCGTAGAATTCGGCAAAGGCGAATCGGTACTGCCCAAGACCGAACAAATCGGTGATGAAGTATTTACCGAAGGCAGCCGTATTAAGGTATACATCGTGGACGTCAAAAACAGCGAAGGCGGTCCCCGCGCACTCATTTCCCGTACCCATCCCGGTCTTGTTAAGAGATTGTTCGAAATGGAAGTACCGGAAATCTTCAACGGTGTTGTGGAAGTTAAAGCCATTTCCCGTGAAGCCGGCTCCCGCACCAAAATCGCGGTATTGTCCCACGATGAAAACGTAAATGCTATCAGCGCTTGTATCGGTATCCGCGGTGCACGTATTGCGGGTATCGTTGAAGAACTGGGCGGCGAAAAAATCGACATTGTGGAATACAGCGAAGATCCCGCCAAATTTATCGCCGCTGCCCTCTCCCCCGCCAAGGTGGTTTCTATTGAAGTGGATCCCAACGGCGAAAAAGCGTGCCGCGCTACTGTTCCCGACGGTCAGTTGTCTCTGGCTATCGGTAACAAAGGTCAAAACGCTCGCCTTGCCGCGCGCTTGACCGGTTGGAAAATCGACATCCGTCCCGAAAGCGGATTTTACGGCGAGGATGAAAACTGATTTTTAGGAGAGATTCGGAATGCCCCAAGAGAAAAAAGTGCCGATGCGCCGTTGTTGCGGTTGCAACGAGCACAAAGCGAAAAGAGAACTGATCCGGGTGGTACGGGAAACAGAAGATACTTTTTCCATTGACCTGACAGGCAAGAAAAACGGACGCGGCGCATATATTTGCAATAACATCGCGTGCTTGCGTACCGCACATAAAAAACGCGCTTTGGAGCGTTCCTTCTCCTGCAAGATACCGCAGGAGGTCTATACAAAACTGGAGGAGGAGTTGCTGCAAAGTGGACAATAAACTGACAGGACTTCTCGGTATTTGCCGTCGTGCGGGTCACCTTGTCGTTGGCTTTGATGCTGTGAAAGAAGCGATTTGTTCACGCAAAGCCAAAGTGGTGTTGACCGCCGCCGACCTTTCCGAAAAGACCGTTAAGGAATTGCGTTTTCAGTTAACGGAGACACGCATACCGTTGTATGCCCTTTCCACTGACAAAGAAACGCTTGCCACCGCGCTTGGGTTTCAAAAGCCTATCGGGGTGGTTGCCACCGACGACAGCGGCTTTGCCGCCGCCATTGAGAAGTATTTCCCGGCCGAAACAAAGGAGGACGATGCCTTATGATGATTAAATACCGCGTAAGCGATGTTGCCAAAGATTTTGGTGTTCCCGGAAAAGAGATCATTGAATTATTGGCAAAATATTTTGATACCCCGAAAAAAAGCGCTACTGCGTTAGAAGAGAATGAACTGGATATCATATTTGAATATTATACCCAAAAATTCGAATCTGCTAACTTAGACGCTTACTTTGCCACTGCCAACGAGCGTCCCGCAAAAGAAGAACCCAAAGCAGAAGAACCGCAGCAGGAAGAACCCAAAGCAGAAGAGCCGAAGAAAGAAGCGCCTAAAACAGAAGTTTCTAAAAAAGAAACGAAAAAACCTGTCGAAAAAGCGGCGCCCGCAAAAAAAGCAGAGAAGAAACCTGCCGTCAAAGCCGAAGCGCCTGCTAAAGAATCCAACGGTCCTGCCGTCGTGATTCCGCCGATGCAGAAAAAGCAGAAAAAAGGCGACGGTCAGGCACCGAATCGCGGCCCCGTGGAACGCCGTATCGTTGACACCCGCACCGCGCAGGTAGACGTCAGCAAATATGACGAAAAGTTTGATACCATGGCGCAGACCAGCAGTCATATGCGTAAAAACGAAAATGCTGCGCGCAAACAGAAGATCAACCAGAAATCTCAGCAGTATAAGAAACCCCAACGCCGTCGCGAAACCGAAAAAGAGCGTCTGGACCGTATCGAAGCAGAGCGCAAAAAGAAACAACTCACCATCGAAGTCGGCGAAACCATCACGGTTGGTGAATTGGCTTCTCGTTTGAAAGCAACCGCCGCAGAAGTCATCAAAGCGTTGATGAAACTCGGCGTTATGGCGTCTGTTAACCAGGAAGTAGACTTTGAAACCGCGTACTTTGTTGCGGAAGAATTCCACGCGCACGTAGAAAAAGAAGTGGTTGTCACCATCGAAGAACAGATCATCGACGACAGCGAAGATGAGGACGAAAATCTCGTTTCCCGTGACCCCGTTGTGGTGGTTATGGGGCACGTTGACCACGGTAAAACGTCTATTTTGGACGCTATCCGTAAAACCAACGTAACCAGCGGTGAAGCCGGCGGCATCACCCAGCATATCGGTGCTTACCGCGTCAATTGCAACGGTGCGGACATCACTTTCCTTGACACCCCCGGTCACGCCGCATTTACGTCGATGCGTGCCCGCGGTGCACAGGTAACCGATATTGCTATTCTGGTTGTAGCCGCGGACGACGGCATTATGCCGCAGACCATTGAAGCTATCAGCCACGCAAAAGCAGCAGGGGTTTCCATTATCGTTGCTATCAACAAAATGGATAAACCCGAAGCCAATCCCGACCGCGTTATGCAACAGCTCACCGAGCACGAACTGGTGCCCGAAGAATGGGGCGGTGATGTAATCTGTGTACCCGTATCCGCGAAAACGGGTATGGGCATCGACTCCCTGCTCGAAACCGTTTTGCTGATTGCAGAAGTGCAGGAATACAAAGCCAATCCCGAGCGTGCCGCGAAAGGTACTGTCATCGAATCCCGTTTGGATAAAGGACGCGGTCCGCTGGCTACCGTGTTGGTACAAAACGGCACCCTGCGTTCGGGCGATATCATTGTTGCCGGTTCTGCAGTTGGCCGTGTCCGTGCTATGACCGACGAAAACGGTCGCACCTTAAAGGAAGCCGGCCCTTCTGTTCCCGTCGAAATTATGGGTCTGGATTCTGTTCCCGTATCGGGCGACACCTTTAACGCCGTTACTGATGAACGTTTAGCACGTCAATTGGTAGAACAGCGCAAAACCGCCGCTAAGGAAGAACGTTTCAACGAATACCAAAGAGTTACGCTGGATAATGTATTTGACCAAATGCAAGCCGGCGATATGAAGACTTTGAATATCATCGTCAAAGCAGACGTACAAGGCTCTGTGGAAGCTGTGAAACAGTCGCTTGAGAAACTATCCAACGAAGAAGTTGTTGTGCGTGTTATCCACGGTGCTGTCGGCGGTGTAACCGAAAACGACGTTATGCTCGCTTCTGCTTCGGACGCCATCATCGTTGGCTTTAATGTGCGTCCCGATCCGTTGGCTCAGGTTGCCGCGGAACAGAACGAAGTGGATATGCGTATGTACCGCATCATCTACGATTGCATTGAAGAAATTGAATCTGCGATGAAAGGTAAAATGGCACCCAAGACCCGCGAAGTGTTGCACGGCAGAGCGGAAGTGCGTCAGGTATACCGTATCACGGGCGTCGGCTTAGTAGCCGGTTGTTACGTTCTGGACGGTAAAGTTTGCCGCAACGACCTTTTGCGTATCGTGCGTGACAATATCATTATCGGCGACGATAAGATGATTTCTTTGAAACGTTTCAAAGACGACCAAAAAGAAGTGGCACAAGGCTACGAGTGTGGTATCGGTCTTGAGAAATTCACCGATATCCAAGAAGGCGACATTTACGAAACCTATATTATTGAGGAGTACAGAGACTAATGGGAAGTTATCGTTCCGACCGTACAAGTGAAGATATTATGCGCGAACTGACTGCCATTCTCAGGACCGTCAAGGACCCGAGGGTGGCGGGCAGAATGCTCAGCATCGTACGGGTTGACGTCACCAGAGATATGTCCTACGCCACTGTATTTGTCAGTGCGATGGAGAGTATGGATGCCGCAAAAGATGCGGTAAAAGGTCTGGTTTCTGCCGCAGGGTATATGCGCCGCGAACTGAGCAACGCATTGCATCTGCGCCATACCCCCGAACTGCGCTTTGTGGCGGATGACTCTATTGCGTACAGCGCCGACATTTCCGCTAAGCTCAACCTCCTGAAAAAGGAGGAAAAGGCGGATGAGCAGTAAGCATCTCACCTACGAACAAACCGCCGCCAAACTGTTGGCGGCAGAAGATATTCTGCTTTTGGCACACCAGTATCCCGACGGGGACACGTTAGGTTCTTGCTTCGGCTTATGCCTTGCCTTACAACATTTGGGGAAGCGTGTGCGCATCCTTTGCAACGACCCTATCCCCGCCAAATACGAGTATATGACCGCATTGGTAAAACAGCAGGATTTTATCCCGCAGTATATTTGTGCGGTGGACGTAGCGGACAGCAAACTGCTGGGTCCTACTATGCAAACGTATGCGGACAAAGTAGATCTTTGTATCGACCACCACGGCACAAATGTAGAATATGCCAAAGCGACATTATTGGATGCCGAATGCGGTGCCGCCGCCATGCTGATTTTCCGTCTGTTACCGTTGCTGAACGTACCGCTGACTACCGAAATCGCCACCTGTCTATATACGGGTATGGTGACCGATACGGGATGTTTCAAGTATGGAAACACCACCGCTCTCACCCATGAATACGCGGCGCAATGCATCCAAGTAGGTGTACCCTACGTGACGATAAACCGTTTGATGTTTGATACCAAATCCCGCGCGCGTATTGAACTGGAACGCTTGGCGCTGGCGGGTATCAGCTTCCATTTTGGCGGACGGGTTGCTGTCATGGCAATCACCAATAAAATGATTGCGGACAGCGGTGCTACCGAAAACGATTTAGAGGGATTACCGCCTTTACCCCGTCAGATTGAAGGTGTTTGGGTGGGTATCACGATGCGTGAACAAGCAGACGGCAGTTATAAAATAAGTATGCGAACAGGACAACACGCCAACGCCGCCGAACTGTGCAAACTGTTGGGTGGTGGCGGACACGCGGCCGCCGCAGGATGCCGTATCGATCTGCCACTTAACGAAGCCGTCGCGGTGCTGGTGAAATTGGTCGGTGAAAACGTAGCCGGCATTGGTGAATAAGCGTATGGACGGTATTATTTGTATTGACAAGGCTGCAGAAAAAACTTCTTTTGTCTGCTGTGCCATTGTACGTCGTATTTTGCAAGAGAAAAAAGTCGGTCACGCGGGTACGTTGGACCCCATGGCGACGGGTGTTTTACCCGTGCTGTTGGGAAAAGCCACCCGCGCGCTGGACTTTTTACCCACCCACGATAAACGCTACACCGCAACGTTGCGGTTTGGGTTTAAAAGCGATACGTTAGACGTTTGGGGAAAGGTTACCGCTACAGACGGGACTATTCCCACGCGCGAAGCTATCGAAGCCGTTCTTCCCGCTTTTCGTGGCAATATTATGCAGATACCGCCTATGACGTCCGCACTTAAAAAAGACGGCAGGCGGCTATATGAACTTGCAAGAGAAGGCATTGAGGTAGAACGTGCGCCGCGCCCTATCACGGTGTACAGTTTGGATATTTTACAGTATGACGCAGTAAAAGGAGAATTGACCTTTGACTGCCATTGTTCCAAAGGCACCTATATTCGCTCGATTTGTGACGACATCGGCCGTGCGCTCGGTTGCGGCGGCATTATGACCGCGTTACGCCGCACGCAAGCCGCAGGATTTTCGTTGGCGGACAGTATACCGTTAAGTGATGAGACCCCGCAAGAACAATTACTGGCACATATATTACCCACCGAATCGCTGTTCACCCCCTACCCCGCTGTGCTTGTCTCTGAAAAGCAAGCCATACGCTTTGCAAACGGCGGTGCGTTGGCATTGGACAGATTAAAAGCCCCCGTTACAAACGATATTGTACGTGTCAAAGCACCAAACGGCACGTTTTTAGGATTAGGCAAACCGGATGACCAAAATCTAAACGTTTTAAAATTATTTTAAAGGATATTGCCATGAACGTTTATACTTTACCCAAAGAACTGCATACAGTACCGGCGACACCCCGCATAATTGCACTGGGGGTGTTTGACGGTGTACATATCGGTCACCGTGCGGTGTTGGCACGTGCATTGTCCAGCCATACACTATCGCCCGCTGTATTCACCTTTTGCGGTATGGAAAACGTTAAAACAGGCGGCGCTTTGCAAACCGATGAGCAACGCCGTCACGCATTGGAACTTTTAGGGTTTGCGGATGTTTTCGAAGGTCATTTCGACGAAATACGCGACTTAAGTCCCGCAGCGTTTGTAGATCTTTTAAAAGAAAAATTGTGTGCCAAAGCCATTGTTTGCGGCTATAATTTCCACTTTGGTAAAGGCGGTGTCGGTGATACCGCGTTACTTGCTTCTTTATGCGAGCAAGCAGGTATTACACTGCATATTCTCCCCGCTGTGACAGCGGACGGAGAAGCGGTTAGTTCCACCCGCATTAAACAAGCGCTTTCAAACGGAGATATTCCCACGGTAACCCGCCTTTTATCCCGTCCGTTTACCTTGAGTACAAAAGTGGTTGGCGGCGAACAGCGCGGCAGAACCTTTGGTGCACCCACCATCAATCAACCGCTGACTAAGGGAATCGTTACTCCGCGTTTTGGCGTATATGCAACGATAGCGATTGTTGACGGCAAAGCTATGCCCGCCGTCACCAATATCGGTATGCGTCCGACGGTTGGCAGTCCCGTACCGCTTGCAGAAACCTATATATTGGATTTTGAAAGCAATTTATACAACGAAACTGTGCCCGTGCAACTGGTAAAATTTCTGCGACCCGAGCAGAAATTCGACACGGTTGACGCCTTAAAATTGCAGATACAAAAGGATATTGCCAATACCGCGGCTGTTTTTGCACCGCAAGGTAAGACGCGAGCAATTTTATTTGATTTTGACAATACATTACAAGATCGAGAAATTGCTACAAAAGCATATATGCGACGTTGGTTACAAAAGCATTTTCCCGCTTTATCCGATAAGGAACTGGATGCTCACAGCGAATCCTTACGAAAAGCAGGCGAATACGGCTTTGTTCCCTACCGTTATATGTTTAAAAAAGTGGTAGAATTATTTCCCGACTACAACGGATTTGACTTTAACGAACTTTTAAGTTTCCTTAAAGTAGAATATCCCCTTACCACCACGCTGTTCCCCGAAACAATAGAAACCTTACAGAAATTACGGGATAAAGGCTATCTCATCGGTTTGGTGACTAACGGCAATTCCCGTATACAAAACTGTAAGCTGGACGTAGCAGGCATACGTCCGCTATTCGACTATGTATTGGTAACGGGAGACGAAGGCATACAAAAACCGGATGCTCAACCGTTTATACGTGCCGCCTTGCGGCTCGGTGTGCATCCCACCGACTGTGTGTACGTCGGTGATAATCCTATCAACGATATCCAAGGCGCAGATAATGCGGGAATGAAAACCGTATTTCGTGATCTCGGTTGCGAAAAGTTCTTCAAATACGATTTCACGAAAATCACGGCTGAAAATGCACAAGTAGAAGAAATCTGTATGGAAAAGCTAATTAATATAGAAAAAACCGTTTATATCACCTCTTTAGATGAGTTGCTTGATATATTCTAAAGTTAAAAAGACCGACAGAACGTCCCGTTCTGTCGGTCTTTCTAATAATTACCTATTATAATAGTACTTCTTGCAGTTCTTGTACTGTATTTACAACTTTTATGGCGCTATTTAGTTCTGCGGCATTGCCGTAACCGTAGGTGACGCCAATAGCGTCAACACCGCATGTGGCAGCACCTTCCACATCAAAGCAACGGTCACCGACCATTATTACCTGCTTAACATCGGTAATATGCAACGCATCTAATGCATAACGGATCACTTCCGCTTTGTCTACGCGGTCACCGTTCAGTTCGCTACCCGACACGAAAGCGAAATGTTTTCGCAGATCAAAGTGTTCCAAAATGCGTTCTGCGTACACAGCAGGTTTTGAAGTGGCAAGCACCACTTTACAGCCATTATCGCACAACGCCTGCAATAGCGCGGGAATACCGTCATACACCGTATTTTCATACAACCCTTTGTCGCTGAAATACACACGGTATTCGCGCAAGGCTTCTTCCGCCTGCTCTGACGTCAGTTGGTAAAACTTTTCAAACGATTCTTTGAGCGGCGGACCAATAAACGGATACAGTTCCCGTCTATCCGCAACGTCTATACCGAAATAATGTAATGCATACATCACCGCGTTGGTAATGCCGATCGCGGGATCGGTCAACGTACCGTCCAAATCAAAAAACACATAAGGAAACCGCATATCACACCTCATTATACCTGCATATCTACATAATATATATACGCCGCATTTACCGCTTCGATTATAGCGCGGCAGGAAACCGTAGCACCCGTTACCGTATCAACACGTGTGCCTTCCTGTTTAGGGAGTTCCGTTTCGGAAACACTACCGTCGTTAAACCACAGCGGCATTTTCTTACCTTCAAATTGTTGTGTATACACCGACGTCGCCGCTTTATCACCGATATCTTTTGTTTCGGAATGTTGTACCACCTGCACGCCGAGAAGGGTTTTCTTATCCAAACTAAAGAAGCAACGCACCGATACTTTATCTGCAAAACCCTCACCGTATGCCGTTACCGCATACGCCACCGTTTTGCCTTTTGTATCCGAGCATTTCTGTACGGCTGTAACAGGCTTGGCATCTTTTTCCAATTCCAAGTCCTGATACGTATGAACCGTCTCCAAAAACGCAGCAAAAGATTGCACTTTTTTGTCACGGTTGGCAACAATCACAGCTACTGCCACAATAGCAGCAACCAATACGATCACTGCAACCGCTATGCCGATACGTCCTGTCTTACGCATTTTTGTTGTATGTTTCGCCACGGGTTTCTCCCCTTTCGAAAAAGCAATCACATTATGTACAGTTTAGCATAAAGAACGCCATTTATCAATAGAAAAAAGCGGTGATTTCCTTTTGGAAATCACCGCTTTTTAGAAACCATACCTTATTACGCTTTACCCACACA
The DNA here is from genome assembly GCA_045543675.1 of Acutalibacteraceae bacterium. Taxonomy (GTDB): domain Bacteria; phylum Bacillota; class Clostridia; order Oscillospirales; family Acutalibacteraceae; genus URNF01. The sequence goes on from JAZPXM010000141.1 coordinate 16,327, forward strand.
ACCGAATAATTCCATTTTTTCTTTCACGGTTGCTTTGATAGCTTCTGCACCGGGCGCAAGCAGTTTTCTCGGGTCAAAGCCCTTACCCTGCAAGTCTTTACCGGCTTCAATGTATTCACGGGTAGCCGCGGCGAATGCCAACTGACATTCGGTGTTCACGTTGATTTTGGAAACGCCCAGATCAATAGCTTTTTTGATCATATCTGCAGGGATACCGGTACCACCGTGCAGAACAAGCGGCATTTCGCCGGTTTTTTCCTGGATAGCCGCCAGCGTTTCGAAGCTAAGGCCCGCCCAGTTTTCGGGATATTTGCCATGAATATTACCAATGCCGGCAGCCAACATAGTTACGCCGAGATCAGCAACCATTTTACATTCGTCGGGATCGGCACATTCGCCCATACCCACAACGCCGTCTTCTTCGCCGCCGATGGAACCGACTTCCGCTTCCAGGGACAAGCCTTTTTCTTCGGCGAGTTTTACGAGTTCTTTGGTTTTGGCAATATTCTCATCAATCGGATAATGAGAACCGTCAAACATAATGGAGGAGAAGCCCGCTTCTACGCAAGCAAGAGCACCCTCATAGCTACCGTGATCCAAATGCAGAGCCACGGGAACGGTGATACCGAGAGATTCCAGCATACCGTTGACCATACCAACAATGGTCTTATAACCGCACATATATTTGCCGGCACCCTCGGAAACGCCGAGAATCACGGGCGCATTCAATTCCTGCGCAGTCTGAAGAATGGCTTTGGTCCATTCCAAGTTGTTGATGTTGAACTGACCGACAGCATAGTGACCGGCCTTTGCTTTGGTAAGCATTTCTTTTGCAGATACTAACATAGTTGTTTCTCCTCCGACTTGTAATTTAATTTACCACACCATTATAGCGTGTTATTTTATAAAAAGCAATATAAAACGTGGCTTTTTTCGCGTTTTATACAGATTTCACTGACAATACGCCGTCTGCATCCACATCCACCGTAATCGCGGTAGGCATAGCGGATAGTGTATCCACCAGAATATTGGCTATGGCATCTTCTACTTCACGGCGAATGACGTTTCTAAGGTCGCGCGCGCCGCGTTTGCCGCCGTGCGCTTTATTCGCCAGATATGCCGCCGCTGTCTGCGTCCAGCTAAACGCAATGCCCTTTTCTTCCAAAGGTGTCACCAGTCCACGCAACATCAAATCGGCAATCTTGACAAAGTGTTCTTCACTAAGAGGTGCAAAGAACACCACCTCGTCCACCCTGCCGATAAATTCGGGACGTAAGAAATCACGCAACGCTTTCATTGCACGGTCTTTGCCCGCTTCCTTCTGGTCTTTGCCGAAGCCCATCAGGTTTTCGGTGACGTGACTTCCCGCGTTAGACGTCATAACAATGACGGTATTGGCAAAATTCACCACCCTACCGTGTGCATCGGTGACTTTACCTTCGTCTAAAATCTGCAACAAAATATTGAGAACATCGGGGTGCGCTTTTTCGATTTCATCGAATAACAGCACTGAATACGGCTTTCTGCGCACCTTTTCGGTCAGTTGTCCCGCTTCATCGTATCCCACGTAACCCGGGGGCGAGCCAATAATACGGGAAACCGCGTGTTTCTCCATAAACTCCGACATATCCAAACGAATCAGCGTTTCAGGTGTATCAAATAATTCCGCCGCCAGCACCTTTACCAGTTCGGTTTTGCCGACACCTGTCGAGCCAACAAAAATAAACGATGCAGGACGGTGTACAGGACTGATTTGCACACGGCTACGGCGTACTGCCGCCGCTACCAATTTTACCGCTTCATCCTGCCCTATCACCTTTTGGCGCAAACGGTCTTCCAGCGCCGCCAGACGGCCCAG
>JAZPXM010000142.1:0-4270 GCA_045543675.1 Acutalibacteraceae bacterium
CCATTAGCCTTGCCCCCCTTGTTCGTTCTGTTCCTCAACGTCCATGCCGTCTATTGTGTAGGCAGTTTCGTCTGTTTTCGGGTTCTGCTTGTAGTACTGATAGTTGGATATACCAAGCAGCGCGCCAAGAAGTGTTGAGATAATGACCGCAACTTTTGCGATCTGCTCACCGTACGGCCAACCAAAAATGCCCGCTAACTGCGAATACGCAGTAGCGAGCGCCGGTATTGCTATTAGGTTTACCCATTTAAGGAAATCAAACACTTTGTCTTTAAAAATCATAGTTTGCCCCCTTGTTCTAGCTGATCGACTTTGCGTTTTATGTACGAGTTGCCCCCAATTTTCTGGTAGTGCTCGTACTGTTCTAAAAAACGTTCTTTTTCAACCTCGGAAAAATAAACGCCTTTTTCAACATCGGAAATGCACTGCACAAGAAAGTTTTTGCACGCTTCAATGTCTACGCCGTCAATCTTCTTGTCGAGTGCGTCTATTTTCTTGTTTAGTGGGTCGAACTCGTCCCGCAAACTGCTTTTGATTGCCGCCTTAATTTGTTTGAGCAGATAACCGACCCCAGTTATGAGCGCAACAAAAAAGGCAACCGCCGCGGCGAGTTGCCCTATTGTTATGTCACTCATTCACATTACCCCCAAGGATCTATGCCCGCGTCTATCATGCGTTTTTCCATTCGGGTTATCTGCCCGAGGGTAACTATATATTTCTGTTCGGTTATTGCCGGTTCTGTCGGTGTTTCCTCGGATATAACAACGTACTTTGTCTGTATCGGTGTTTCACTCTGCAAGATGTAATACTCTATGGTTTCGGACGGGTGGTAACTCTGCCCCGTGGGGTTGCCGTCCTCGCCGATTACCGGCACAAGTTCGTTGTTCTTGATTCCGATTGTCTGCAAGTTGTCCGGGTTGTTGATGAGTGTCTGCAGAGCTGCAACGCCGATAGCGTCCACCGGGACAGTAAACGCAATGCCAGGACGTGCACCCGGTGCGCTTTTTACCTGGTCGCCGCTGCGGTGTACCGCGTTCGCGATCTGCACGTGTTCTGCCCACTCACACGCGATTTTCTTGTTGTTTGCGAATGTCAAAGTTAGATCCATAGTTGTTGCCCCCTTATGACGCTATGCCCTGTAATGATGTTGTATAAGCCTTGCCGCTTGTGGCAACATCGCTGCCAACATTTGCGGTTGTTATTGTTGCGAATATGCGTATTTTGGTATAACCGCTTATTGATACTGTAGACGCTGCGTTTGTTGATACAGAACTATTGCCGCCTACGTTCCAATCTTTGAGGTTTACCCAACTGCTACCGTTATACCCTTGTATGTAGACATGCGCACCGTAACCGTAAGTGCCCTGGCTGATAACTTGCGCACCCACTGTGCCGGTAACCGCAAGAGAACTGAAACCGTTGTTTGTGTACTCGCTTGACGTTGCGGTTTTGGTAACGTTACTACCGGACGCAATGCCCGTATCAAGCGACACGCCAGAAAACAGCGTTTCTTGTCCTATGTAGATCAGAGAACTTGTCGTGCCGTTATTGTCATATACGGTGTGTATCTGCGAACTAGTCGAACCGTTGTTGTCATACAGTTTGCCTATTTCGTAGTTGGTCGACCCGTTGTTGTCATAAATCGCCATTATTTGCGCCTCATGATAATGTAGTTGGTACTCTGTGCCGTGCCGCTTGAGTTCTGAACAACGATATTACGCAAACGTGTTTGGTTTCCGTTCACGCTCTGCCCGTATGCAATGCCGGTGAACGTTCCACCGGCTAGTGGCATCTGTGCCGCGTTGGATACGTTGCCGAGTCCTACATCGGATTTGGTCACGGACACGTTGCCCGTGAGTGCGTGGCCGTTAACCGTTCTACTTGTCGGTACTTTGCCGTTGAGCTGCGTCTGTACTGCAGAGGTTACACCCGACATATACCCCAATTCGGTTGCGGTTGCACCGCTCACAGCTACTTTGCCGTTACCATCGGAAACCAACGCGCGGTTTGCGGTGAGGTTGTTAGACGCTATCGTGGACGCACCGCCCGTTATGTTGTTCTGTTTGCTGTTGTTCAGATCTGCTGCGGTGTTCTGCAATGCAGTAATAAGGCTGTACAGTGCGTCAACCGTAGAAAATACTTGCTGTAGGTTGGTTATACTCGTTTCACTTACTCTGTACGTTGCAAGTGCGATCTCGTACACCGTGCCCGCTGCGTTTATGTCCTCTTGTGTGAGTTCCGGCAGTGTAGCCGCCGCTTCTGTCACCAACTCGGCTGTGCTTGTTGCCGTGTCGAGTCGGAGCTTTAACCGACCGTTAACCGTACCGCTTGCGCTTGCCACTGCGGTTATGTTTTCGGCTGTCACCGAGAATATACCGCCCAGGGCAACGCCCCAACCGTCGGCAATGCTCAATGTAAGGCCGCCCGGTGTTGTTACCGCGCAACCGCTCACAATGCCCGTACGCTGTCCGTTTAGCCAATGCTGCCAAAGTCGGTGCATTAGTGCGGGCATTTGCCCGTTGGCGTTTGATCTTTCCAAGTTTGTTGTTGTGTGAAATATTGCCGCCATGTTGTTTTTACCTCACGTAAAATTGCAATAAAAAAGCACGTTAAACGTGCTGTGTTATCTGTACCAAATTGAATACCGACACGTCGACGCGGTGAAATTGAAGTTCCGCACAGTCAAATTGTCGCCATTTAAATACGCGTAAAAAATGAAATTTGCTGCAGATCCCCCCGTGCTCCAATATATAAAAATGGGGTGATTTGACCCCCTAGGAATAACAACGCTGTTTCCCCCGTATAACTGCGAACCGTTAGTCTGCCCAACTTCTACCAAAATTTCATTATATGTTAAACTTGCAAGGCTGATTGCAGTATATGAAGAAGATTGTGCGAGGTTGTCGGTTTTGTACAAATTCCAATTGCTTGTCCCTTTAAGCCAACGCTCGAAAGACCAAACGCCCGAACCGTCCGTTGAGAGTCCGCGAGTCCATTTTTCACCGTGCCATGTAGTCCAAGTTTGAACGATATACCTCCAATTCCCACTTATAACTGTGCCTACTTTATCTTGACCGAGAATAGAGACAACCTCAAGCACCCCCGCTTCAGCAGATGCGCCTTTTGGGACATTAGGCATTTGCCTAGTTGCCGCATCGCTTGTGGTATACCATACGCCGACCGTGCGTATATTGTTGAAATCTGTGCCACTAGGTATTATCCACTTATCCGACCACGATATATTATTTATTGTGAGTTGGCTCTTTGTTGCGTACGTATTAGCCACCGCCGATTTACTCGGGAATACCTCGCGCGCCTCTTGTATAATTGCACTTGCCGTGCTTTCAAACGTCATGGTTTCGCGCTGCCGTATGGCTAACTTTTTCGTTAGATCCTGGCGAACCACGCCGTATGTCAACGTGATTTTCTGCCCCTCAATCTTTTTGCCCGTGAGTATACTCGCGTAGGTTAGACCGTCCAAATATATTGTCGTGTCCGTGCCTATTTGTGCGTCGGCGGGGTGCACTATTTGGTCGTCTACGTCATACATCAACACTATTTCGTTGTCATACTTTGCCGGCTCTAACACCTCTTTTGCGCGTGCCGTGGCTTTTTCCAACCACTGCGCCGCTGTCTGGTCGTCCTCGGTGTCGAGTGTTTCAAGTTCCCAGAACACGGGGTATATGCGGTTCGTGTCGGTCGTACTGATCGTGCCGTCGTTGTGCAGATAAAAAATAGTTTCGCCGAGGTTCTCGCCGCTGTCCTTGTCGGTCTTGCGTATGATCAGCTTGTTTGTGCTGCCGTAGCTGTCACCCAGAGTGACCGAGGATTGCAACACGTTTTCAAGGTTTGCCTCTATTATCTGCGTTGCGGTCTGCTGTGCAATATCAACCACAATGTGTTTGTTGGTAACGTCCAACGACATTGTGCAAACCACACCGTAGGTTTTGAGTGCGGATATAATGACCGACAGTATGTTTACGGTTTTGTGTAGGTTAAACCCGGTTAAGGGCAGCGCCTCTGAACTCGCCGTGTATGTAAGCGTTATGGGTCGGTTCTGCAGTGTGTCGGCGTTGTTCATCAGTGCAGCTTGTATGTTAGTGGCTAACCACGTTATACAATCGCTAACAGGTGTATAGAACACCTCAACGTCGAACAAGCTTTGCAGCGGTTTTATGCTGATCTCTTGCGTTGTCTTGCCTGGCTGTACATCGGCAATATAACCGCTTGCAACGTGCACGTTATCCCTCGTAATACGGACAAAATAACC
>JAZPXM010000143.1:0-2076 GCA_045543675.1 Acutalibacteraceae bacterium
GCCGACATAGCACCAACCCTTAGAGTCGGTGGTCCATTTGTTGGTCAGCATCGCGCCGTCACCGCCGAGTTTTACCCAGCCTTTGGAGTCTTTCATCCATTTATTGGTGACCATATAGCCGTTAGCGTCCACGTAATACCATTTGCCGCTACTCAAAATCCATTTGGATTTGGTCATAGAACCGTTAGCATCGAGATAGATCCAACCCACAGAGTCTTTCTTCCAGCAATTGGTTACCGCATAGCCGTCAGCACCGACATAGCACCAACCTTTAGAGTCGGTGGTCCATTTGTTTGTGAGCATGGCGCCGTCCGCGCCGAGTTTTACCCAGCCTTTGGAGTCTTTACGCCACGCGTTTTTCACCATAACGTTCTTTTCGAAATAGTACCATTTACCCGAAAGTTGCATCCAGCGGTTTTGCGGTTCGTTTCTCTTGTACTGCCAGACAGCACGTTGTAACGCGTCGTTGCCCTCTCCGCAGTCAATGTCTTCCACCTGCCATTCACTGCCGCCAAACCATACATCCGTAAGCGCAGAGCAGTTGAAAAAGGCATAATTTTCAATGGTATCCATATATGCGGGCAACTCTATCGACATCAACGACGTACAGCCGCTAAATGCATACGTGCCTATAGAAACAACCGTATCGGGAATGGCTACCGCCGTAATGAAAGCGCAATTGCGGAATGCCTGGTCACCAATAGTGGTAACGCCGTTTTCAATTTTTACTTCCGTGATATCCGTTCCCCACGGCAGTTCGGAAAAATGTTGGTAGTCTGCCATCGCACCGTTACCGCTGATAGTGAGTTTGCCGTCGTCTAACGTCCAGGTGCAATCCCCTGTTTTTCCGCTTTGGATGCCTGCGTCGGGAACGTAGTCGCTTGTATCCATCGGGTATGCCGCGTGGAATGTTGCGGTGTTATATTCATCAAAGCGTGTGTGGTCGTCGAAATTTTCTTCCGCTTTTAAGAAATACGCATACGCCGTTCTGCCCGCATCCCACGTAGAATCCGCATTATAATATTTATCGGCCAGTTCCACGATATTCCAACCGTGTCTGCCACCGCCGGCTTGTCCGGCAATCAAGCGGGAATCCACACCTACTTCCAGCAAAAGACGGTACAATAAACTGGCATATCCTTGGCAAACCGCCTGATGTTTTACCGCCGCGGCATACGCTGTGTACACCTCGTCTCTACCGGCAGCCAACCCCGCCGTGTCATACGTGACATTCTCGCAGATGTAGTCGTAAATTGCACGTACTTTGTCGTAATCGGTATCGGTAGCGGCATCTATGTCCAGATCTCTCAACAAGTTTTCTACTGCCACATCTGTTTCCTGTTCCTGCAAAGGAGTAGACCAATATATAAAGTTATACGTATAAGTTATATACGTTTTCCCGTCTTGTGCGTACCACGTCAAACCGCCGTCGTAGGCATGGTAGTGCCACAAAAGATAGTCACCTTCAGTGGGCACACCCGTGTGCTTGACCGCTTCGTCAAAAATATCGTCGGCATATTGTTGAAATTGCTGACTTGTAAGCTCGTCTTCATCCACCACGTATCCCACACAAACCGTGCTTTCACGCTTTTTCATACCTTCCCGCAGAGCAGTGCCCGCCTCGGTCAGATTATGAAACGTAACCGCTTGTTCAAGCGGCCGGGCGGCAGATAACAGCGGTTGCACCACCGCCATATCCGCATACAGCGGATTGACACGTGAAAATGTCAGCGTATGTCCGTCGGTCTGTGCCGACGCCGGTATTGACGTCGCAAAGACCGTAAAAGACAACAACACAGCCGACAGTAACGCTACTATCCGTTTATAAGAAAAAATACCTTTTTTCATACTGCATCCCCCAAGTAATTATTTACTCTCTATGTACATTATAACAAATATTCCCCGATTTGCAAGGATAAAAAATACCCGACATAAGGGAGTTGCGGTAAGGGATTTGATGAAACTTGCGGCTGCACTTGGCCCCCTTGCCTAAAGGGGGCTGGATTTCGCCGTAGGCGAAAGACTGGGGGATATATCCCTCCACCACCGCTTGCGCGGCGGTCCCCCTCCCTTTAG
>JAZPXM010000144.1:0-1667 GCA_045543675.1 Acutalibacteraceae bacterium
TAGGGGGCAACGTCCACGGTGTCGTAATACCTCATCGTCTGACTCTTTGCCGGACCACGGCATACGATCTGCCCGTTGATCCGCAAGATATAGGCGGTATCCGCCGTGATATGTAAACACAAAGTTTTCGGAACGGCGGTATACCGGACGGTTTTTTGAAAGAGAACGCACTCCGGATCGGTTGCCGCACCGATATAGCTCCAAATCCAGTGTGCCTGTGGAGCACTGTTAAGCGGTTTGTACAAAGAATTCACTCCATTTTATAATATTTCCGTTTATCTTACACCCAGTATAGCATAAGCACCATGCCAGCTCTATAACAATCGGGCCGTTTGATATAACAATCCGGCCATTAAGTGACTGGAAATAGTATCCTTTTGATTGCTTTAAATGAAAAATGTCTATCTTTTTTGTGCAAGCAGCACAATCATTTCGGTGAAAAGGCAAATACTCGATCGCTCTATTCTCCGCCTTGTCGCTTCAGCTCGAATACTTTCTTTAATGCCCTTGCATTTTCTGTAAATGCTATAATAAATACAACGGCAAAAAGGGGAAACTTCTTATAAAAACGTTAAAATCACCGTTATGCGCAAGGCCCGCTATAGTCTTGCGCCTTTTTTGTTTTTTAGCGGAAATTTACGCCAAAGACAACCAAATACCCTCTTTTCAGAAACTTTTAGGCGTTATTCCATCCAATTTGACCATATTCTTATGTGCGCCATCCTTTTCTTGTGTTTTTTGCAAGAACGATCTGTTATAATGAAACCCTTCCAAGCGAATCTACGAAAAGGGAGTAGAAAAATATGAAACGTCTGATTTCCTGTGTTTTGGCGTTGTTCCTGCTGGTATCTCTGCCATTGACAGTAGCTGCAGCGGAGTCTTCGCTGGTCCAAGTCCCCCATACCGAAAGTCTCCTGCAAAACGTCGTCACCAATGTGGCGCTGATTGCGAAAAAGGCCCTTTCTGCCACCGCGAAGGCCACAGCCAACCCCATTCCGTCCTGGTGAAATATGAGAAACTCACCGCGGCCAAGTTGGACACGCTCCACACGCTGTGCACGAAAAACGGAGTTATCCCCGGTGTGGTCATCGCCACGGAGGCTGATGACGAAATCCATCCGTTCGTTGCTTATACGGATGGTGTCACCGTCCTGCGGGCGGGTGGCGGCCGTTTTTTTCACGGTGCGCATACGGCAGTTGAAACGGGTCACACCGGCGGGTGCAACCGTTGCGCGGAAACTGACCTTTTGGATCCAGTCCAGATTAAAGGTTGCATCCGGTTTTTAGTTTTGGGTCAACAGCGCGTTGCACAGCAAATGCAGTTTTTTCATAACTCTTTCTCCGTATGCGCGTCATTCACCTCCATTAAAACAAATTCACCCCTCTCGTTCGTAGAGCTTTTGGGCGAATTTTGAGCCATTTTCTACAAAAATTCGTGTAGTTTTGGGTTTACAAAACCGAAAAATCTTTTACAATAGAAGTATACATATATTCGTGAGGTGAGAGCGTGGACGCAAGAAGCATGGGGATCTCTATCGCCAAACTTCGCAAAACATGCGGTATGACACAAGCGCAGTTGGCGGAAAAACTGAATATCAGCGACAAAACCGTCAGCCGCTGGGAGAACGGACTCGGCTTTCCCGAGATCACGCAGTTTCCCATTCTGGC
>JAZPXM010000145.1:0-4257 GCA_045543675.1 Acutalibacteraceae bacterium
TTTCATTGAGATTTCACTCCTTAAAAATTTTTCACAGGGACAGTATCGCTACCGCCTCTCCTATATAAATATTAAAAATCTTTTCTGTTCTTTTCAATGCAGAAAAAGAGGATTTTAATAGCACTATCCTATGATTTCCCAGAAAGTGCCATCATTTTTTAGTACTACTGAAATAAATGCATAAAAAATTATGCGAAATTTGTGCAAAGTGACGATTTTTTACAACTTGTATCCGCAAATATATAGCGTTGAAAATACGCTTTGATTGCGGATTTTACACCTGTGCAACGCCTATTGTTCCGCCACGAAAAACCGTAAAAATGATGTGCCGAAAAGTTCTTTTTAAGGTGTTTTTTACGGGTGAATGTGCCGTTTGCGAGTGGATGTGCCATTTACGGGAAGTCGGGGACGCCTGCCCCTACGATGGCATTTACGGTGTGTGATGGGCTTCTCCTTGAGGTAACTCCCCTCAAAGGGGAGATGCCCGAAGGGCAGAGGGGTGGCCGTCCTGCAAGGAAAGCTCCCGCGTCAGCGGGTGATGAGGGGTAAGGTTGTCCTATCCCCTTTCCACCTCATCCGCCGCGGTTACACCGCGCCACCTTCACTTGCAGGGAGAAGGCAGTATCATTGATTGCGTGCCTGTAGGGGACGATGTCCACATCGTCCCGTTTTACACATTCGCGGCACGGTTTTTTACATAAAAAACGGTGTGACAGAAAATTCTGCCACACCGTTTCTTAGGTTAGATTTCCAAGTGCATTATTTCCACATAAGGATTTGTGGTACGGATTATTTTACCCACACGCCGGAAGCGTTGAAGGTGTATTTTTTACCGCTGATGGTGAGCGTCTTGTTCGCTACCATATAGCCGTTGCCATCGCAATAGTACCACTGGCCGTCGGTCTGTACCCATTTAGATTTGGTCATAGAACCGTTAGCATCCAGATAGATCCAGCCTTTGGAGTCTTTCTTCCAACAATTGGTCACAGCGTAGCCGTCGCTACCTACGTAGCACCAACCCTTAGAGTCGGTGGTCCACTTATTGGTCAGCATTGCGCCGTCGCCGCCGAGTTTTACCCAACCTTTGGAGTCTTTCTGCCATTTGTCGGTCACCATATAACCATTAGCATCCAGGTAATACCACTTGTTGTTGTCTTTGATCCATTTGGATTTGGTCATAGAACCGTTAGCATCCAGCCAGATCCAGCCTTTGGAGTCTTTCTTCCAGCAGTTGGTCACAGCGTAGCCGTCAGCGCCTACATAGCACCAACCCTTAGAGTCGGTGGTCCACTTGTTGGTGAGCATCGCACCGTCAGCGCCCAGTTTTACCCAACCTTTGGAGTCTTTCATCCATTTGTTGACAACTTTTACGTTGTCGGTGTAATAATACCACTTGCCGTCTTCCAGTTTCCAGCCGTTTTTCGCCGGTGCCAGTTCGCGTACATAGCCGCAGTCGCAGGTCGCGTCTGCGTCATTTTCGTATACGTGCGGAAGCACTTGGTCTTTTTCGCCGCAGTCACATTCATTCCAGTGACCGGTTTCGTCATAGTCCGGGGTTGCGAAGTCGTGTGTCACACCAATGATGCCCCAGTTTTCCAGATCAGCGATAGCTTCTTCGCCGCTTTCATCCGCAAAGAAGAGGCCGCAGCCTTCACATTTGTAGTACGCTTCTTTACCCGTAGAGTCGCAATCAGCGGGTTCTTTCTCTGCAGCAAGTTCCACTTCGCAGACATGGAAGTCGACTTTGTTGCCTTCGTCATCCAAAGCGTACAGTTTGATATCGCCCAAAGAGTTCTTACAGCTACCTACGCCGTAGGTGATATAGCCGTATTTATCGTAATCGATCTCAAAGGGCTGACCGTCATTGTTGAAAAGAACCTGGCCGCTGGAAGAAACGGTAAGCCAAACCTGATTATTGACAGCCTTCACGTAGACCTTGACGGTACGCACACCGTTGTCGAGACCGTAAACGTAATCGTCGGTATCATACAACAAATCAATGATGCCTTCGCCGCCGGCAACGCTGACACCCCACGGGGTAACGCTTACAAGCGCCTGGTCTTTGTTTACAACGTACTCATCGTCCACGAATTTACCGGGGGTCTGCTGACGGAAACCGAGCAAGAACGCGTTCCAGCCGTACTCGGTGTAGTGTTCAAAGTCAACGTCAACAGTGGTTTCGAAGTTTTTCACAACGATTGCTTTGCCGTCTTCGCCGCGCGGCGCCAACGAGCTGATAAGACGCATATAATGGCGAGCGGCGATAGCGTAATTCCAATCGTTTTCACGCTGTAACCAACGGTTGGCGAACAACTGGCAGAAAGCAGCACCGACAGAAGCGCCCTCGGCTTTCCATTCGCCGGCTTTGACTTCCATATACTCGTCGTCGTTGTTGTAATACAAAACAAAGTTGTCGGTCAATGCCTGTTTGACGGCCGCAGCACCTTCGGTGTTCGCATGACCCTTGCCATCGCCGAATGCCAACCAGCTCTGGTTACCGCCGGTGGTGTATTTACCGCCGGAGTAAGGTACGACATTGGTGACGCTGAATTTAAAGCCTTCCACAACAGGTCCTTCGGAACCGCCGGGGTTGGGAACAGGTACATCGGGAGGATTAGAGATATCGATCATTTCGCCCTCGTCATTCAGACGGGTCAGGGAGATAGCACCGATAGAGCTCTGGCAGCTGCCGCAACCGTAGGTGATGTAGCCGTATTTATCAAAATCAACAGTGAAGGGTTCGCCGCCGTTGTTGAAAAGAATCTGGCCGCCGGAAGCAACGGTAACCCAAACCTTATCGTTGACCGCCTTCACGTAGAGCGTAATGGTACGCACACCGTTGCCGGTCCGATTGAAGCTGATCTCGTCGGTATTATACATCGTATCTTTGATGTCTTCGCCGGCGGCAATGCTGATGCCCCACGGGGTCACACAGACAAATGCCTGATCTTTATTCACAACAAACACATCGTCAACAAATTTACCGGGGGTCTGCTGACGGAAACCGAGCAAGAACGCATTCCAGCCATACTTGGTGTTGTGTTCAAAGTCGATTTCAACAGTGGTTTCGAAGTTTTTCAAAATGATCTCATTGCCGTCTTCGCTACGCGGCGCCAACGAGCTGATAAGACGCATATAATGGCGATCGGCTTCAGCGTAATCCCAATCGTTTATACGCTGTAACCAACGGTTGTTATAGAGCTGACCGAAAGCAGCACCAACAGAAGCACCGGCGGCTTTCCATTGACCCGCTGCAACTTCCATATACTCGTCGTCATTGTTGTAATACAGAACAAAGTTGTCGGTCAACGCCTGTTTGATAACCGGAGCGCCTTCGGTATTTGCATGTTCTTTGCCATCAGCGAATGTCGTCCAAGTTTTGCCGCCGCCGTTGGTATAGCTACCATTCCACGGTATGATATCGGTAACGCTAAATTCAAAACCGTCCACGTCAGGTTGCTCAGAACCGCCGGGGGTGGGAACAGGTACATCGGGAGGATTAGAGATATCGATCATTTCGCCCTCGTCATTCAAACGGGTCAGGGAGATGTCGCCGATAGAGGTCTTGCAGCCGCCGAGACCGTAAGCGAGGTAACCGTATTCATCAAAATCAACTGCAAAGGGTTCGTCGCCGTTATCAAACATAACGCTGCCGTCCTCGTAGTCGGTGATCTTGACCCAGCAATTGCCGTTTACAACCTTTACGTTGACGGTGCAATCGCCGTACGTAGGGGGCTGATCAAACAGGACAGCATCGGTGCTGTACATAGCGTCGTTAATGCTTTCGCCGGCACCCACGCTGATACCCCACGGGGTAATACAAAGAATACCCTGTTCTTTGTTAACAGTATTTACACCGTGTACAACGCCATCCACAAACTTACCGGGGGTCTGCTGACGGAAAGCGAGCAAGCCGGAGTTCCAGCCTCTTACTTTCGCCGTGTTATTGTTTTTAAGTTCATCGTAATAGTGGTTAAAATGCAGGCTGAAGGTCGTTTCGAAGTTTTTCATGATGAGCTTTTCGCCATCGGTGTCCTTCGCTACCAGACCTTGGATGGTATCCATATATTTGCGTTCAGTTTCGGGAACGCCCCAGTTGGTTTCCGTGTGCAACCATCTGTTGATCCACAAACCGCCGATAGCCGTTTTAGCGGCAACGGGCAGGGAGTTGAACACACCGGATTTGGTCTGCAGATACTCGCCCTTATGGTTGTAATACACATCAAACGCCGCGTCTACCTTAGCGTGTACCGCCTT
>JAZPXM010000146.1:0-19469 GCA_045543675.1 Acutalibacteraceae bacterium
GTCGGTGTATGGCTGTCCGAGCCGATAAGGGTTTTACCGGGAATACCAAAACGTTCCAAATGCACCTGATGACAGATGCCGTTGCCGGGACGTGAAAAATACAAACCGTGTTTTTTGCAGATAGACTGAATAAAACGGTGATCATCAGCATTTTCGAAACCCGTTTGCAGCGTATTGTGGTCAATGTACGCAACCGAGCGTTCCGTTTTCACGCGCGGAATACCCATTGCTTCAAATTCCAGATATGCCATAGTACCCGTCGCATCTTGCGTCAAGGTCTGGTCAATGCGCAAACCGATTTCGGTGCCCGGTGTCATATCGCCGCTCACCAAATGTGCGCGAATAAGTTTTTGTGCAAGTGTGTCTGCCATAGTATTCACTCCTAAGAAAAACAATATTATACATTATGGACGATTGTCAAAAGTTTGTCAAGGACAGCAACGTCATTTTTTCGACTTAAACACGAAAAATCTTTGCAGAGCCAAGCTGACAGCAAACAGCAGCGCTTCCACTATCAGTTTTGCCACTGCCAACGGTATGGAAAGTACAATGTTGAAAAGGTTTAATAACAGATAGTTCAAAATCAATATCAGTGCGGCTACCGCATAATATTTGATAGCGGTGCTGGCGATGGACTCGTCCGATTTAAAAACGACCCGGCGATTGATAAGGAAATTACACAAGGAACTAACCACACGGGCAATAATAGCGCTCAGCAACAGTACCGTCTGTTGTTTTATGCCAAAGCCGCCAAACAAAGCGGCTAACAACAGTACCAGCACATAGTCTACCAAGAAGCCGACAATCGAAGACGCGGTAAACTTGATGATAGAACCGTAAATGCGCAAGGAATCTTTTAAGGGGTTGAAGTGGGATGAAGAGTTTTCTTCATCCAAATATACGGTTTCTATGTATACCTCGCGCAAAGGAATATGTTGTTCTGCGGCGCCGAGAAGCATATACATTTCATACTCATACCGTTCGCCTTTCAACGCTAACAGTTCGGGAATACGTTTTACGGAAAAGGCGCGTAATCCTGTTTGTGTATCGTGCACCATAACCCCGCTCGCCAACGCAAATACATATCTCGTAATGGTATTGCCAACTAAGCTACGCATCGGCACTTTGCCCGTAAACCGACGCGATCCGAGAATAATAGCATCGGGATGCGCCGCCTGTTCTTCGCAGACGCGTTGAATGTCGGGCAATAAGTGTTGCCCGTCTGCATCTACAATGACAACGCCCTCCGTTTCGGGAAAGTGTTCCCGTATGTAGGTCATACCGGTTTTCATGGCGCGCCCTTTGCCGCAATTTTGCTCATGTTGCAATACGGTGACAGTATCGGGAAGTTGCGCAAAAATGGCGTCTTTTTCCGATGCACTGCCGTCATTTACAACAACAATATGGTAGTCGGTATTGTTGATCAGACGCTCTGTCAACAATAGTAGTTGTTCGTCAGGCTGGTATGCGGGAATCAAAACTATCATACATAATACCCCTTTCGAAATCCCATATAAATCAGTATAACATATTGTTAAAGATTTGTCGACCCCAAATCGCAATAGGAATTGCTTTTTTGTGAGATTTGTTGTATAGTTATTTTGTGATTTTTTTCTTGGTAAAGATTTCTTTAATGCCGATATACAGCAGCACAAAGCCAAAACCCTTTCGCAGTAATGCTACATCTAAATGACTGCTGAGAATGGCGGCAAGTATGGATAGAGGGATCCCTGTAACCAAGCATAGCCATACTGCGCGCCACACGATGCGTTTGTTGCGTATATGAGACACTAAAGCGGCGGGCGCACAACCTGTAAAGTACAAAAGGTTTACACCACCGGCGGTATATTGGTCTGCGCCGCCAAAGACGGTCAGATACAACACAAGCAACGAACCGCCGCCAACGCCGAAACCGCTGACAATGCCCGTTAAAAACCCGATAAGCACATCTAACATTTTCTCACTCCGTTAAGATAATAATGAACGAAAGGCACCGTACAGTAATAAAAACCCAAAGATACGGTGTAGCCACAGAGCGGACATATGACGAAATAGTTTACCGCTGACCAAGCCACCGATAATGCCACCGATAACAAACGGTAGTGCGGTAGATATAATATTTTCACCACGCAGTATGAAAATAACAAGCGAAGCAATAGACAACGGAAAAATTACCGCAACCGATGTTGCAAACGCCTTTTTCTCATCCATTTTCATCCAATTAATAAACAACGGTACCAAAAACAATCCGCCTCCGGCGCCGAAAATACCGTTGGCGATCCCTGCCAAAGCACCTATCACGGGATATTTCCAAACGTCTCCCTTTACTTTTTTATACAACGTAATCACCCAAGTTTAACATACCCGAAAGGATGTAAGTTATGTCTGTAAACACCAAAATTCGCTACGGAATTGTCGGCAGCAGCAGTATCACCGACTGTATGATTGCAGGAGCTGAACATTATGACTTTTTAGAACTGACTGCAGTGTATTCGCGTACCACTGAGAGAGCAACGGAATACGCTAAAAAGCACGGTGCGACATATACGTTTACTTCACTGGAAGAAATGGCGTCTTCTGATGTGATCGATATGGTTTACATTGCCAGTCCTAACGTAGCACATTTAGAACAAGCGCAGGTGTTTCTGCAAAATGGGAAACACGTGCTATGTGAAAAACCGTTGTCTGCTCACCCTGCGCAACTACGGGAAACGTTTGCGTTAGCCCAACAAAACGGTTGTTTGTTTGCAGAAGCGATTATGCTGTTATTTCAACCGCAGCTAAAACTGTTTCGAGAAGCCGTGAACGCCATCGGTGACGTTTCGGTAGCGCACTTTGATTTTTCGCAACTATCTACCAGAATGCCGGAATACTATGCAGGAGGTACGCCGAATATTTTTAATCCTGCGTTGGAAGCCGGAACGCTGCAAGATTTAGGCGTGTACTGCGTGTATCCTGCGGTATTGTTATTTGGAAAGCCGCAACATATTACCGCATCGGCTTCTTTTTTGAGAACGGGTGCTGACGGCGCGGGATGCTCTGTGTGGCAGTATTCCAATATGCAAGCGGTATTGACATATTCCAAGACCGGGCAGGGGAGAGCGCCGTCCGAAATCGTTGGTACCAAAGGATCCGTTACGATATCTTCTATCTCAAAATTAGAAAATATCACCCTGCATATCAATGAAAAAGCCCCACAAAGGTTGTGGGGCGAAGAAGATAAAGATGTTTTAATGGGAAGAGAAATTGCCGCCTTTGCACATTGGATACAAAACGGTGCCGATGATACCTATGTATATCACAAAGCATTAGCGTTAGATGTCTGTGATTGTATGTTTGCGATGCGTCAAGCGGCGGGTATCACATTTCCCGCGGATAATGTAACATCCCGCGACTGAATTCTGCTCCGCATGGTGTCGGGAAAGGCAATAGCGCACCGTAAAGGTCACTTGCTTTACATTCAAAATTGAATATTTTTTCGGAAAGAGCGTCCGTAGGCGGTTGTTTTGCATCGGTAAACAGCGGCAAACGGGCGCTTTTTGCTACTTCTTTTAGTAGCTTTGTGCCGTGAGCGCCGATACCTAAAACGCGGATATACGGTGGGAGAAGCGGCATATCTTCATTAGTAAGCCCTAAGTATGCTGCGGCGAGTATACGGCGTAACCGCGCCAAGGGATAGCGTTTGGTTTTTACGGTATCCAAGATATCATCCACCGACGTTTGCGTCCGCGCCGCTTCATACAAGCGGTTTTCCAGTCCTTCGCTGATAAAAGGCAATACAGCAAACGCATTACGGGGCATAGAACGAAGTTTGGAAAGTAAAATACGGTCATACAAGCGGGGATCTGTATAGCAACGGCCGCACACGTTTGCGTTTTGCAGAATTTCAAGACTGGTTTTCGGTAGAAACGGCAGAATGTCCTGCCATTTTTCTTTTCTGACACATTCGCGCAGGTGACTTGCAGACGTAAAAACACCGCCGTCTGCCGTTGCATTATGCGCGGCGCCCGTACGTTTGACGGTGAACGGTTTTATATCGGATTGCAACATTAGCAATGCTTTACAATATTCCAGACCGAGCGTATTATTGGGTGTAGAGAGAATAGCGGCATAATCGCCGTTTTTGACGGTTTTTAGCGCTTCTTCCTGCGCGGCGGCGTATGGCAGTCCTCCTTCCAAAGCAGTACGCAGGGCGGTTTTAAAAGGTATGGTTTGCATGATTGCGGCGATTTCCGTTAATATATCTGCGTTACCGCATTCACTGCCAAAACTCACAGTATCAATGCATCCCATACCGTCTAAAACGGCAATACCGCCGCGTGCAAACATTTCCGCCGAAGATAAGCCGAAAGGCTGCGGCATTTCTACCACAAGGTCTGCGCCGTTTGCTAACGCCATACGAATACGATCGGTCTTAGTAAGCAAAGCGGGTTCTCCGCGCTGTGTAAAGTGACCGCCTAAAACGACAACGATATATTCTGCGCCTGCGGCACGTGTCGCCGCAATATGATAGGCATGTCCGTTGTGGAACGGATCATATTCCGCTATGATACCGGCTATTCTCATAAAAAATCACCTCGCTTATGAATTAACACTTGAAATGCAAGAAAAAAGGGTATATACTAACCATTGGTAATATTATACACTAAAAATTCCCGTTTGGGAAGATGTATGGAGGATAAAAAATGAAGGTATTGGTTATCAATGCCGGCAGTTCCTCGCTCAAATATCAGTTAATTGATATGAACGGCGAAAAAATGCTGGCAAAAGGCAACTGCGAACGTATCGGCGACGGTGGTGTTTTCACCCATAAAACGGCTGACGGCTATGCCAAAACCGTAGAAATCGATATGCCTAATCATACGGTTGCATTTGAGCAGGTAAAGCAAGCGCTGACTTCCGGTGAAGGTAAAGTTATTAACGATTTGGCGGAAGTTTCCGCTATCGGTCACCGCATCGTGCAGGGTGGCGATAAATTTGACCGTTCTGTAATGGTTACGCCCGAAGTTATCGATCAGATTGAAGAATTGGCTGCATTGGCACCGTTGCATAACTTGGCACACGTACAGGGTATTCGCGCCGCGATTGACGCGTTTGGCGCCGAAGTACCGCAGGTTGTCGTATTTGATACTTCTTTCCATCAGACCATGCCGCCGGAAGCGTATATGTTCGGCGTACCGTATGAGTACTATGAAAAATATGCCATTCGCCGTTATGGTTTCCACGGTACGTCCCACCGTTTTGTAAGTGCACGTTGCTGTGAATTGCTTGGCAAAACCGAAGGCACCCGCATCATCACTTGCCACATTGGTAACGGCGCATCTATTTCCGCTATCAAAGACGGCAAATGTATCGATACCACTATGGGTCTTACCCCGTTGGACGGTATGCTGATGGGTACCCGTTGCGGTTCCATTGACCCGTCTGTTGTTACCTACATTATGGATAAAGAAAATCTGTCTCCCAAAGAGATGGATACTTTGATGAACAAAAAATCCGGTATGCTTGGTATTTCCGGTTTCTCGGGGGATGACCGCGATATTCGTGCCGCTGTTTCCGACCCGAATCACGAATTCCACGATCGCGCGGAATTGTTCTGGAAAATGCGTAGTTATCAGGTTTCCAAAATTGTCGGCGGCTTTATCGCGGCTTTGGGTGGTTTAGATGCTATCGTATTCACTGCCGGTATCGCCGAAAACTGCGAAGAAATTCGTGAAGATATCGTCAACTCGCTTGCTTATCTCGGCGTGAAACTGGATAAAGCCGCTAATCACTCCCGCGGCGAAGAAGTGGAAATCAGCACCAAAGATTCCACCATCCGTGCTTTCGTTATTCCCACCAACGAAGAATTGGTTATCGCGCGCGATACCAAAGCATTGGTGGAAGCACAATAATTTTGCAAAAGAAAAACGCCATCGTGAAAACGATGGCGTTTTTTATTGGGTTTTTGCCGTCAGTCTCTTTCCAGTACTTCGTTGCGTCTTCTGAAAAACAGAGAGATGCACCAAAGTCCCGCAAGACCAACAAGCGTAAAAATGATGCGACTGATAAGGGAATCCGCGCCACCGAAAAGCCAGGACACGATATCAAACTGAAAGAGTCCTACGCTACCCCAGTTAAGAGCGCCGATAACTACCAGAAGCAAAGCCAGTCTGTCCAGCATACCATTCACCCCTTTGTTTGGCGGAGATTTTTTCTCCGCTGATAGTATGTGCAGGGTAAGGAATGATTATGCAAAAACTGAAAAATCAGTCATTATAAATAGGAAACTGTTCGCAAAGGGCGATAACTTCTTGGGTAATACGATCTTTATTGCCTTCAAAATCACGCACAACTTCCGCAATCCATTTAGCGATTTTACGCATTTCCGCTTCACCGAAACCGCGGGAAGTGACAGCGGGTGTACCCAGACGCACACCGCTTGTAACAAACGGGCTTTCGGGGTCATCGGGGATAGCGTTTTTGTTGGCAGTGATATGCACAGCGTCTAAACGGTGTTCCAGTTCTTTGCCGGTAACACCCGTACCACGCAGATCCAGTAACATCAAATGATTATCCGTGCCGCCGGAAACAAGGTTCAGACCTTCTGCTACGAGCGCTTCAGAAAGCACTTTTGCATTTTTTACAATGTTTTGTTGGTAGGTCTTGAATTCGTCGGTTAATGCCTCGCCAAGTGCGACGGCTTTTGCGGCAATAATGTGCATCAGCGGACCGCCTTGAATACCGGGGAAAATCGCTTTGTCAATTTGTTTTGCCAATTCTTCTTTGCACAGAATCATACCGCCGCGGGGACCGCGTAAAGTTTTATGGGTGGTAGTGGTTACAACGTCGGCATAGGGAACCGGGTTGGGATGCAATCCTGCTGCTACAAGACCTGCGATGTGCGCAATATCCACCATCAGGTATGCGCCGACTTCGTCAGCGATTTCACGGCATTTTGGGAAATCTATAACACGCGGATATGCACTGGCACCGACAACAATCAACTTCGGTTTGTTTTCAACGGCAATTTTGCGCATCTCTTCATAGTCGATATAGCCGGTTGCGGTGTCCACACCGTAGGGAACGATATTAAAATATTTGCCCGAAATGTTAACGGGAGAACCGTGAGACAGATGACCTCCATGTGCCAAGTTCATACCCATTACCGTGTCACCGGGCTGTAGCAGAGCAAAGAATACAGCAAGATTGGCGCTTGCGCCGCTATGCGGCTGTACGTTAGCATGGTCTGCACCAAACAGTTCACAGGCACGCTGTCTTGCGATTTCTTCTACTTCGTCTACATACACACAACCACCGTAATAGCGCTTGCCGGGATAACCTTCGGCGTATTTATTGGTGAGTACGCTACCTGCTGCGAGCAATACCGCTTTTGATACGATATTTTCAGAAGCAATCAATTCAATGTTGTGTTGCTGGCGTTTGAATTCACGGTCACAAGCTGCAAACACTTGGGCATCGTAGTTTTTCAATTCGTCTGTAAACATAAACATTCTCCTTTATTGTTATTCCGTTTGACCGGATAATTTTTCTACGTTGTTTGCAACGTTGCGGAACATTGCAAAGTCACCTGCCGTACCATCTTCGTGGTCGGTAAGCAATATCAGTATGTACGGGTGCGGCGCATCCACAATTGCCATATCATGGAAAGATGCGTCTGCCCAGCCGTATTTTCTGATAAGCGGATAGGAAGAGTAAAACATCGGATTTCGCGTATGCGTCATATAGTCATACAGCATTTTTCCGTATATTTCATCGTTTTCGGTAAATTCGTATATGGCGTGCATATATATAGCGGCATCTTTTGCCGTTATTTGACTGTTGGTGATAAGACCGATAGCATCTGTGTTTTGTATACCGATAGATGCGGCATACTTCTTAAAATCGTTTACGGAAAAAACAGAGCGTAACATACGCAAAGCCGCGTTGTCGCTGTAACGAATCGCGTATTCAATGAGTTGTTGTATGGTATATTCTGTCCCGAAAGGATCGTTTTTAATAATTCCCGTACCTTTGGATTGGAAAGCAGCGGTATACGTGACTTTTTGCGCAAGATCACATTTGCCTTCGGAAGCCAACCGCAGGATATACATACAGAAAGGCGCTTTCGCCAAACTTGCCGCAAAGTAGGAATGATCGGCATTATGCAGATACGTATATCCCGATTCTAAGTCTTCATAGTAAAAAGAGACTTGTCCGCCGTAACTTTGTAACAATGCGGTTATGCGCTGCTCATCTGCTGCGCTCCAAGAGAATGTACGACCTTGCCCCGTGGTAGTGGTCGTTGGTGTAGTGGATGACGGTTTCGTGCTTGTATCGACAGTTCCTGTACTCTGCGTAATCACAGATGTTGGTATGCTTGGCGTTGAGACGGAACGGTATACAAAAAGGCAACCGATAACGGCGATAACCGCACACAAGGACAGAGCAACTGTCAATAGATTTTTCGTGTCGTTGCGCTTCATAATATTCGCCTTTCAAATATGTGGAGATAATAAATACATATACGGTATCTATTATACAGAAATCCTTGTGTTTGTCAAAGTATTTCCGTAAAAAAGCGTTGTTTTTATAAAAAGTTTACAAGCGATAGTTGCTTTTTAAGGTCAAGAGGTGTATACTGCTGTGGAAAGGAAGTAAGTGTATTATGACTAAGATCGATATTTTTTCAGGCTTTTTGGGCGCTGGTAAAACCACACTTATTAAAAAATTGATTAAAGAAGCATACGTTGGAGAAAAACTGGTTCTGATTGAAAACGAATTTGGCGAGATTGGCATCGACGGCGGTTTCTTGCGTGAAGCCGGTATTGAGATCACCGAAATGAATTCGGGTTGCATTTGCTGCAGTCTGGTTGGTGACTTCAGCGAAGCATTAAAAAAGGTGCTTGCCGAATATGCGCCTGACCGTATTTTGATTGAACCGTCCGGTGTAGGCAAACTCAGCGACGTCATTCGTGCAGTACGCGATATTCACGCGGAAGACGTTGTTCTTAATACGTTTACCACCGTAGTAGACGCCAAAAAATGCAAAATGTATATGAAGAACTTCGGTGAGTTTTTTGGCGACCAGATCACACATGCGAATGCGGTAGTTTTGAGTCATACCGATAATATGGATCCGTCAAAACTGGAAGCAACCTTGGCTTTAGTACGTGAACATAATCCCCATGCCACAGTAATTACAACTCCGTGGTCGCAACTTGACGGCGCACAAATCGTACATGCAATGGAGCATACGCACACGTTATCGGATGCACTTGCCGAATTGTTAGAAGAACATGATGTATGCCCTACGTGTGGCCACCATCACCACGATCACGAGCATCACCACGATCATGGGCATCATCACGAGCATGACTGCGACTGTGGATGCCATGAACATCATCACCATCATCACGCTGATGATGTATTTACCAGTTTTGGTAAAGAAACTGCCCGCAAGTACGGAAAAGAAGAATTGCTCGCTATGGTTTCGGCTTTGGACGATGCAACCGCTTACGGTACGATTTTACGTGCAAAAGGCATTGTTGCAGGTGTAGACGGTCAATGGTTACACTTTGACTACGTACCTGCAGAGGCGGATGTACGCTTGGGTGCGGCAGATGTTATCGGTAAAATTTGTGTTATCGGTGCGGATATCAACGAAAACGCGCTGAAGAACTTGTTCAAGTTGGGAGAATGAGCAATGGAAATTCCCGTATACGTCTTTACCGGTTTTTTGGAAGCGGGAAAGACACGGTTTATCCAAGAAACTTTAGAAGATAAGCGATTTAATGCAGGTGAGCGTACGCTGTTATTACTGTGCGAAGAAGGGGAAGAAGAATATGATGCTTCTCGTTTTTCGGCGCCCCATGTGTATGTGCAAACGGTGGAAGACCCTTCTGAATTAACTGCCGATAATTTAAGTGCGTGGTTGAAAAAGAATAACTGTAAACGTGTTATCGTGGAATATAACAGTATGTGGCTTTTGGCGGCACTGTTCGAAAATATGCCCAAAAACTGGGTGATTTATCAGGAATTTATGTTTGCTGATGCCAATACGTTTGTTACGTATAATGCCAATATGCGTGCGTTGGTGGTGGATAAATTAAACACCTGTGAATTGGTGGTATTTAACCGTTATACCGATGCCGTGGATAAAATGGCGTTGCATAAAATTGTGCGCGGTACCAGCCGTCGTGCGGACATTGCGTATGAATCGCCGACGGGTGATGTAGAATACGATGATATTGAAGATCCGTTGCCGTTTGATATCAATGCACCCGTTATCGAGATTCAAGACGATGATTATGCACTTTGGTATAGAGATCTCGGCGAAAATATGGATAGTTACGCCGAAAAAACGGTTGTTTTTAAAGGCGCTGTGGTTACGGAGAAGAAATTGACCGATAACGGCTTTATTATCGGTCGCGACGTGATGACCTGCTGTGCAGACGATATTATGTATGCGGGCTTAGTTGCGTATAGCGACATACCGTTGCCCGTTGAAGAACGTGGCTGGGTAAAGGTAACTGCTACGTTACATTTGCAGGAACACCCGATGTATGCACGGCGTGGTCCTGTGTTGACGGTTATCGAAATGACGGCCTGCGAGCCGCCGGTCAAAGAAGTGGCGACCTTTTTCTGATTTTTAAGGAGTGTGTTTAACGGTGAAACGCGTGCTCGTTGTTATGAATCCTAATGCGGGTCAAAAACGCGGCAAAAGATATTTGGCGGATATTCTTGAATTGTTCCGCAGAAATGAATATGTAACGACCGTTATGTTAACGACCTGTCGCGGCGATGCGGTGACGTTAGTTAAAGAACATGGTGGAGATAAAGACTTAATTGTGTGTATCGGCGGCGACGGCACGTTTAATGAAGTGGTAAACGGTCTGTTGGAAGCAGAATTATCCGTGCCGATCGGGTATATTCCTGCAGGCAGCACCAACGATTTTGCTAACAGCTTAAAGTTGCCGAAAAATATGTTAAAAGCAGCAACTAAAATTGTGGAGGGAACGCCGCACACTATCGATGTAGGCCGTTTTGATACCCGTTATTTTTCATATGTGGCATCATTTGGTGCCTTTACAAAAGCATCCTATGCAACCCCCCAAAACGTCAAAAACGCATTGGGGCATTTGGCGTATATTTTGGAAGGTGTAAAAGATATTCCCTCTATACGTCCTTTACACCTGCGTTTTGAAACGCAGACCGAAACGATAGAAGGTGACTACCTGTTCGGCGCTATCAGCAATTCTACTTCTGTTGGCGGCATTTTAACCTTAAATCCCGATGTCGTCGATATGAATGACGGTAAATTCGAATTGTTGCTGATTAAAGCCCCCAACACCATTGCAGAACTAAATGACATTATTGTAGCACTGACAACACAAAACTATGATTATCCGTCTATTACGTTCGCTACTGCGTCGGAAATGACCGTGTATGCATCTCCTGACATGGACTGGACGCTGGACGGCGAGCGGGAAGAAGGAAAAGCTACGTTTACCGTGTCTAACCTGCAAAGCGCCATTCAATTGATAATATAATAACGGAGGATATCGTGTGAAAAGAATTGTCACAATACAGGATATTTCTTGCGTAGGCAAATGTTCGTTGACGGTGGCGTTGCCCATTATTTCCGCTTGTGGTGTGGAAACAGCGGTTATTCCGACGGCAATGTTATCGGTACATACTGCTTTTCCGCATTTTGCTTTTCACGATTTGACAAAAGAAATGCTGCCGACAGTGGAAGACTGGCGACAGCATAATATGTCTTTTGATGCAATTTATACGGGATACCTGGGATCTACCGAGCAAATTGAACACGTAGTAGAAATCATAGATACGTTTGCCACACCGCAAACGCTGGTGGTAGTTGATCCCGTTATGGGGGATAACGGCAAACTGTATACCGGTTTTACCATGGCGTTTGCGCAAAAAATGGCATCTCTTTGCCGTAAAGCAGACGTTATTGTGCCAAATCTTACCGAAGCAACCGCTCTGTTGGGATTACCCTACAAAGATAACTATGATGAAGAATATCTTAAAGATATTGCTTGCCGTCTGTCCGCTTTCGGTGTGAAGCAAGCGGTGTTGACTGGCGTAACGCTGGATGACGGTACAATTGGTGTTGTAGCATACGACCGTACAACCGATACGTATTTTCGGTACGGTACACCCCGTGTTTCTCACATTTTTCACGGAACGGGGGACACATTTGCTTCGGCATTAACGGGCGCTTTAACCCGTGAGATGCCGCTTGAAGAGGCATTGAAACTCGCTGTAGACTTTACGGCTTTGTCGATTGAAAAAACTATAAATGATCCAACGGCAAACTGGTACGGCGTTAACTTTGAACTGGCATTGCCGTGGCTTATCAATAAGTTTAATTAATTTTTCCTTGCTTGAATTCTTCGACAAACGGAATATTCTCTAAAACAAACTCTTTGCCGTTTAAGTATTCTAATTCTTCGGCAGGGGTGGCAAAGTCAAATTGCAGACGGTAAGAACACAGTTGCTGTTTAGAGTATCCGGTCCCTTTGTTTAACGCGTTTGTACCGTATTTACCGTCGCCGAGCAGGGGATGTCCGATAGACGCCAAGTGTGCGCGTATCTGATGCGTACGCCCCGTTAACAATTCGATTTCCAACAAAGAGTATTTTTCATTTTCGGCTAACACGGTATATCTGGTTGAAATTTGCCGTGCACCCAAGCGTGCGCTACCCGATATATACACACGGTTTTGTTCTTCGTTCTTTTCGAGATACCCCTCTAAAAGATCACTCTGCTTTTGAAAAGTACCGTGTACAATACAAAGATAGTATTTGTGCAGTTCGCGGCGTTTCATTTTCTCGTTAAGAATACGTAAAGCGGCAGCGGTTTTCGCAGAAATAACAATGCCGCTGGTGTTGCGGTCAATGCGATTGACCAAAGCCGGTGTAAAGCTATTTTCCTTGTCGGGATGATATTCGCCTTTTTCGAACAAATACCGTTGAATACGCATGATCAGCGTGTCGCGGTATTCATTTTCGTCGGGATGCACCAGCAATCCGGCGGGTTTGTTGGCAAGCAAGATGTTTTCATCTTCGTACACAATATCTAACGCTTTGCCTGCGGTCATAAAGTCAGGCGTACCGTTGCTCTCTGCTAACACGTCGTCTTTGAGATATACGGTAATGACGTCGCCGACCTGCACACGCGTGGAGATCTCACAACGACGGCCGTTGATTTTTATGTTCTTGGTACGAATGGCTTTATACATCAGAGATGTAGGTAATGCGCGGAACGTTTTGGTCAATAGTTTATCCAGCCGTTGACCTGCATCATTTGCATTTACGGTAATACTTTTCACAAAGGATACCCCTTTACTAAACCTTGTTATGTGTTATTGTAACATACTTTTTTCAAGAATACAAACATTTAATTTCAGGTGATAATGATGGAAGCACAAAAGAAAACCACTAAAAAGAAAGAAAATGTGCACAGCGGACATCGTCAACGCGTAAAAGAACGTTTTATGAACGAAGGTCTTGAAAGCTTTGAGCCGCATCAAGTATTGGAAATGTTGCTGTTCTTTGGCGTGCATATGAAAGATACCAACGAACTGGCGCATCGCTTGTTAAACTCTTTTGGCAGTTTGTACCGCGTTTTGGAAGCGTCTTTTGAAGATTTAAAACAGGTAGAAGGCGTTACCGACAACGTTGCCACGCTGATTTGTTTTTCGGGACAGTTAGTAAAACGGTATTGGGTGGAGCGCTGTGATATCGGCACGATTTTAGACACCAGCCAGAAAATAGGCGAGTATTTTAAGTACCGCTTTGCCGGAGACCAGGAAGAACGCGTGCTATTGATGTCGTTGGATAACCGTAAAAAGTTGCTTAACTGTACCTGTATAGCAAAGGGTAGTGTAAATGCCGCAGATATCAATGTGCGTCTGGCCGTCAAACAAGCGTTAAAAGATAATGCGACGCTTGTGGCACTTGCGCATAATCATCCAAACGGGCACGCGTATCCATCGAATATTGATATTCGTACGACCGAAATTTTTGCAAAAGCATTTTCTGTTTTAGATATTCATCTTATCGATCATATTGTTGTTTCAGAGGATGATTTTATCTCAATGGCGGAGACAAAACAATTGACCGCTCTATTTGGCAGCAGACGCTGTCTCACCAATGACGACACGGCAGATTAATACCATTTTTGCTTTACAAACAGACGATAGAATGATAGAATAGGTCAAAAATCCCCAAAGGAGTTACACAATGTTCACCATCATAAGAAAAGAAGTATTGAATCCAACCGTTATACTGATGGAAATCTCTGCACCCGCCGTGGCGAAGAAAGCCAATCCGGGTCAGTTTATTATTTTACGTGTTGACGAAAACGGAGAACGTATTCCGCTGACCATTGCGGACTATAACACTGAAAAAGGTACGGTTACCATTATTTTTCAGGTCGTAGGCGCGACCACCGAAAAATTGGCACATCTAAACGAAGGAGATGCTTTGCAGGACTTTGTTGGCCCGCTTGGCCGTGCCACAGAAACCGCAGGCAAGAAGAAAGTGGCGGTTGTAGGCGGCGGTGTTGGTTGTGCCATAGCGCTTCCCGTTGCCAAAAAGTTTCATGAGCAGGGAACCGAAGTACACGCCATTATCGGTTTTCGCACTAAAGATCTGGTGATTTTGGAAAACGAGTTCCGTCAAAACAGCGACAAACTGTTTTTGATGAGCGATGATGGATCTTGCGGTGAAAAAGGGTTGGTTACCGATGCGCTGAAACGGCTTATTGAAAGCGGCGAACAGTATGACGAAGTTATCACTATCGGGCCGTTGATTATGATGAAATTTGTGTGTGCGCTAACGAAAGAGTACGGTATTAAGACAGTTGCCAGTATGAATCCTATTATGATTGACGGCACAGGTATGTGTGGCGGTTGTCGTTTGACGGTTGGCGGCGAAACAAAATTTGCGTGTGTTGACGGACCTGAATTTGACGGTCATATGATTGATTTTGATGAAGCGATGGCAAGGAGCGGCATGTACCGTTCTTTTGAACGTCATAAATACGAAGAAACCTGCAATCTCTTCAAAAAGGAGGTGCAGTAAGATGCCGAACATGTCGTTAAAGAAAAATGAAATGCCGATGCAAGCACCCGACGTGCGTTGTCATAATTTTGACGAAGTTACGTATGGATATTCTGCAGAACAAGCGATTGACGAAGCAAAACGCTGTCTTAACTGTAAAAACCCCGTTTGTGTTACGGGCTGTCCTGTACAAATCAATATTCCTGCATTTATCAGTAAAGTGGCGAATGGGGATTTTGAGGGTGCGTATGCGGTGATTGCCGCTTCCAGTTCTCTGCCCGCGGTTTGCGGACGTGTTTGCCCGCAGGAAAATCAGTGCGAAGGCAAGTGCGTGCGCGGTATCAAAGGCGAACCTGTTGGTATTGGCCGTTTGGAACGCTTCGTAGCAGATTATCATAATGCTCATAACACCAAAGCGATAGAATTGCCGCAAAAAAACGGACATCGTGTGGCGGTTATCGGATCGGGCCCTGCAGGTCTTACCTGCGCAGGTGATCTTGCTAAACGCGGTTATGACGTTACCGTGTTCGAAGCATTACACACTGCCGGCGGTGTATTGGTGTACGGTATTCCCGAATTCCGCCTTCCTAAAAGTATTGTACAGAAAGAAATTGACGGATTAAAGTCGCTCGGCGTTAAAATTGCCACCAACGTGGTGGTGGGACGCACCATTTCCATTGATGAATTACTGCACGAAGAAGGATTTGAAGCGGTATTTATCGGGTCTGGTGCGGGATTGCCTCGCTTTATGAATATTCCCGGGGAAAATTTGAAAGGTGTCTATTCCGCTAACGAATTTTTGACCCGTGTAAACCTTATGAAAGCGTACCTGCCCGAAAGCGATACCCCCGTACAAAAAGCGCAACGCGTTGTAGTGGTTGGGGGCGGTAACGTAGCAATGGATGCGGCACGTAGTGCATTGCGTTTGGGTGCCGAGAAAGTTTCTATCGTATATCGCCGTTCTATGGAAGAATTGCCCGCACGAAAAGAAGAAGTAGAACACGCCGAAGAAGAAGGCGTACAGTTTACATTGCTGACCAATCCCGTTGAGATTTTAGGTGACGAAAACGGTATGGTGCGCGCAATCCGCTGCGTTGAAATGACGTTAGGCGAACCGGATGCATCGGGTAGACGCCGTCCTGTTGAAAAACCGCATTCGGCATTTGAAATTCCGTGCGACTGCGTGATCATGTCTATCGGTACATCGCCCAACCCGTTGATTAAATCTACAACCGCGGGTTTAGATACACAAAAATGGGGCGGTATCGTTGCGGACGAAACAACGGGGTTGACTTCCATCGAAGGTGTATACGCGGGCGGTGACGCGGTCACAGGCGCTGCAACCGTTATTCTGGCGATGGGTGCGGGTAAAGCGTCTGCCGCCGCAATTGACGAATATTTACAGAACAAATAAAAAAGAAGTCGGATGACCGACTTCTTTTTTATAATTTTTCTGCAATATCTTTCATGCAAGCAGGGCAAATGTTTTGCCCCTTAAAAGTCATAACATCGCGTGCGTTACCGCAAAAAATACAGCAGGGGCGGTACTTTTTCAGCAGTATCATACCGTCTTCGGTAAAAATCTCAAGAGAATCGTTGTCTTTAATATCTAACATAGTACGCGTCTCTTTGGGAATGGTAATTCTGCCGAGTTCGTCAATTTTTCGCACAATACCGGTAGA
The DNA here is from genome assembly GCA_045543675.1 of Acutalibacteraceae bacterium. GTDB lineage: Bacteria > Bacillota > Clostridia > Oscillospirales > Acutalibacteraceae > URNF01. The sequence goes on from JAZPXM010000146.1 coordinate 16,754, forward strand.
TTTCATATATACATCTCCTGCCAAAATTTTGCAATTTTTCCTATATTATACCATTTCATGTGGATATGTCAATAAAAAAGGTGTAGGCACGGCATTTGCCGTGCCTACCGGTCTTTAAAGGAGATTAGCAGCCGCAACCACAACCGCAATCGCTGTCCTCAATAAGCAGGAGGATAATGATGATAAAGAGCAGCCAGGTGCAATCGATACCGTTAAATAAGTTCCTCAAACACATGTGTTTCCACCTCCTTCATCACTCCATACTATGAAAATCCGCAACAACGGGTGACAAAGTGTATAAGCGAAAATTTTAGGTCATATACTCTCTTTGTTGAAAGGAGTGTATAAGGGTGCAGTATCGTTTTAAAGGTTTCACAGAAAAAGCCAACACCGCATTGAATTTGGCTATCCGCGCCGCACAGGCATTTGGACACACTTACGTAGGCACTGAACACATTTTATTGGGCTTGCTTAAGGAAGGAACAGGTGTTGCGGCGGTAGTGTTAGGCAATCACGGTGTGACCATTGCGCAATACGAAAAGAAACTGATTGAAGGGCAATCAATAGGTGCTTTTACGTATGTGACGCCACAGGATTTTTCGCCGCGGGTAAAGGCGGTATTGGAACTTGCCGAAACAGAAGCCGCTAAAATGCAGTATGGATACGTCGGCACAGAACACATTCTGCTCGCTTTACTAAAAGACGGAAACTGCGTCGCTGTACGTTTTTTGCTGGGCTTGGGTGTAGAACCGCAACAAATCGAAAAAACTCTCAGCGACAACACCAAATACATGGTGCATAGCGAAAAGGGCAAGCAAAAAGAAGTGAAAGGCGCACTCAAAAAATACGGGAGAGATTTAACAGCGATGGCAAAAACGGGGAAGATAGACCCTGTTATTGGCAGAGAACAAGAAATCGAACGCGTGATACGCATTTTGATACGCCGCACTAAAAATAACCCTTGTCTTATCGGTGAGCCCGGCGTCGGTAAAACAGCGATTGCCGAGGGACTCGCTGAACGGATTTCTCGCGGTGACGTGCCCGATTTGCTGATGGGTAAAACGATTGTATATCTGGATCTAAATAGTATGATAGCCGGAACGAAATACCGTGGAGATTTTGAAGAGCGCATCAAACAGGCCATTGAAGAAGTGCTACGCAGCGGCACGGTCATATTGTTTATTGACGAATTGCATACGCTTATCGGTGCCGGGACAGCGGAGGGAGCAGTGGACGCTTCCAATATTTTAAAACCATATCTTGCCCGTGGAGAATTGCAGGTAATTGGCGCTACCACCTTACAAGAATACCGTAAGCACATTGAAAAAGATACTGCCTTGGAACGCCGTTTTCAGCCGATTAAAGTGGAAGAACCCACTACCGAACAAGCAATAGCCATTTTGAAGGGGTTGCGGGATCGTTACGAAGCCCATCACAAGGTGAAAATTAGTGATGAAGCTATTACGGCGGCAGTTACCTTAAGCGAAAGATATATAGCTGATCGCTTTTTACCCGATAAAGCAATAGATGTTTTAGATGAAACTGCGGCCGGCGTACGTTTGGCTGCTGTAGATGCCGACCCTGCTGTTTATGAGTTGGAAGAACGTATACGGCGATTAGATATTGAGAAACGCGTAGCTGTCAATACGCAGGATTTTGAAAAAGCGGCACATTTGCGTGATGAAGAGCGACAATTGTTTGAAAATCTATATGCCGCACAAGAAAGATATGAAAAAGAAAGCGGTACGCAAAAACGGGTAGTGACCGCACAAGACGTAGCAGAAACTGTTTCCGTGTGGGCGGGTATTCCTGTCGCCGAAATTACCGATAAAGAAGAAAGTTTACTGGAACATTTAGAAGAACACCTGAAAAGCCGTATTATCGGTCAGGACGAAGCGGTAGCGGCAGTGGCAAAAGCGGTACGCCGCGGTAGATCTGGATTAAAAGACCCCAAACGTCCCACAGGATCGTTTATTTTCTTGGGACCTACGGGTGTCGGCAAGACAGAACTTTCCAAGGCCCTTGCCGCGATTGTATACGGTAATGAAGAACGTATGATTCGGTTGGATATGTCAGAATATATGGAAAAACATGCGGTATCCCGTATGATCGGCACGCCGCCCGGGTATATTGGGTACGAAGAAGGCGGTCAGTTAACCGAAAAAGTAAGACAACACCCGTATAGTGTGGTATTGTTTGATGAAATTGAAAAAGCGCATCCGGACGTGTTTAATATCCTGCTACAAGTATTGGAAGACGGCGTTTTAACCGATGCACACGGCAGGAAAGTGAGTTTTCGTAATACGCTGATTATTATGACTTCCAATATCGGCGCACGATTACTGACAGAAAAGCACACGTTGGGTTTTGGCGGGGAGGACGCGCAAGACCGACAAGATGCAGTGCTTAAAGAATTAAAAAAGCGTTTTCGCCCCGAGTTTTTAAATCGTGTAGATGCTACCATTGTTTTTACCGCGATAAGTAAAACGGACGTAAAGACAATAGCCCAAAAACTTCTTTCGGAATTAGTCGAGCGATTGAAAGATTTACAGATAACAGTTACTGTTTCCGACGCCGTATACACGTATTTGGCAGAAAAAGGATACGATGCGGCTTGCGGTGTACGTCCGTTGCGTCGTATTATTAGCGCAGAAATCGAAGATCCGCTTGCTGATATGTTGATTTTACGTAAAAAACAACGCATCGAAAGCGTATC